>NZ_CP077097.1:5060757-5393636 GCF_014269225.2 Pseudomonas anuradhapurensis
AACTCAGCTCATGCAAACCCACATGACCATTGGGATAACGCTTGGCAACCTGTTCGAATCTGATCATGGTCAGTCTCGCTCGGCGAACAGAGCCTTGACGAACGGCTCGGCTTCGAAGGTGCGCAGGTCGTCGATGCCTTCACCGACACCGATGAAACGGATCGGCAGCTTGAACTGCTTGGCCAGGGCGAAGATCACCCCGCCCTTGGCAGTGCCGTCCAGCTTGGTCAAGGCCAGGCCGGTCAGTTCGACGCTCTGGTTGAAATACTTGGCCTGGCTGATGGCGTTCTGGCCGGTGCCGGCATCCAGCACCAGCAGCACCTCGTGCGGCGCTTCGGCATCGAGCTTGCCGATAACCCGACGGACCTTCTTCAGTTCTTCCATCAGGTTGTCTTTGGTATGCAGGCGGCCGGCAGTGTCAGCGATCAGCACGTCGACGCCACGGGCCTTGGCGGCCTGCACGGCGTCGAAGATCACCGAGGCAGAGTCGGCCCCGGTGTGCTGGGCGATTACCGGGATCTGGTTGCGCTCGCCCCACACCTGCAACTGCTCGACCGCTGCGGCACGGAAGGTGTCGCCGGCGGCCAGCATCACTTTCTTGCCTTCAAGCTGCAGTTTCTTCGCCAGTTTGCCGATCGTGGTGGTCTTGCCGGCGCCGTTCACGCCAACCACCAGAATCACGTAGGGCTTGTTCTGCGCCTGGACCACCAGCGGCTGTTCTACCGGGCGCAACAGCGCAGCAAGTTCTTCCTGCAGCGACTTGTACAGGGCATCGGCATCGGCCAGCTGCTTGCGGGCGACCTTCTGGGTCAGGTTCTGGACGATGGTCGAGGTCGCTTCCACGCCGACGTCGGCAGTCAGCAGGCGGGTTTCGATTTCGTCGAGCAGGTCGTCATCGATGACCTTCTTGCCCAGGAACAGGCTGGCCATGCCCTCGCCGATGCTGGCGCTGGTCTTCGACAGGCCCTGCTTGAGGCGTGCGAAGAAGCCGGGCTTGGCCTGCTCGGTCGGTGCAGGTGCAGGTTCGACCGGCGCTGCGGCCGCAGCCACAGGAGCGGAGGGTTCTGGCGCAGGGCGTTCCGGGATGGCAGGCGGGGCCTTCGGCTCCAGGTCCGGCACCAACGCCACAGGTTCTTCGGCAACCGGCAATACCAGGTTGCTGACCGGCGCGACAGGTTCCACCGCCGCAGCAGGCTCGACCGGAGCCGCCTGCAAGGGTACCGACGCAACCGGCTGCGGCGTTGGTGCAACCAGTGGCTGGGAAGCGACCGGCTCCGGCGCGGGGGCCTGCAATGGCTGGGAGGCGACCGGTTCGGGTGCCGGCGCCTGGGCTACCGGGGGTTGGGCTGCTTCGGCGACCTGCTGCGGCTCGACCGGCACTGGGGCCGCAGCGGCCTGAGCGGGCTCTGTGGCCAGCGGCGCTTCGGCGGCAGGGGCCTCTACCGGAGCGGCAGCAGGCTGCTCGACGGCGTGGGTTTCATTCGCGGGCGAGCCCGCCCCCACGGGTTGCTGCGGCTTCTTGCGAAACCAGCTGAACAGGCCTTTCTTCTCACCAGCCTCGGCCGGTGCTTTTTTGTCGTCGTTGGAACCAAACATGGAAGACGGCTATCTCAGGGTAGCGATGGGCCAGCTACGGCGCATCGGGAATTCTCTCTACGCAGAACAGACTATCTTGAAGCCGGCTGGTTCATGCGCAACGTTTTGTCTTGATGTCCTGTGGGCCAGAACGGCGACAGGCATGGTCGCCAGGCAACCGGATCAGTATCCTAGCACCTCCTGGCCCGCCGACGCTAAACCCAGCGGGCCGCCGAACAGGTTAAACACCGTATGAATGCTCTAGCCCGCCGTGCCGCAGGCCTGTTGCTCGGCACGCTCTGCCTGCCGCTCGCAGCCTTTGCCGCCGATGTGCAACCCACCCACGAGTTCATCCTCGACAACGGCCTGAAAGTGGTCGTGCGCGAAGACCATCGCGCCCCGGTGGCCGTCTCGCAGATCTGGTACAAGGTTGGCTCCAGCTACGAAACCCCGGGCCAGACCGGCTTGTCCCACGCGCTGGAACACATGATGTTCAAAGGCAGCGCCAAGGTTGGTCCTGGCGAGGCATCGCGCATCCTGCGCGACATCGGTGCCGAGGAAAACGCCTTCACCAGCGATGACTACACCGCCTATTACCAGGTGCTGGCCCGTGACCGCCTGCCGGTGGCCCTGGAGCTGGAGGCCGACCGCCTGGCCAGCCTGCGCCTGCCTGCCGACGAGTTCAGCCGCGAAATCGAGGTAATCAAGGAAGAACGCCGCCTGCGCACCGACGACCAGCCCAACGCCAAGGCATTCGAACTGTTCCGCGCCATGGCCTACCCGGCCAGCGGCTATCACACGCCGACCATCGGCTGGATGGCCGACCTCGAGCGTATGAAGGTCGAGGAGCTGCGCCACTGGTATGAATCCTGGTACGCCCCCAACAATGCCACCCTGGTCGTCGTGGGCGACGTCACTGTCGACGAGGTCAAGGGCCTGGCGCAGAAGTACTTCGGCAGCATCCCCAGGCGTGCCGTGCCGGCGGCCAAGTTGCCCCTGGAACTGGCCGAACCCGGCCAGCGCCAGCTGACCCTGCACGTACGCACCCAACTGCCCAGCTTGATCTACGGTTTCAACGTCCCCGGCCTGGCCACAGCCAAGGACCCGCGCACGGTGCATTCCCTGCGCCTGATCTCGGCGCTGCTCGACGGCGGCTACAGCGCGCGCATGCCGGCGCGCCTGGAGCGTGGCCAGGAACTGGTGGCCGGCGCTTCGTCCAGCTACAACGCCTTCACCCGCGGCGACAGCCTATTCCTGGTTTCGGCCACACCGAACGTGCAGAAGCACAAGTCCCTGGCGGACGTGGAACAGGGCATCTGGCAGCTGCTGGATGAGCTCAAGACCACCCCACCCAGCACCGAGGAACTCGAGCGCGTGCGCGCCCAGGTCATCGCCGGCCTGGTCTACGACCGTGATTCCATCAGCAGCCAGGCCACCACCATCGGCCAGCTGGAAACCGTCGGGCTGTCCTGGAAGCTGATCGACAGCGAACTGGACGAACTCGAGCGCGTTACTCCGCAAGACATCCAGAACGCAGCGCGCAGCTACTTCACCCGCGAACGCCTGAGCGTTGCCCATGTATTGCCCGAGGAGTCCGCTAATGAGTGACCGCCGCGCCCCGCGCCCAACCCTGCTGACCACCGGCATCCGTGCCCTGGCGCTGGCGGCCGTGCTGGCCGGCCCGGCCATGGCCGACGACCTCGCCAAGGCCGAAAGCAACGCCGCACGCCCGGCCAACACCCTGCAGTCGCTGGCCGAGCTGGATGGCAAGGCACCCAGCCGGCGCCAGCTGAACATCCAGCACTGGAACACCGCCGAAGGCGCGCGGGTGCTGTTCGTCGAAGCCCGCGAGCTGCCGATGTTCGACCTGCGTGTCACCTTCGCCGCCGGCAGCAGTCAGGATGGCGGCGTGCCAGGCCTGGCCGCCCTGACCAACGCCATGCTCAACGAAGGCGTGGCCGGCAAGGACGTGACAGCGATTGCCGAAGGCTTCGAAAGCCTGGGCGCAGACTTTGGCAACGGCTCCTACCGCGACATGGCGGTGGCTTCGCTGCGCAGCCTCAGCGCCAAGGACAAGCGTGAACCGGCCTTGAAGCTGTTTACCGAGGTGGCCGGCAAACCGACCTTCCCGGAAGATGCGCTCAAGCGCATCAAGAACCAGATGCTGGCCGGCTTCGAATACGACAAGCAGAACCCCGGCAAGATCGCTGGCAAGGCGCTGTTCGCCAACCTTTACGGCGAGCATCCCTATGCCCACCCAAGCGACGGCACTGCCGAAGGCATCAAGGGCATAAGCTTGGCACAATTGCGTGCCTTCCATGCCAAGGCCTACACCGGCGGCAATGCGGTCATCGCCCTGGTCGGCGACCTCAGCCGCGCCGAAGCCGAAAGCATCGCTGCCCAAGTGTCCGCAGGCCTGCCCAGGGGCCCGGCGCTGCCAGCACCGCCCCAACCCACTGAAACGCATGCAACCCTGAACCACATTGACTTCCCGACTACGCAAACCCACCTGATGCTGGCGACACTCGGTATAGACCGCCAGGACCCGGACTGGCCAGCGCTGTCGCTGGGCAACCAGATCCTCGGTGGTGGGGCCTTCGGTACCCGGCTGATGAGCGAGGTGCGTGAAAAGCGCGGCCTGACCTACGGGGTATACTCGGCGTTCAGCCCGATGCAGGTCCGCGGGCCATTCATGATCAACCTGCAAACCCGTGCCGAGCTCAGCGAGGGTACGCTCAAGCTGGTGCAAGGCATTCTCACCGAATACCTCAAGACCGGCCCCACCCAGCAGGAGCTGGACGACGCCAAGCGCGAGCTGGCCGGCAGCTTCCCGCTGTCCAATGCCAGCAATGCCAGCATCGTCGGCCAGCTGGGTGCCATTGGTTTCTACAACCTGCCGCTGACCTGGCTGGAGGACTTCATGCAGCAGTCCCAGGCGCTCACCGTCGAACAGGTCAGGGCAGCCATGAACAAACACCTGTCAGCGGATAAACTGGTGATGGTCACCGTTGGCCCGAAAGTGCCACAAAAGCCGCTGCCAGCACCTACTGACAAACCCTCCGAGCAAGCGCTCGGGGTACCGGAGCACTAATGCCGAGATCCACCCCTCCCGCCCGCCCGCAACCGGGCCAGAGCAAGGGCCAGGGCCACCTGCGCATCATCGCTGGCGAGTGGCGCAGCCGCCGCCTGGCGGTGCCGGACGGCGAAGGCCTGCGGCCAACACCCGACCGTGTGCGCGAAACCCTGTTCAATTGGCTGGCGCCCTATATTGAAGGCGCCCGGGTACTCGACGCCTTCACCGGTAGCGGCGCCCTGGTGCTCGAAGCCTTGTCCCGCGGGGCCGAGGACGCCGTGGCGCTGGACAGCAACCCGGCCGCCATCGCCAACCTGAAGAACAACCTCGAAATCCTCCGCTGCCCACGCGGGCAGATCCTGCAGACCGATGCCCTGCGCTACCTGCAGAACCCGGCCAAGCAACAGTTCGACGTGGTGTTCCTCGATCCGCCGTTCCATCAGGACCTGCTGGCCAACACCTGCAACCTGCTGGAGCAGAACCAGTGGCTACATCAACAGGCCTGGGTCTACACCGAAAGCGAAACCGCGCCGTCGACCTTGCAGCTTCCCGGTAACTGGCGCCTGCACCGCGAGAAGAAAACCGGCCAGGTGTACTACGCACTCTGGCAGCGGGGCTGACCGGCTAACCGCAAGCTGGCGTATTTAGTTACCGCCAAGCCATCCGCACCCTGGTTGAAGCTGCTCCCTCTTCTTGCAGGAGCACTTCAACCATGACCGATCGTTCCTCTCCGCCCGCAGCAGCGAGCACGGTGCAATCATTCAGCCTCGATAACGGCTTGCGCATCTACCTGCGTGAAGACCATCGCGCCCCGCTGGTCAGTGTGCAGCTTTGGTATCACGTTGGGTCCAGTTATGAACCGCAAGGCCACACAGGCCTGTCTCACGCCCTGGAACATCTACTTTTCGAAGGCAGCAGCAAACTAGCGCCAGGCGAGTATTCGGCCCTCATGACCCGCCTGGGCGGCAATCCCAATGCATTCACCACCTGGGATGCCACTGTGTTCCCGCTCACATTACCGGCCAGCCGCGTGGCAGTCGCCCTCGAGGCCATGGCTGATGTCATGGCCAGCGCCACCCTCAGCGATACACCTTTTGCCAGGGAACTGGCCGTGGTGATGGCCGAACGGCGCAAAAATGTCGATAGCAACGCTCTGGCGCTCGCGCTGGAGCATCATCACTTGCTGGCCTATGGCGATTTCGGCTATGGCTCGCCGGTGATCGGCCACAAGGCAGATCTCGAGCATATAACCCCGGCAGCAGCACGAACCTGGTATAGAACCTGGTACCACCCCAACAACGCCACGCTGGCGGTGGCCGGCGACATCAGCCTGGCGCAACTGCAAGCACTCGTGAATAGGTACTTTGCTGAAATACCTGCCCACCGTATTCCCGAGCAACAGGTACCAATGGCGCCCTCTAACCTGGCCAGGCGCCACCAAACGCTGCGCCTGCCAGGCCTCTATACCGGTGCGCTCCTTGGTTTCAACCTGCCCAGTCAATGCACCGCAGGTTCGGACTCCCAAGCCTATGCGTTGCGGTTGCTGCCTGAAATCCTTGCCGATGGGCGGGCCAGCAGGCTGAAACGGCTGCTGGTGCAGGACGAGCCGCTGCTTCAGGGCCTGCGCGCGGACTATGAACCCTGGCAACGCGGCGACAGCATGTTTGCCCTTTACGCCTTATGCAGCCCGCACGTAGCACCGGAAGCCGCAGCCGAACGACTGATGCTCGAAATCGGCGCGTTTCGTCAGGCCGCCCCCGCCAAACAAGACCTCGAGCGAGCCAAGGCACGGCTGCTGGCCAGGCAACTGTTTGAACGAGACGCCATCGACAGACAGGCCTTTGCTATCGGCAAGCAGGCAGCCTGCGGGCTGGACCCGGTTGCCCTGGATGACGAACGTCAAGCCATAGAAGCTGTAACAGCCGAACAGGTGGGCCAGGCCGCCTATGCCTACCTTACCGAATCGCGAGCGACCATGACCTTCATGCATTCCAAGGAGAGCGCTCATGCATGACTCCCTTCCGCCCCCCCAACAGCCAGCCGTAGCCAGCAGCGTCGGTAGCAACTTGCAGTCCACCCAAGGCCTTGACCTGGACAGCTTCGAAACCTTGAACACGCCGGTCCGCTCCTGGACCACGATGAGCGGCACAGCGGTAAAGTTCATCGAGGCCCATGGGCTGCCAATTGTCGATGTCGTATTGCGTTTCAGGGCTGGCACCAGCCAGGACACCGATCAGTCCGGCCTGGCGGCCCTGACGTTCTACATGCTTGACGAGGGCAGCCAACGGCATACAACTACTGAACATGCAGAGCAGCTGGAACGCCTCGGCGCAATTACCGAACGAGAGATACGCCTGGAGCATGCCACGCTCAGTTTGCGCAGCCTTGCCGACCCCTCGAGGTTCGACGCGGCCTTGGAGCTGTTCATCGATCTGGTCGCCAACCCCGCACTACAGCCGCCTGCCCTGGAAAAGATAAAACCACAATTACTACACCTGAATACCTCGCGCGAACGGCAGCCTGGCGTAAAGGCTCGCAACGAGACGTTCCGCCATATGTTCAATGGCCATCCTTATGGCAATCGTGTGGGCAGTACCCCGCAGGGTATTGAATCGGTAACCGTGGATGATCTGCGCCGGTTCCATCAACGCGCCTATGCTGCCAGCAATCTTGAGGTGGTCATGGTAGGGGACCTTTCCTTGAGCGAAGCCCAAGCCATCGCTCAGCGGATCAGCCAGGCCCTGCCGCAAGGTTGGACAGCCGCTGAACTGCCTGCCGTACCGGCGGTAACCAGTGCAACCATCAACATCCAGCAGCCCGGTACGAGCAGCGCAACGTTACTAGCCCTGCCGATGAACGTGCCTGCCAGCGACCCTGAGTTTTTGCCCTTGATATTAGCCAGCGAAGTCTTCGCAGGGGGTTACGAGGCTCGTTTGATGATGGAACTGCGCCAACGTCGCGGCCTGACCTACGGTATCTACAGCACGATAGTGCCCCTCAGCGCGGGAGGATTGTTTGCCGTTGAATGGGAAATCGCGCCGCAATACGTCCAAGCTTCCCAGGCTCTGGTGGAAACCTTGCTGCGTGAGTTCATCGACGAAGGGCCAAGCCAGGTGGAATTGCAGCTCGCCCGCAAGCGGCTGGCCGGGGACCTGCTGCGTGCCGCTGCTCAAAACCAGAGCCTGGCAGCCTTGCTCAGCGAGATCTCCCATCAACGCCAGCCCGCCGATCATCTGAACACCTACGTCGAGCGCATCAGGGCGATCACAGCGGAGGAAGTTCGCTCGGTCATGCGACGCCGGCTTGACCCCAATCAAAAAGTACTGGTGAGTGTCGGCCCTGGCGTCGAGCAGCAACCGCTACCGCCTACCGACCAATAGCGCAGGTACAGTGGCGCTGTTTCATGGCACTCTAGGCAGGCACATCACGAGTCGCCCAGCATGCCCAGCTCCAGCGCCACCTTCCGCCCGGCCATCGGCCTGTCCAACCCTCACCTGCAAACCCTGTGGGGGCCTCTGTGGCGCAAGCTGCCCGACCTGCCGCGCAACCGCGAGCGGCTGTGGCTGGCCGATGGCGACTTCATCGACCTGGACTGGCACGGCCCGCACCAACCCCATGCTCCCCTGGTACTGGTGCTGCATGGGTTGACCGGGTCATCGCATTCGCCTTACGTCAAAGGCTTGCAGCAAGCATTGCAAGGCTGCGGCTGGGCCAGCGTTGCAGTGAACTGGCGCGGTTGTTCGGGCGAACCCAACCTGCTGCCACGCAGCTACCATTCCGGTGCCAGCGAAGACCTGGCAGAAATCGTCAGCCACCTGCGTGCCCTGCGCCCCTTGGCACCGCTGTACGCGGTGGGCTACTCGCTGGGGGGCAATGTGCTGCTCAAGTACCTGGGCGAAAGTGGCGTGGCCAGCCAGCTGGAAGCCGCAGTGGCGGTGTCGGTGCCGTTTCGTCTGGACCACTGCGCTGACCGTATCGGCCAAGGTTTCTCGAAGGTGTACCAGGCACATTTCATGCGCGAGATGCTGGCGTACGTGCAACTCAAGCAGCGGCACTTTCACGACAACGGCCTGCATGAGCGGCTGGCAACGCTGCAACGGCTGGAACCACTGGGCAAGCTGCGCACTTTCTGGGATTTCGATGGCAAGGTCACCGCGCCGCTGAACGGCTTTCGCGACGCGCACGACTACTATCGCCGCTCATCGAGCCATTTCTTCCTCGGCCGCAACCGCACGCCGACGCTCATCATCCATTCCAGCGACGACCCATTCGTTTCAGGCCACAGCCTGCCCACGGCGCGTGAACTGGCACCGCAGACGCGTTTCGAACTGCACAGTCGAGGTGGCCATGTGGGGTTCGTCGATGGCAGCCTGCGCAACCCGGGGTATTACCTGGAGCGGCGGATTCCGCAGTGGCTGTTGCAAGGCCAGTAGAGCAGTACCGGCCTACTTATTCACCAGTCGCTACGCCATGCGCCGGGTCGTTGATCCACTCACTCCAGGATCCGGCATACAGCTTGCCCAGCGGGTAGCCCGCCAGGGCCAGGGCAAACAGGTTGTGACAGGCGGTCACGCCTGATCCGCAATAGGCGACCAGCTGCTCCGGCGCACGCCCCGCCAGCTTTTCGGCAAAGCGCTGCCTAAGCTGCTCCACCGGCAGGAAGCATCCGTCAGCCCCCAGGTTGTCGGTGAACGCTGCGCACTGGGCGCCTGGGATATGCCCTGCCACCGGGTCGATCGGCTCCACTTCCCCACGAAACCGCGGCAAGGCACGCGCGTCGAGCAAAGTCAGGTCATCTGCACCCAAGCGCTTGGCCAGATGCCCGGCATCGATCAGCAGCTTGGCGTCCGGCTCACCTGCGAAGGTGCCTTCCCGCTTGGCTGGCGGGTCCAGGCTCAGCGGCAGGTGTGCCGCATGCCAGGCCTTCAGCCCGCCGTCGAGGATTGCCACACCGCTGCGCTTGCCCAGCCAGGCCAGCAGCCACCACGCCCGGGCGGCAAAGGCACCGGGGCCGTCGTCGTACAGCACCACCTCGCTGTCATTGTCCAGGCCCCACTCGCGCAGGCGTTCGACCAGCCGGCGCGCATCGGGCAATGGGTGGCGCCCGGTGCGTCCTTTGCTCACCGGCCCGCTCAGATCACGCTCCAGGTCGGCAAAATGCGCCCCGGCAATGTGCCCCTGGGCATAGCTGCGTTGGCCATAGTCCACATCCTCCAGAGCAAAGCGGCAGTCGAGTATCACCAATTTGGGCGAGCCCAGACGCTCGGCCAACTGCTGCGGGGTGATCAATTGCGCAAGGGGCATGACAATCTCCTGATCGATGGCACTTGGGCCCCAGCTACTGCTCCAGGGCCTGGTTGAACGGTACATGGAACTCCTGGCACAGGGCATCCACGGCATTGCGGGCATTATCGGTGACGAAGCCAAGCTCCAGCACCAGCACCTGGTAGACGCCGCGCTTGAAAGCTTCCTCCCCCAGGTGTGCTGAATGCTCCCGCGTGGTACTGAGAAACCGTACCCAGGAGGTCAGCACGATCCAGGCGTTGATGGTCAGCGATTCGATTTGTGCAGGGGTCATGGCCAGGATGCCCGCCTCGACGAAGCCACGGTATATCGCTTGGCCCTGGTGCAGGCAGCGCTCGGAAAAGCGTCGGTAACGGGCGGCCAGCTCCGGGTCACTGTCCAGCAGATGCTCCAGGTCCCGGTGCAGGAAGCGGTAGTTCCACATCGCTGCCAACAGGGCCTTGAGGTAGAAGCGCTTGTCCTCGACGGTCGCTACCCGGCCTTGCGGCGGGCGCAGGAAGCTGTCCACCAGTTCCTCGTACTGGCTGAATAACAGGGCGATGATCGCCTGCTTGTTGGGGAAGTGGTAGTACAAGTTACCGGGTGAGATTTCCATGTGTGCGGCAATATGGTTGGTACTGACGCTGCGTTCACCCTGCTGGTTGAACAACTCCAGGCTGTTCTGCACGATGCGCTCTCGGGTCTTCATG
The DNA here is from genome assembly GCF_014269225.2 of Pseudomonas anuradhapurensis. Taxonomy (NCBI): domain Bacteria; kingdom Pseudomonadati; phylum Pseudomonadota; class Gammaproteobacteria; order Pseudomonadales; family Pseudomonadaceae; genus Pseudomonas; species Pseudomonas anuradhapurensis. The sequence goes on from NZ_CP077097.1 coordinate 5,071,399, forward strand.
CGCGGCGCCATGCTCGGCTCCCAGTCTGCGGGCTTCATCAAAAGGTCATCTTACGGCGTATCGAGGGTGGAGTGCACCGCCCGAAAGCGCGAAAAAAGTCCCACCATCGGCCGAATTAGAGTATAGGCTCTAGGGATTTCCGGCCCGGACTCGACGCTGCCATGAATACGCCTAGCGCCCTGCCTCTTGTGCAATCCGACACCGACCTGGCGGCGATGTTCGCTGCCCAGCGTCGGGCTTTTGCCGGCAACCCGTTGCCACCCGCAGCGCAGCGGCGGCAATGGCTGAAAAGCCTGCGCCAGGCCTTGCTGGCCGATCAGACGCAGTTGATCGATGCCATCGGCCAGGATTTTGCAGGGCGCAGCGCCGACGAGACCTTGCTGGCCGAGCTGCTGCCTTGCATGCAAGGCCTGCGCCACGCCGAAAAGCATCTGCAACGCTGGATGCGCGCCAGCCGGCGCCGGGTCAGCCTGGCCTTCCAGCCGGCCCGCGCGCAGGTGCGTTATCAACCCTTGGGCGTGGTCGGTATCATCGTGCCGTGGAATTACCCGCTGTTCCTCGCCATCGGCCCGCTGACCGGCGCCCTGGCAGCCGGCAACCGGGTCATGCTCAAGCTCAGCGAAGCCACACCGGCCACGGGCCTGGCGCTGAAACAGCTGCTGGAACGGGTGTTCCCCAGTGACCTGGTCAGCGTGGTACTCGGCGAGGTCGAGGTAGGCCAGGCCTTTGCTCGCCTGCCTTTCGACCACCTGCTGTTCACCGGCGCCACCAGCGTGGGGCGTCAGGTGATGTTGGCTGCGGCACACAACCTGACCCCGGTCACACTGGAATTGGGCGGCAAGTCACCGGCGATTGTCTCGGCTGACGTAGCGCTGGACAGCGCCGCCGAGCGCATCGCCTTCGGCAAGACGCTGAACGCTGGCCAGACCTGCGTCGCCCCCGACTATGTGCTGGTGCCGCGCGAGCGGCTGCAAGCCTTCAGCGACGCCTACCAGCGGGCCGTGCGCCGGTTGTACCCGCGCATCGCCGACAACCCCGACTACACCGCTATCATCAACCCGTCCCAGCTGCAGCGCTTGCAACGGCTGCTGGACGATGCCCGCGCCAAAGGCGCGCAGGTGCTCGACCTGTACCCCGACGAAACCCACCAGGGCCGGCGCCTGCCACCACACTTGTTGCTGGGGGTACATGACGACATGCAGGTGATGCAGGACGAGATCTTCGGCCCACTGCTGCCGCTGGTGCCCTACGACGACCTCGAGCAGGCGCTGGCCTACGTCAACCAACGGCCGCGCCCGTTGGCGCTGTACTACTTCGGCTATGACCGCACTGGCCAGGAGCAGGTACTGCGCCACACCCATTCCGGCGGTGTGTGCCTGAACGACACCCTGCTTCACGTGGCTCAGGACGACCTGCCATTCGGCGGCATCGGGCCTTCGGGCATGGGCCACTACCATGGCCGCGACGGCTTCCTGACCTTCAGCAAGGCCAAGGCGGTACTGGCCAAGCAACGTCTCAATACCGCACGGCTGATCTACCCGCCTTATGGCAAAGCCTTGCAACGCGTGGTCTACAAGCTGTTCATCCGCTGAGGGGCAGCCCATGCACCGCCGCGAACTGTTGCGTTTCAGCCTGGGTGCCAGCCTCGTGCTGGCCGGCACCAGCCTGGTCGGTTGCCGCGCCCAAACCGCCGCGACCGGCTACGACATCCTGCGCGACGATGACCTGCCGCTACTGGGTGCGCTGATCCCGGTAGTACTGGCCGGCACGCAGGCCACCGAAACCCTGGTGCTGCACAGCCTCGACCACAAGCTGTCGGCGTTGTCGCCAGAAATGCTCAAGCTCACCCGGCAGCTGTTCGACGTGCTCAGCCTGCCGCTGACTCGCGGCCCGCTGACGGGTATCTGGGGTGCCTGGGAACAAGCCAGCCCCGCGCAAGTCAGGGCCTTCCTGCAGCGTTGGCAGGACAGCTCACTGAACCTGCTGCGCATGGGTCACGCATCGCTGCTGCAATTGCTGCAGATGGCCTGGTATGAACGCCCTGAATCCTGGGCCGCCTGCGGCTACCCGGGCCCACCGAAGATCTGACAACGAAGAGCAGCGCAGATGCCTGTACCTGACCCGTTTCGCCAAGGCCTGGAGCGCGGCTGGATTACCCACGACGCCTCGCGCCTGGAGCAAGACCTCACCCTGGAGGCCGATGTTGCGGTGATCGGCAGCGGTGCCGGTGGTGCTACCAGCGCGCAGATGCTCAGTGCCGCCGGCTTCAAGGTGCTGTTGATCGAAGAAGGCCCATTGAAGACCAGCAGCGATTTCCATCTGCTGGAAAACGAAGCCTACGCCAGCCTGTACCAGGAAGGCCTGGGCCGCATGAGCAAGGATGGCGCCATCACCATCCTTCAGGGCCGGGCCGTGGGCGGCACCACGCTGGTGAACTGGACCTCGAGCTTTCGCACCCCGCCCCAGACGCTGGCGCACTGGGCGTCGGCGCACAACGTGAGCGGCCTGGGCGAAGCGCAGATGCGCCCCTGGTTCGAACGCATCGAACAGGAGCTGGGCATCACTCCCTGGGCGCTGCCGCCGAATGCCAACAACGACGTGTTGCGCCGTGGCTGCGAGCAGCTGGGCTACCGCTGGGCAGTGATCCCACGCAACGTGCGCGGCTGCTGGAACCTGGGTTATTGCGGCATGGGTTGCCCGGTGAATGCCAAGCAATCAATGCTCGTGACCCGCATTCCCGCCACCCTCGAGCAAGGCGGCGAGCTGCTCTATCTGGCCCGGGCCGAGCGCTTCGAGCACAACGGCGAACGCATCCTCGGCCTGACCTGCCAGGCTCTGGACAGCCAGGGCCTGCACCCTACCGGCCGCCTGGTGCACATTCGCGCCCGTCACTACGTGGTTGCCGGTGGCGGCATCAACAGCCCGGCGCTGCTGCTGCGGTCCGCCGCGCCCAACCCGCACGGCCGCCTGGGCAAACGGACCTTCCTGCACCTGGTGAACTTCAGCGCGGCCCGCTTCAACGAGCGTATCGACCCTTATTACGGCGCCCCACAGTCCATCTACAGCGACCACTTCCAATGGCAAGGCGGCGTCGATGGCCCGATTGGCTACAAACTGGAGGTACCACCATTGCACCCGGCCCTGGCCAGCACCCTGCTGGGCGGATACGGCGAGGAAAATGCTCGACGCATGGCCGAGCTGCCACATACCCACGTGATGCTGGCGCTGCTGCGCGATGGCTTTCACCCACAAAGCCAGGGTGGCACCGTGGAGCTGCGCGGCGATGGTTCGCCCGTGCTCGACTACCCGCTCACTGACTATCTGTACGACGGTTTGCGCCGCGCCTACCGCAGCATGGCGCAAATCCAATTCGCCGCTGGCGCCACCCAGGTCACCGCCGTGCACAGCGATGCCAGTGCCGCGTCCAGCCTGCAACAGGCCTTGGCCATGATCGACCGCTTGCGCCTGGAGCCGTTCCGCACGCGCCTGGGCAGCGCCCACGTGATGGGCGGTTGTGCCATGGGCGAGGACCCGCGCCAGGCGGTATGCGACAGCCTGGGCCGCCATCACCAGTTGCAAAACCTGTCGATTCACGACGGTTCGCTGTTCCCCACCAGCATCGGCGCCAACCCGCAATTGTCGGTGTATGCCATCAGCGCCAGGCTCAGCGAGGCCCTGATCGCCCGCCTGGCACACAGCGCATGACAACGAACACGGCCCCTGTCTATAGTGCCATCAGCCGGCCGCATGACTTGGCCGGGCGCAGTCGCTGCGCTACCATCCGAGTCCCCAACGCACTCCAGCCAGGATGACGCGATGAACCGAGTGTTGTACCCGGGTACTTTCGACCCCATTACCAAAGGCCATGGCGATCTGGTCGAACGCGCCTCGCGGCTGTTCGACCACGTGATCATCGCCGTGGCAGCCAGCCCCAAGAAAAACCCGCTGTTCCCGCTGGAACAACGGGTGGAGCTCGCCCGGGAGGTCACCAAGCACCTGCCCAATGTCGAAGTCATCGGCTTCTCCTCGCTGTTGGCGCATTTCGCCAAGAAACAGGGCGCGAACGTGTTCCTGCGCGGCCTGCGGGCGGTATCCGACTTCGAGTACGAGTTCCAGCTGGCGAACATGAACCGGCAACTGGCTCCTGATGTGGAAAGCCTGTTCCTCACGCCTTCGGAGCGTTATTCGTTCATTTCCTCGACCCTGGTCCGGGAAATCGCCGCATTGGGTGGTGATATCAGCAAGTTCGTACACCCGGTGGTGGCCGACGCGCTGACCGAACGCTTCAGGAAGTAAGCCACACAGCTGATTGTCGCGCCCGCGTGCACTGCGGGCGCGAATGCGGCACAATTGTGCCCACTGCGTTGAACATGCCCGGGCGCAGAGCCCCGGCCGGAGTCCCCATGTCCCTGATCATCACCGACGATTGCATCAACTGCGACGTCTGCGAACCCGAGTGCCCGAACGAGGCCATCTCCCAAGGCGAAGAGATCTACGTGATCGACCCTAACCTGTGCACCCAGTGCGTGGGCCATTACGACGAGCCGCAATGCCAGCAGGTCTGCCCGGTCGATTGCATCCCGCTGGATGAAGCGCACCCGGAAACCGAAGAAGAGCTGATGGCCAAGTATCGCCGGATTACCGGCAAGGCCTGAACCCACAGGCCTGCGCGGCACCTGTAGGAGCGGCCTTGTGTCGCGATGGGGCGCGCAGCGGCCCCGGCAACTTCTGCAGCTGAGCTGAAATTCCTGGGGCCGCCGCGCGCCCCATCGCGACACAAGGCCGCTCCTACAACCTGCAGCGAAACACCTCAGCGCTGGCAATGCGGGCAATACACGCTGGCCCGCTGCCCCAGCTTTATCTCGCGCAATTGCGTGCCGCACACCTTGCACGGCTGCCCGCCGCGCCCATACACGAACAATTCCTGCTGGAAGTAACCCGGCTGGCCATCACCGCCGATAAAATCGCGCAAGGTGGTACCGCCCTGCTCGATCGCCGCCGCCAGCACCCGCTTGATCTCGATGCTCAGCTTCAGGTAGCGCGCCCGTGAGATCCCGCCTGCCGCGCGGCGGGGGTCGATGCCGGCGGCAAACAGGGCCTCGGTGGCGTAGATGTTGCCCACCCCCACCACCACGGCGTTGTCCATGATGAACGGCTTGACCGCCATCGAGCGCCCGCGGGACAGCTGGAACAATCGCTCGCCGTCAAACAGGTCGGTCAGCGGCTCCGGGCCCAGGCGCAGCAGCAGTTCGTGGTTGAGCGGGTCCTGGCTCCACAGCATCGCGCCAAAGCGGCGTGGGTCGGTGTAACGCAGCATCAGCCCCGACTCCAGTTCGATGTCGACGTGCTCATGCTTGGCTGCCGGCAAGCCCAGTTCGACCAGGCGCAGGTTGCCCGACATGCCCAGGTGGCTGATCAGGGTACCGACCTCGGCATTGATCAGCAGGTATTTGGCGCGCCGCTCGACACTGACGATGCGCTGCCCCGACAGGCGCACATCCAGGTCTTCGGGAATCGGCCAGCGCAGGCGCCGGTCACGCACCACCACCCGGCTGACGCGTTGGCCCACCAGGTGCGGCGCGATACCGCGCCGGGTGGTTTCTACTTCGGGTAATTCCGGCATGTGTCAGTGCCCGCCCAACTCGCGAATGTTCTGCTTGAGGTTTTCGAAATCGTATTCCGACAAGCCGATGTAATCGAGCACCAGTGGGCCGACCACGCGCCACTCGTGGTCCACCGACTGGTTACCCAGCACCCGGTAGGAGGCGCAGATGTGCTCGGCCATCTTCAGCACCGCCAGCAGGTTCTTCAGCTGGCTCTGGGTGTTGCGCGAGCTTTCGTCGCGGAACACCGCCAGGGCATTGTGGTGGTTGGCAATGGTCGCGCTGAGGTGTTCGGGCAGCCGCCAGGACTTGGCGGTGAAATAGCCGACCACCGAATGGTTGGTGTTGAAAGAACGGTTTTCCGTGTCGACGATCCGGGTTTCCTCATCGGCCGTGGCATAGGCCTGCTCCAGCACCTCCATGTAGTTCGGGAAGCGCTTGAGCATCAGCGGCACGCCGCAGTCGTGGAACAGGCCGAGGGTATAGGCCTCGTCCGCAGGCTGGATGCCGGTGCGCTTGGCCAGGGTCAGGCAGGTCATCGCCACATCCTGGGCGGTATCCCAGAAGCGATTGAGGGTGACGATGGTCTCGTCGCTCATTTCGCCCTTGATCGACTGGGCGTTGATCAGGTTGATGATCGAACGGCTACCCAGCAGGTTCACCGCGCGCTGGATCGAACCAATCTTGTTGGAAAGGCCGAAGTGCGGGGAGTTGACCAGCTTGAGCAAGGCACCCGAGAGGCCCGGGTCCTGGGAAATCAGTTTGGCGATGGTTTCCAGGTCCGGGTCAGGCATGTACTGCTCGAACTGCAGGTCGACCATGATCTGCGGTTGCGGCGGGATGGTAATGCCTTGCAAGGCTTGCTGGATCTGTTCGGCGCTGAGTTCCTGGGACATACGTGCATACTCGTTCGGGACGGGCGATTCTAACCTTCTAGACTGGCAAGGGACCAACCACTGAATCGTAACGCCGGAACTTTCCTTGAGCGCCACGGGCCTCTTTTTTCACACCCATCGAAAAAGGAGCAAGGCCCATGAGTGCGGAACTGAACGGCAAGCGCGTGGCCTTTCTGGTCACCGATGGCTTCGAGCAGGTGGAGCTGACCGGGCCCCGCGAAGCCCTGGAACAGAGCGGCGCGGTAGTGGATATCCTCAGCGACAGAGAAGGCACTGTACGGGGTTGGAACCATGACCGGCCGGCGGATGAATTCGCCGTGGATGCCACCTTCGAAGGCGCCCACCTGGACCTCTACGATGCCTTGGTGCTGCCCGGCGGCGTGCAAAATTCTGACACGATTCGGCTCATCCCCGCCGCGCAGAAACTGGTGAAAAGCCACGACTCGGCCGGCAGGCCGCTGGCAGTGATCTGCCACGGCGGCTGGTTGCTGGTGTCATGCGGGTTGGTCAAGGGCAAGCGGATGACCAGCTACAAGACCCTGCAGGACGACATTCGCAATGCCGGGGGGGAATGGGTGGATGAAGAAGTGGTGGTCGATGGCAACCTGATCAGCAGCCGCAAGCCCGATGACATTCCGGCGTTCAGCCAGCAGTTGATCAAGGCACTCGCGGCCTGATTGCCGCTAGCGGGCTCATCGCTGGCAAGCCCGCCTCCACAGTAAGGCGCACGCCGCCAAGGCGGTTCAGCCCATGTGGTGGCTGGCTTGCCGACGATGAGGCCGCAGTTTGTCGAGCCTGACACCGATAGATAGGCAGACAGGCTATAATCCCGCTCTTTTTTCCGGAGCGACGTCATGTCCCTGCCCAGCCTTCGCCTCAAAGCCAATGCCGACCGCCGCCTGCGCGCCGGCCACCTGTGGGTCTACAGCAACGAAGTCGATGTCACCGCGACCCCGTTGCAGGGCTTTCAGGCCGGCCAGCAGGCTGTTCTCGAGGCGGCCAACGGCAAGCCGCTGGGCATCGTTGCACTGAGCCCGAACAACCTGATCTGTGCCCGCCTGCTGTCGCGCGATGCCAAGCTGCCGCTGGACAAGTCGCTGCTGGTGCACCGCCTGAACGTGGCCCTGTCACTGCGCCAGCGCCTGTTCGAGCAACCGTGCTACCGCCTGGTCTACGGCGACTCCGACCTGCTGCCAGGCCTGGTGGTCGACCGCTTCTTCGACATCCTCGTGGTGCAACTGGCCTCGGCCACCATGGAAGCGCACAAGGACGACGTGATTGCAGCCCTGGTGCAGGTGCTCAAGCCCAGCGGCATTCTGTTCAAGAACGACTCCTCGGCGCGCGACGCCGAAGGCCTGCAGCGCTATGTCGAGACGGTCTACGGCGAAGTGCCGGACTGGGTGCCGCTGGAAGAGAACGGCGTCAGGTTCGAAGCTCCGGTGCGTGAAGGGCAGAAGACCGGCTGGTTCTATGACCATCGCATGAACCGTGCGCGCCTGGCACCTTACGTCAAAGGCAAGCGCGTGCTCGACCTGTTCAGCTACATCGGTGGCTGGGGCGTGCAGGCCGGTGCCTTCGGCGCCAGCGAAGTGTTCTGCGTCGATGCCTCGGGCTTCGCCCTGGATGGCGTGGAGCGCAACGCCGCGCTGAACGGCATCAGCGAGAAGCTGACCTGCATCGAAGGCGACGTGTTCGAGGCGCTGCGCGAGCTCAAGGCCGCCGAAGAGCGCTTCGACGTGATCATTGCCGACCCACCCGCGTTCATCAAGCGCAAGAAAGACCTGAAGAACGGCGAGGCGGCTTATCGTCGCCTGAACGAACAGGCCATGCGCATGCTGACCAAGGACGGCATCCTGGTCAGCGCCTCGTGCTCGATGCACCTGCCGGAAGACGACCTGCACAACATCCTGCTGACCAGCGCCCGCCACCTGGACCGCAACCTGCAATTGCTCGAACGCGGCGGCCAGGGCCCGGACCACCCGGTGCACCCGGCCATCGCTGAAACCCGCTACATCAAGAGCATCACCTGCCGGTTGCTGCCCAACAGCTGACCGCCTCCGTAATTGCTTCCGTAGGAGCGGCCTTGCGTCGCGATGGGCCGCAAGGCGGCCCAGGATTTCGGCTATTGTGCACGGATCGAAGGGGCTGCTCGCAGCCCGTCGCGACGCAAGGCCGCTCCTACAAAAGCACGATGGTCAAAACTGGCATCAGATCCCCAATACCTGCGTCGCTATGCCGAAATACACCAGTACCCCCGCCGCATCGGCAATCGATGTGATCAACGGGCCACTGGCCGTGGCCGGGTCCAGCTTGAAGCGGCTGAGAAGGAACGGCAGGCTCATGCCGATCAGGCTGCCGACCAGCACGATCACCACCATGCTGCTGGCAACGATCAGGGCAATCTGCGGCCCCCCGCGTAGTACCCCCAAGGACGCTACGGCCACTGCCATGGTGCATCCAAGCAGCAGCGCCACCGCGAATTCCCGCCCCAGCATGCGCCACCAGTCACGCATGACCACTTCACCTGTGGCCAGGCCCCTCACCATCAAGGTTGCAGACTGGGCGCCGGCATTACCGCCGCTGTCCACCAGCAGTGGCAGAAAGAACACCAGAGCGATGTGGGCGGCGATGGTTTCCTCGAAGGCAGCAATGCCCGCCCCGGAAAAGAGGTTGCCGAACACCAGCAGAACCAGCCAGAACACGCGTTTGCGGTAAAGCAGGCCAAGGGTCGCGTGGCGCAGATTGCCTATGTGATTGGTGATAGAGGCGCCCTTGTGGAAATCTTCGGTCGCCTCACGCCGTTGTGCCTCCAGGGCTGCCTGGATGTTCGGGCCGGAGGTGTCTTTATCGAGCGATTGTTGCATGAGTTTCTCCAGGCGCCGACCCAGGCGCCCACAGACCTCAGCCCCGTGGACTCAAGCCTTCGGCAGCTCTGGCGACGGCGCGCTCAGTGCCAGATTTCAGGTTCGTTTGGAACCGGTAACTGGGAAGGTCCATTGAGTGTTTTTCTCGCAAAGCCGCACATGCGGCGCCGGGATAATAGAAGCTCAGGGCCTGCTGGTCAGCCCCATCAGCAGCGATTCAGAAAGGCCCTACAAGCAACCGGCCAACAGGCCAAATCCACCGCCCGGCCACATCGCCATTCCCTCACCGCCTCAGCGGTGTAGAATCGGCCTATTCATCGCCAGTCATCCCCGGCGGGTTTATGAGCTCTGCCCAAGCACGCGGCGATCCCGCGCGGTCTTCGGCCCCATCCGTGCCAGTGGCAACCGGCCTGCGGTACAAAGGACAAGAGAAGCTCACTCCCCTTTTTGTGACCTGATTAAGCCGCCAGGAGTGTTTCATGCCTGATTACCGTTCAAAGACTTCCACCCAAGGCCGCAACATGGCCGGCGCCCGTGCCCTGTGGCGCGCCACCGGGATGAAGGACGAAGACTTCAAGAAACCGATCATCGCCATCGCCAACTCGTTCACCCAGTTCGTCCCGGGCCACGTGCACCTGAAGGACCTGGGCCAGCTGGTCGCCCGCGAGATCGAACGCGCCGGTGGCGTGGCCAAGGAGTTCAACACCATCGCGGTCGATGACGGCATCGCCATGGGTCACGACGGCATGCTGTACTCGCTGCCAAGCCGCGAGATCATCGCCGATGCCGTGGAATACATGGTCAATGCCCACTGTGCCGATGCCATCGTGTGCATCTCCAACTGCGACAAGATCACCCCCGGCATGCTGATGGCCGCACTGCGCCTGAACATCCCGGTAATCTTCGTTTCCGGCGGCCCGATGGAAGCCGGCAAGACCAAGCTGGCCAGCCATGGCCTGGACCTGGTCGACGCCATGGTCATCGCTGCCGACTCTTCGGCCTCCGATGAAAAGGTCGCCGAATACGAGCGTAGCGCCTGCCCGACCTGCGGCTCGTGCTCCGGCATGTTCACCGCCAACTCGATGAACTGCCTGACCGAAGCCCTGGGCCTGGCCCTGCCGGGCAACGGCTCGACCCTGGCCACCCACGCCGACCGCGAACAACTGTTCCTCACTGCCGGCCGCACCATCGTCGAGCTGTGCAAGCGTTACTACGGCGACAACGACGAGTCGGTACTGCCGCGCAACATTGCCAACTTCAAGGCGTTCGAGAACGCCATGATGCTCGATATCGCCATGGGCGGCTCGACCAACACCATCCTGCACCTGCTGGCCGCAGCCCAGGAAGCCGAGGTGGCGTTCGACCTGCGCGACATCGACCGCCTGTCGCGCAAAGTGCCGCAGCTGTGCAAGGTGGCGCCGAACATCCAGAAGTACCACATGGAAGATGTGCACCGCGCCGGCGGCATCTTCAGCATCCTCGGCTCGCTGGCCCGTGGCGGCCTGCTGCACACCGACCTGCCGACCGTGCACAGCCGCAGCATGGAAGAAGCCATCGCCAAGTGGGACATTACCCAGACCGATGACGAAGCCGTGCACACCTTCTTCAAGGCAGGTCCTGCCGGCATTCCGACTCAGACCGCGTTCAGCCAGTCGACCCGTTGGCCGAGCCTGGACCTGGACCGCGCCGAAGGCTGCATCCGCAGCGTCGAGCACGCCTATTCGCAGGAGGGTGGCCTGGCCGTGCTGTACGGCAACATCGCGCTGGATGGCTGCGTGGTGAAAACCGCCGGTGTCGACGAATCGATCCTGGTGTTCGAAGGCACGGCGAAGATCTTCGAGAGCCAGGACAGCGCCGTGCGCGGCATCCTCGCCGACGAAGTGAAGGCCGGCGACATCGTGATCATCCGCTACGAAGGCCCGAAAGGCGGCCCGGGCATGCAAGAGATGCTGTACCCGACCTCTTATCTGAAGTCCAAAGGCCTGGGCAAGGCCTGCGCCCTGCTCACCGACGGCCGCTTCTCGGGAGGTACCTCGGGCCTGTCGATCGGCCACGCTTCGCCGGAGGCCGCTGCTGGCGGCGCCATCGGCCTGGTGCGCGACGGCGACAAGATTCTGATCGACATCCCCAACCGTTCGATCAACCTGCAAGTCAGCGACGAAGAACTGGCCCAGCGCCGCGTCGAGCAGGACAAGAAGGGCTGGAAGCCTGCCGAAGTGCGCCCACGCAAGGTGACCACCGCGCTGAAGGCCTATGCCCTGCTGGCGACCAGTGCCGACAAGGGCGCTGTGCGTAACAAGGCGATGCTGGAAGGGCTGTAAGGCTACCTGGCAGTTGAAAAGCCGGCGCCTGGTGCGCCGGTTTTTTTTGGCAGCGAGAACTACTGAATCAAAGCACTGCTCTCGAAGCACAGTGACGCAATTGCGCCAGCAGCAAGGCAACCGAACGCTTCGGCTTTGCCGTCGAGGTCAGAATGAACTGCGCTTGAGGAAGAGGAGGCAGCGTTGGCTCTTCCTGCAAACCTGCAGCCAGTGCAGTTGATCGGGTGACCGGCGTAATACCCAGCCCACCGTTGACGGCGGTTATCAGCCCCCCGGCACTTGGGCTCTGACAAACGATCCGCCATTGTCGCCCCGCACGTGCCAAGGCTGCGATGGCGGCAGCCCGATAGGGGCATTGGTCGGAAAACACCGCCAAGGGTATCGGGGTGCTTGCATCATCGAGGCTCAACGCAAGCGGCCCTCTCGCCCAGATCAGCGGCTCGGACCAAAGCAATTCGCCACGTTCATCATCGCCGCAGCGGCTGCCCAGCACGATATCGAGCCCAGCCGATTGTAAAAGTCCAAGCAGCTCGCCGGTCAGGCCGACTTTCAGCGAAATTTCCACGTCGGGATGTGCCGCCGAGAATCGACGCAAACAGTCGATGATGGGCGCTTTCACCATCTCCTCGCTCAACCCGACAACTACCATGCCGGAAACCCGGCGGCCGACGCCGAGACTCGCGCGGGCATCATCATGCAGCGCCAGGATGGTGCGGGCATAGCCTGCCAGGCGCGTACCGGCTGGCGTCAGGCTGACAGAACGGGTCGTGCGCTCCAGCAATCTATGCCCGGCATCACTTTCCAGCCGCCTGATGTGGGCGCTGATCGCCGACTGCGTCAGGTGCAGGCTCTGCGCAGCACGCGTGAAGCCACCGCTGTCGGCAACAGCAATGAAGCTTCGCAAAAGCACGATATCGAACACCGATTAATCACCTATCTCACTCAATGAGCGAAGCATACGTGATTTCCATAACTGATTATTCTGAATCAGACTTTGCGCCAAGTATCCGCGCAGTCGTACTGCCGGGATCGTGTCACCCACACTGCCAAGGAGAAGCCCGATGGTTGAACGTATCTTGTATGTTTGCGCATCACCGCGTGGAGAGCGCTCCGTCTCCACACAGATTGCCGAAGTGTTCCTGGCGGCGTTAGCAGAGCGCAAAGCCGTGCAAATTGACCGCCTTGATCCCTGGGAATGCGAACTTCCCGAAGTGGATGGCGCGTTACTCGCGGCAAAATATGCAAGGCTTGTCGACACCCCACTGTCTGCCGCTCAAGCCGCGGCATGGGAGCAGATCGAGGCACTCGCTGAACGGTTCCACCAGGCTCATACCTTGGTGTTCAGCGTGCCGCTGTGGAATTTCGGCATTCCGTACAAGCTCAAGCATCTGATCGACGCCATTTCGCACAAAGACGTCTTGTTCACCTTCGATGAGCACGGGTTGAACGGCATGCTGGGTGGACGTCGGGCTGTTGCAATCTACTCTCGCGGACTGGGGTATGGCCCCGGCTCACAGACCCCCGAGCAAGGCTTTGGCCTGGAAAAACCCTTCATCGACACATGGTTTCGCTTCGTCGGTATAAACCAGGTGCACAGTGTCGTCGTCGAACAGACGCTTGGCCCTGTAGGGGCCAGCGTCCGTACAGCCGCCATCGAAGCCGCTACCTTGCTGGCGCAGAACATTGATCAGGAAGCGGCCCGGACGGTCATCGTGGGCCGCAACGGCTGACAAGCCCCGTTACTGAATCTGCTCCGGCGTCACGACCACCCAGTTCTTGTCCGCCGTCACCGGCAAGCCTTCCTTGGCCTGTGCCGCCGCATTCCTGGCAATCATCCCGTTGATTTGGTCCATGTACTTGGCCTTGCGGTTGATCCACAGGTGGATACCGCCCTTGTCTACGTCCACGCCATGGAACTGCATGTAGCCGTCGCTGGTTGGCGTATCACCGCCGACCAGTACCGGCTTCTTCCACTCATCGATATAGGTCAGGATGGCCGCGTGCTTGCCGGCCATCCAGGTGGCCGGGGTCCACAGATACGGGGTCAGTTCCAGCCCGGCGTTGGCCTTGGCATCGTAGTGCCCGGCAGTGATCTGCTTGCGGGCAGTGGTCAGCTGGCCGCTGGCACGGTCCTTCAGCAGCAGGCTCACACCAATCACATTCTCCGGCTTCACGTTGTAGCCATACTTGGGGTCGGACGCGACCATGCGCACCAGCTCCTCGGAGGCAGCGGAAATCACGTAGACCTCGATACCGTTCTCCATCAGCTTGTTGTACAGCTCGGTCTGGCCCTTGAAGACTTTGGGCGGCTGCACCTCGATGGTCTTGACCTGGTCGCCTTCGTAGTAGGTGCTGGGGATCGGCTTGCCGGAGGCCATCATCTCATCCACCTGCACCTTCAGCTCCTGCAGGGTGAAGCCCGAGAACACCTGGGCTACCCACGGGTAGCAGACCATGTCGTCGACTTCGCACAGCCGGTAGTAATAGCTGAACAGGCTTTCCTTGTGGTCGGCGGTGTCCTTGAATGGCATCAGCTTCAACGAGGGGTCGAGCTTGTCGCGGGTCAGCAGGCCTTTGTTCTCCAGGAATGGCAGCAAGGCCTCTTCGAGGTCGTAACGGTAGCTGGTGTTGTCCATGTCGAACACCGCGTAGTTACCCTTGTTGGCATTGGCGGCGATCAGGCTGTCGAGCTGCTTGGCGGCCTCGGCCGGCCAGTGTTTGAGCTCGGTGGCGAAGGTTTCGATACTGAACAGCAGGGACAGGGCGGCAGCGACAGCTTTCGGAGCAAATTTCATCTACGAATCTCCTGAAATGACCCCGAAACGCTAGTGCAACAACCGTTGTCGGCGGCCTTTCATAACGACCCTCATGCAGCTGCAAACGCCGCGTTCATTGCCATCCGCGACAGCGCGTTATTCCATAAACGACTATGCACATTCCATATGCGTATAAATTCGTTTGTTTTCAGGCTGTTAGCATTTCCGTTCGCAATCGCTCACAGAGGCGGTGCCTCTTTTGCCTTTTTCCGCTGGAGCTTTAATGAACCTGCCGCTGTCCCTTAATCTGCTGGCGTTCCTGGCCTTGTTGCTGGGCCTGGCACAAACCCGCCGCACCGACTGGAGCCTGGCCAGGAAAGTCCTGCTGGGCCTGGTGCTGGGCGTGGTTTTCGGGCTGGCCCTGCACACGTTGTATGGCGCAGGCCACCCGGTGCTCAAGGCCACCATCAGCTGGCTTGACTTGGTCGGCAACGGCTATGTCGGCCTGTTGCAGATGATCGTCATGCCGCTGATCTTCGCCTCGATCCTCAGCGCCGTGGCGCGCCTGCACAATGCCTCGTCGCTGGGCCGCATCAGCGTGCTGAGCATTGGCACCCTGCTGCTGACCACTGCCATCGCGGCATTGATCGGCATCGTCCTGACCAACCTGTTCGGCCTCAGCGCCGAAGGCCTGGTGGCTGGCGCCCAGGAAAGTGCACGCATGCAGGTCATCCACAGTGACTATGCCGGCAAGGTCGCCGACCTCAACATCCCGCAACTGCTGCTGTCGTTCATCCCCAGCAACCCGGTGGGTGACCTGGCACGGGCGAAACCGACCTCGATCATCAGCGTGGTGATCTTTGCCGTATTCCTCGGTCTGGCCGCGTTGCAGCTGATCAAGGACGATGCCGAGAAAGGCCAGCGCGTGCTGTCGGCCGTCGACATCCTGCAGGCCTGGGTGATGCGCCTGGTGCGGGTAGTGATGAAGCTGACCCCGTATGGCGTGCTGGCGTTGATGGCCAAGGTGGTGGCCAGCTCGAACCTGCAAGACATCGTCAAGCTGGGCAGCTTCGTGGTGGTGTCGTACCTGGGCCTGGGGCTGATGTTCATGGTGCACGGCGTTATCCTCGCCGCCAGCGGTGTGAACCCGCTGCGTTTCCTGCGCAAGGTGTGGCCAGTGCTGACCTTCGCCTTCACCAGCCGTTCCAGCGCCGCCAGCATTCCGCTGAACATCGAAGCGCAAACTCGGCGCCTGGGCGTGCCGCAGTCGATTGCCAGTTTCAGCGCCTCGTTCGGCACCACCATCGGCCAGAACGGCTGCGCCGGCCTCTACCCTGCCATGTTGGCGGTGATGGTGGCGCCTGCGGTGGGCATCGATACTTTCGACCCGCTGTGGATCGCCACCTTGGTGGCCATCGTTACCCTGAGTTCGGCAGGCGTTGCCGGTGTAGGTGGTGGCGCGACGTTCGCCGCATTGATCGTGCTTCCGGCCATGGGCTTGCCGGTGGAGTTGGTGGCGTTGCTGATTTCGGTAGAGCCGCTGATCGACATGGGGCGCACGGCGTTGAACGTGAATGGTTCGATGACCGCGGGCGTGGTGACCAGCCAGCTGTTGAAAGAGACCGACAAACAAGTGCTGGCTGGCGATGAACATGCCGAGCTGAGCCATACCTGACGGATTGCCGGGGGCGCGTTGCGCCCCTTTCGCGACACAAGGCCGCTCCTACAGGGCACCGCGCATGTCCGTCTTGCGCGGCCGCCTGCAGGAGCGGCCTTATGTCGCGATGGGCTGCAAAGCAGCCCTAAAATCTCAAACCTTGTCCCAAACCTCAAAATGATACCCAGGCTTGCCTTCCTCTGCCTGTGCCTCGCTCGACACCAGCCGCCAGTGCCCCTGATCAAACTCGGGGAACCAGGCATCCCCTTCCGGCGCCAAATCCACCCGTGTCAGGTACATCCGGCTGACCAGCCCCTTCTCCAGCGCCTGCGCATACAGCTGCGCCCCACCAATCAGCATCAATTCATCGACACCGTTCTCACGCGCCCACTGCTCGGCGCGGACCAGGGCCTGTTCCAGCGAGCCAAACACCTCGGCACCGGCCAGCTCCAGCCCTGCCTGGCGGCTGACCACGATGTTCAAGCGCCCGGGCAGCGGCCGCCCCAGGGAATCCCAGGTCTTGCGCCCCATGATGATCGGCTTGCCCAGGGTGGTGGCCTTGAAGTACTTGAAATCCCCCGGCAAATGCCAGGGCATGGAATTGTCGATGCCGATCACGCGGTTTTCGGCATGCGCCGCGATCAGGCTGAGGGGGAGTGATGTATTCATGCCAGCGAGGATAGCACCGGGCGTGTGGGTTATGCTTCTGCCCTGACCTGTGCATTGGAAGACCTTGTGACTGCTCCGACTTTCCTGGACAAGCGCTGGCTCACCGAAGCGGTACGCCTGCGCGAGGAACATGCCGGCCCCCTGGAGGACCAGGAAGCCAACCGCCGTGCCCGCCAAGCGGGAGGTGACCTGGCGACCCGGGTTGAAACCCGTGCGCTGTTCCTGGCTGAACGCGACGGCATGAGCGTCGCCCTGCGCCACTGGAAACAGGGCGCGCGCCTGGCGCTGCTGGCCTTGCTGATACTGGCCATGCTCAGCGGCGCGGGGCTGGCCTTGGCGGCCCTCGGTGATGGCCAGCGCCCGGTAAATGTGTTCTGGGCATTGGGCAGCCTGCTCGGGCTTGACCTGCTGATGCTGCTGGGCTGGGCCATCGGCTTTGCCGCCAGCGGCGAGTATGGCGCCGGGCTGGGCCGCCTGTGGCTGTGGCTGAGCGAACGCTTCGCCCGCGACGCCAAGGCCGCGCACCTGGCCCCGGCACTGTTGGTTCTGTTGCAGCGCCAGCGCCTCAGCCGCTGGTTGCTCGGCCTGCTGGTGCACGGGTTGTGGCTGCTGGCGATGATCAGCGCGCTGGGCATGCTGCTGGCCTTGTTGGCCACCCGCCGCTATGGCTTCGTCTGGGAAACCACCCTGCTCGCTGCCGACCCGTTCATCCACCTGACCCAGGCCTTGGGCGCCCTGCCCTCGCTGCTGGGCTTCGCCGTGCCCGACGAGGGCATGATCCGTGCGAGCGGCGACAGCTTGCCGGCCCTGGACCTGGCACGGCAAGCCTGGGCCAGCTGGCTGCTCGGCGTGGTGCTGGTTTATGGCTTGTTGCCACGCCTGCTGCTGGCCGGCTTGTGCCTGTGGCGCTGGCGCCAGGGCCGTGGGTGCCTGGCGCTGGATCTCAGCCTGCCCGGCTACGCGCAACTGCGTGAAGCGCTGATGCCACGCAGCGAACGCATCGGCGTACAGGACGCCGCGCCCGATGCCTTGCAGGCGTTCACCGCCGGCCAGCTGGAAAGCGGCAGCAGTGGCGCACTGCTGGTCGGCCTGGAACTGGACGACCAGCGCCCCTGGCCACCCACATTGCCGAAAAGCGTGACCGATGCCGGTGTGCTCGATAGCCGTGAATCGCGTAACCGGCTGCTGGAGCAGCTCAGCCGCTTCCCCCCGGCGCGCCTGGCCATTGCCTGCGACCCACGCCGCTCGCCCGACCGTGGCAGCCTGGCGCTGCTCGCCGAACTGGCACGCAATGCCGGCGCAACCCGCATCTGGCTGCTACAGGCCGCACCGGGCCAGGCCCTGGACGCGCAGCGCCTGGGTGACTGGCACGAAGCCCTCGACCGGCTTGGCTTGCCACATGCCGATACCTCACCACTGACCTGGCTGGAGCATGGCCATGACTGAGCCACTGAAACTGGCCGTGGTCGGCCACACCAACGTCGGCAAGACCTCGCTGCTGCGCACCCTGACCCGTGACGTCGGCTTCGGCGAGGTATCCCACCGCCCCAGCACCACCCGCCACGTAGAAGGGGCGCGGCTGTCGGTGGACGGTGAGCCCCTGCTGGAACTGTACGACACCCCGGGCCTGGAAGACGCCATCGCCCTGCTCGACTACCTTGAACGCCTGGACCGCCCGGGCGAGCGCCTCGACGGCCCGGCCCGTCTGCAGCGCTTTCTGCAGGGCAGCGAAGCACGCCAACGTTTCGAACAGGAGGCCAAGGTGCTGCGCCAGCTGCTGGCCAGCAATGCCGGCCTGTATGTGATCGATGCCCGCGAGCCGGTACTGGCCAAGTACCGCGACGAGCTGGAGGTACTGGCCAGCTGCGGCAAGCCGCTGCTACCGGTGCTCAACTTCGTCGCCAGCCACGCGCATCGCGAGCCGCAATGGCGTGAAGCCCTCGCCCGCCTTGGCCTTCACGCATTGGTGCGGTTCGACAGCGTGGCCCCGCCAGAGGATGGCGAGCGCCGGTTGTACGAAAGCCTGGCGCTACTGCTGGAAAACGCCCGCCCGGCCTTGCAGCGGCTGATCGACGACCAGCAGGCGCAGCGCCTGGCACGCCGGCACAGCGGCAAGCGCCTGATCGCCGAGCTGCTGCTGGACTGCGCCGCCTGCCGGCGCAGTGTCGAGGCCGAGCCAGCGGCCGAGGCCCGGGCCATCGAGGCGCTGCGGCAAGAGGTACGCCAGCGCGAACAGCGCTGTGTCGAAGCGTTGCTCAAGCTGTATGCCTTTCGCCGCGAGGATGCCCATGCCAGCGACCTGCCGTTGCTGGATGGCCGCTGGGGCGACGACCTGTTCAATCCGGAGACCTTGAAACTGCTCGGCGTGCGCCTGGGCAGCGGTGTGGCGGCCGGTGCTGCGGCCGGTGCCGGGGTCGACCTACTGGTGGGCGGCCTCACCCTCGGCGCGGCGGCACTGGCCGGGGCGATTGCCGGAGGCGCGCTGCAAACCGCCCGCAACTATGGGTCGCGCCTGATGGGCAAGTTGAAAGGCAAGCGCGAGCTGACCGTGGACGATACCGTGTTGCGCCTGCTGGCCCTGCGTCAGCAGCAGCTGCAGGTCGCGCTGGAAAATCGCGGGCATGCAGCGCAGGACAGCATTCGCCTGGAAGCGCTGGATGAGCAGACCTGGCGTGAGGGCAAGTTGCCGGAGGCACTGGTGAAGGCGCGGGCGCATCCGCAGTGGTCCACCCTGAACCCTGGGGCGAAGCTGAACCAGGCGGAGCGGCAAGAGCAACTGGAGGCGCTGGTTTCGCAGATCTGAGCCTGCAGGCCTGGTCTCATCGCCGGCAAGCCGGCGATTGGGCCTGTGCTGGCAGCCAGCATTTCAAAGTAACGCCAGCGCCTTCTGTTTCAACTCATCCAGGTCGAGCAGCGCAACATCGACCTGTTTGGCTCTCTCGTCCCAATCCCGCATCCGCAAGCTCACCTCGAACAGCGGGTCGCGTTCGAACGCATCCGCCTCGGCCTCGTTCATCACGCCCCCCTGATATCCCAGCGTGCGCCGGCTCGCCTCGCTCAACCGCTGGTAATACCCCGGCTGGCGCAAGGTCAGGTAGCGCTTGGCCTCCACGTGGTTCTGCACCAGCCGCGCCATGCGCTCGCCAAAGCCACAGCGGCGCAGGTACTCGGCGCCGATGCGTTCATGGCTGACCACGCCATAGCCGCCCATGCTGGCGTCACCGCCGCACAGGTGGCCGATGTCGTGGAAGAACGCCGCCAGCACCACTTCATCGTCAAAGCCCTCGGCCATGGCCAGTTGCGCGGCCTGGGACATATGTTCGAGCTGAGTGATGGCCTCGCCGATGTAATCGTCATTGCCGTGGCGCTGGTAAAGGGCAAAGATGCTGTCGATGATCTGGGTTGGGGTAGGCATAACAGCCTTCTCCTGGCGTGATTGCGGTGCTGGATGCTGCGCGGGCACGCCCGCGAAGAGGCCAGTGCGGGTTACTGCTGGGCGACCTTCTCCGATTTGCCGTCATAGCGCTTGCGCCACTCGGCCAGGATCTGGTCACGGTTCTGCGAAGCCCAGGCAAAGTCGTTGTTGATCAACCGCTGTTCGTAATCCGCCGGCAACTCGGTCTGTGGCTTGGCGATACCCGGCGCGGCCAGCACGGCAAAGTTCTCCTTGTACAGCTGCATGGCCGCCGGGCTGGCCGAGAAATCAGCCAGGCGCCTGGCCGCATCCGCCTTCGGCGAGCCCTTGATCACTGCGGTCGCCTCGATCTCCCAGCCCAGGCCTTCCTTCGGCAGCACGATGTCCAGCGGCGCGCCCTGGCGCTTGAGCTGCACGGCCGGGTACTCGAACGAGATGCCAATCGGGAACTCGCCCGCCGCCGCCAGCTTGCACGGCTTGGACCCGGAATGAACGTATTGGCCGATGTTCTCGTGCAAGGCATCCATGTAGGCCCAGCCCTGCGGCTCGCCAAAGGTCTGCAACCAGGCACTGACATCTAGGAAGCCGGTGCCGGACGAGGCCGGGTTGGGCATGACGATCTTGCCCTTGTACTCGGGCTTGGTCAGGTCCTGCCAGCTGACCGGCTTGCTCAGGCCCTGCTTCTCGGCCTCGATGGTATTGAAGCACAGGGTGGCAGCCCACACGTCCATGCCGACCCAGGCTGGCGGGTTGGCAGCATCGCGATAGTTACCGGCGATCTTGTCCAGGTCCTTGGGTGCATAGGCTTCAAGCATGCCATTGTGATCGAGGATGGCCAGGCTCGATGCCGCCAGGCCCCATACGGCGTCAGCTTGCGGGCGGTCTTTCTCGGCCAGCAGCTTGGCGGTGATGATGCCGGTGGAGTCACGGACCCACTTGATCTCGATGTCCGGGTTGGCCTTCTCGAAGGCCTGCTTGTAGCTCTTCAGCTGTTCGGCTTCCAGCGCGGTGTAGACCGTCAGCTGGGTAGCCGCGGCCGAGGCCTGCAGGCTGAACACGGCGGAAACGGCAGCGGCAAGTGCAAGGTGCTTGTGCATGGGTAGGTTCCTTACAGGTCAGACGGTCGCGGCGCGTTGGCGCCAGGCTTGGGAGCGGCGCAGCAGGCCGCGTGAGGCTGCGGCCAGCAACAGTGAAGCGCCAGCACTGGTCAGCAGGATCAGGGTGGACATCGCGGCGGCACCGCCGACGTTGCCGGCGTCGTCCATGTTCAGCACGGCGACGGCAGCCAGGATGGTGTCGGGGCTGTACAGGAAGATCGCCGCCGAGACGGTGGTCATCGCCGAGACGAACAGGTAGCGGATGATGTCCAGCAGCGCCGGCAGGCAGATCGGCACGGTCACCCGCAGGAAGTGCTGGTACAGTGGAGCCTTCAGCGATAGCGCGGCGGCCTCGAACTCGCCGTCGAGCTGGCGCAGCGCGGTGGTCGCGGTCATCTGTGCGGTGGTCAGGTAATGGGCAATGGTGCACACCACCAACAGCCCCATGCCGCCATAGAACACGTGCAAGGGGTTGCCGTTCAGGTTGAAGAAGAACACGTAGCCCAGGCCTAGTACCAGGCCCGGCACAGCCATGGGGATGAAGCTGAGCAAGCGCAGCGCCTGGTTGAGCAGGCGTTGGCCCTGGGTCTTCTCCATCAGGTAGGCACCGGTGAAGATTACCATGCTGCCGATCAGCGCAGTGCCGACGGCCATGGTCACGCTGTTGCGATAGGCCAGCCAGCCGCCTCCGGCGGTGTCCTCGAACATGTAGTGACGCAGCGACAGCGACAGGTTGTAGGGCCAGAAGGTAACCAGCGACGAATACACCGCCATGCCAATCACCAGCAGCAACGCCGCACACACCAGTAGCACGATGGCCAGGAAGCAGGCATCGCGGGCCCGTGACGGCTTTGCCTCGAACACCTGGGCACGACCGCTCATGGCCTCGCCCTGGCGTCGGCGCAGCCAGGCGTCGACGGAAAAGCTCAACAGCGCCGGCACCAGCAGCACCATGCCGATCAACGCTCCACGGCCAAACTGTTGCTGGCCGACCACGGCCTTGTAGGCTTCCAGCGCCAGCACCTGATAATCACCGCCAACCACGACGGGTACGCCGAAGTCGGTGATGGTCAGGGTGAACACCAGGCAGAACGCCGCGAACACTGCCTGGCGCGTGGCCGGCCAGGTGATGCTGACAAAGGCCCGCCACGGCCCGGCGCCCATGCTGGACGCGGCGTCGAACAGGCGTGCATCGGCCAGCGAGAGGGCCGACAGCAGGATCATCAGCGCATGTGGGAAGGTGTAGATGGCTTCGCCCAGCACAATGCCCCAGAAGCCATAGATATTGTCGCTGAGCAACCCGCGCAGAAGCCCCTGGTTGCCGAACAGGTAGACCAGGGCAATGGCCGGCAGCATCGACGGCGCGAGCAGCGGTAACAGGGAAATGCCCCGCCACAGGCCCTTGGCCGGGACCAGCGTGCGTTGCAACGCATACGCGAACAGATAGGCCAGTGGCACCACGATGGCCGCGACGGTGAAAGCAACCGCCAGGCTATTGCCCAGCAACCAGTGGAAGTTGGCACTGGCGAACAGCTCGCCTGCCGCCACCAGGCCGCCACCCTGGCCCGCTTCGGCGCTGAAGCCGCGCCAGAAGATTGCCAGCAGCGGCATCAGCACCGCCACCAGCAGCAGGATCAGCAGCAGGCTCTTGCCGCCGACGACGAACAACCGGTCACCCCGGGCGACGCCAGCGTTTCGAGCGGCTTGGGCCTGGCTCAACGGCAGGGACATTGGCGCGGCCATCTCAGGCAAACACCTGCAGGCACTGTGGCGGCAGTGCCACCCAGATGTCCTGCGAGCCCAGCCGTGGCATGGCCTCGGGGGCCAGCTCGGCCAGCAGCGCATGGCCTGGCAGGGCCTTGAGCTCGAAGCGCATGCGGCAGCGGTTACCGAGGAAGGTGATCTCGCGGATCAACGCCGGGAACAGGTTGTCTTCGGGTACCGGCGGGTTGACCGCGATCGCCTCCGGGCGACAGAACAGCCGGCCACTGCTGGCTTGGGCCGCACCCGGCGCCAGGCGCATGTTCATGCCGCCCACCTGGGCATGGCTGTCGCCGCTGCGCTGGAACGGCAACCAGTTGCCCTGGCCGACAAATTCGGCAACGAATGGCGTGGCGGGCTGGTCGTAGATTGCCTGTGGGGTGGCGTACTGCTCGACCCGGCCGTTGTTCATCACCGCAATGCGGTCGGCCATCAGCATGGCTTCGTCCTGGTTGTGGGTGACCATCAGCGTGGTGATGCCCAGCTGGCGCTGCAACTGGCGCAATTCGCTGCACAGGTGCTCGCGCACGCGGGCATCCAGCGCCGACATCGGCTCGTCGAGCAGCAGCAGGGAGGGCGCCGGTGCCAGCGCACGGGCCAGGGCCACACGCTGTTGCTGCCCACCGGAGAGCTGGCCAGGGTACTTTTTCTCGCTACCGACCAGGCCTACCAGTTCGAGCATGTCGGCCACCCGCTGGCGGGCCTGATCGCGGCCGCTGCCGGCCAGCCCGTAGGCGATGTTGGCTTCGACGCTCAGGTTGGGGAACAACGCGTAGGACTGGAACAGGATGCCGTAGTCCCGGGCCTGGGGTGGCAGCGCGGAGACATCGCGCTCGCCGATGAACAGCGTGCCGCTGTCCTGGTGCTCCAGGCCGGCGATGCAGCGCAGCAGGGTGGTCTTG
Source organism: Pseudomonas anuradhapurensis (assembly GCF_014269225.2). Lineage (NCBI taxonomy): Bacteria > Pseudomonadati > Pseudomonadota > Gammaproteobacteria > Pseudomonadales > Pseudomonadaceae > Pseudomonas > Pseudomonas anuradhapurensis. Next base: position 5,095,340 of record NZ_CP077097.1, read on the forward strand.
CCGCAGCCGGACGGGCCCAGCAGGCACACCAGCTCGCCGGCGTTGATGTCCAGCGAGACATCGTTGAGCGCGGTGAAGGCACCGAAGCGCTTGTGGATGTTGCGCACTTTCATCGGTGCGCCGGAGGTGGTGGGGTTCATGGCAGGGCCTCATCGAAGAGATGGGGCCATGCTAGGAAGGCTATGCGAAGGTTGTGTGGCTTCAGGGCAAAAGCCGGCAATAGTGGTATAGGCAGATTTTGTAGGAGCGGCCTTGTGTCGCGAAAGGGCTGCGAAGCAGCCCCAGCAGTTTTTTGCGGTGAAACTGAAATCCCGGGGCTGCTTCGCAGCCCTTTCGTGACACAAGGCCGCTCCTACAGGCTGTGCTGGTCTTGAATCAGAAACGCGGACCCGCCACCTCTTGTGCCACCCCCAGGAAAGCGGCCGGCAACCTGGCCTGACGCCGCTCCTTCAGGCAATACAAGTACTCGTGCATCACCGGCGCGTTTTCCAGTGCCAGCACCCGCAGTTCGCGGTTGTGCGGCACTTCGTGCCGGGCAATCACGCTGATGCCGATATTGCGCAACACCGCCTCGCGGATCGATTCACGGCTGCCAATTTCCAGCAACGTGCCGGCCGTCACCCCGGCTTCCCGCATCATCTGCTCGGTCAGCTTGCGCGTGGTCGAGCCTTTCTCGCGCAGCAGCAGGCAATGCCCGGCCAGCGCCTCGATCGAAACCGCCTGGTGATGGGCCAACGGATGATTGCGGTGCACCGCTACCACCAGCGGGTCGGTCCCCAGTACCCGCCGCACCAGCCGCGCATCCTCCACCAGCTGCGACGAAGCAGCGATATCCACCCGGTACTCCTCGAGCATCTCCAGCACCTGCTGCGAGTTGCCGATTTCTACCGCCACGTCCACTTGCGGCAGGCGTTCACGGTAGATCTTCACCAGGTCGAGAATGTAGTAAGGTGCCGTGGCCGCAATGCGCAAGCTGCCCTGGGCCTGGCCGCTGTTACGCAGTTCGAATTCGATGTCGGCCTCCTGCTGCAGCAGCGCCTTGACCATCGGCAGCAGGCGCCCGCCCTCTTCGCTCAGCACCAGGCGCCGTCCGCCGCGGTAGAACAACTCCACCGCGTACTGGCTTTCCAGGTTACGAATCTGCGTAGTCACCGTGGGCTGGCTGAGCCCGAGCTTCTTCGCCGCCAGGGTGATGCTGCCCAGGCGGGCCACCATGTAGAAGGCTTTGAGCTCCGAACTCAGCATGCACGTCCTCTTATTTGCGCAACAGGCGCAAGCCGTTGAACACCACCAGCAGGCTGACGCCCATGTCGGCGAACACTGCCATCCACATGGTGGCCATGCCAGCAAAGGTGATCGCCAGGAATACTGCCTTGATTCCCAACGCCAGAACGATGTTCTGCATGAGGATCGCCGCACTTTGCCGCGACAGCCTGACGAAGGCCGGGATTTTCCGCAAGTCGTCGTCCATCAACGCAACATCGGCAGTTTCGATGGCGGTGTCGGTACCGGCCGCCGCCATGGCAAAACCGATCTCGGCACGGGCCAGCGCCGGCGCATCGTTGATGCCGTCCCCGACCATGCCCACCCGGTGGCCCTGGGCGTACAACGTTTCGATGCTCTGCAGCTTGTCGCCGGGCAGCAGGTTGCCTTCGGCGCGGTCGATGCCGACCACGGCAGCGATGGCCTGGGCGGTATGCGGATTGTCCCCGGTCAACATGACCGTCTTGATGCCCAATTCATGCAGCTCGGCGATGGCCTGGCGGCTGCTGTCCTTGACTGTGTCGGCCACGGCGAACAAGGCCAGCGGGCCGGAGCGGTCGAGCAGCAGCACCACCGTCTTGCCCTGACGCTCCAGCGCATCCAGCTGGGCCTCCAGTTGCGGCGAGCACAACCCCAACTCCTCGACCAGGCGGTGGTTACCCAGGTGGTAGACCTCGCCGGCGATGGTACCCCGCACGCCACGGCCGGCCAGGGCCGCGAAATCTTCGACCTCGGCCAGGGCCAGGCCTTTCTGCCTGCCGAACTGCGCGATGGCGCGCGACACCGGGTGGTCCGAACGCACGCCCAGGCTTGCGGCCAGGGCCTGGGCGCGGCCTTCGAACAGCGGCTCCAGTACCTTGGCATCAGTCTGCACGGGCTTGCCATGGGTGATGGTGCCGGTCTTGTCCAGCGCCAGGAAGTCCAGATGGCGGCCGCCCTCCAGGTACACACCGCCCTTGATCAGGATACCTTTGCGTGCGGCGGCGGCCAGGCCGCTGACAATGGTCACCGGGGTTGAAATCACCAAGGCACACGGGCAGGCCACCACCAGCAGCACCAGGGCGCGATAGACCCAGTCGGACCAGCCGCCCGCCAGGAACAGCGGCGGTATTACCGCCACGGCCAATGCAATGGCGAACACCGCCGGGGTGTAGATGCGCGAGAAGCGGTCGACGAAGCGCTGGGTCGGCGCCCGCGCACCCTGGGCTTCCTCGACCGCCTTGATGATCCGCGCCAGGGTCGATTGCCCGGCAGCGGCGGTGACGCGAAACTCCAGCGCCCCCGCCTGGTTGATGGTGCCGGCAAACAGCTTGTCGCCAACCGCCTTTTCCACCGGCAGGCTTTCGCCGGTGATCGGCGCCTGATCGACGCTGGACTGCCCACTTGTCACTTCGCCATCCAAGCCGATGCGCTCGCCGGGGCGTACCCGCACCAAGGCACCGATGGCCACCTCGCGCACCTCCGTTTCGTGCCATTGGCCATCGGCCTGGCGCACGGTGGCCATGTCCGGGGCGAGCTGCATCAGGCCGCCGATGGCGTTGCGTGCCCGGTCCAATGAGCGGGCTTCGATCAGTTCGGCGACGGTGAACAGCACCATCACCATGGCGGCTTCCGGCCACTGGCCGATCAGCACGGCGCCGGTCACGGCAATGCTCATCAACGCGTTGATATTGAGGTTGCGGTTCTTGAGGGCGATCCAGCCCTTCTTGTAGGTACCCAGGCCACAGCCCAGGATTGCCGCCAGCGCCAATGCCGCCACCACCCATTCTGGTGCCAGCGCCCAGAAGTGCACGATTTCGGCGGCGAGCGCGGCAACGCCCGACAGTGCCAGCGGCCACCAGCGAGCCTTGGCCGATTGAGGCGCGCGGCGGGTGCCTTCATCTGCGCTGCCAAGCGGTTCGGCTTTCATGCCCAGGCTGTCGATCGCCTGTTCGATTTCAGCCGTGCCGTCCAAGGTGTGACGTACGCCGAGTACGCGGTTCAGGAGGTTGAATTCCAGCTGTTCGATACCCGCCAGCTTGCCCAGTTTGTCCTGGATCAGCGTTTGCTCGGTCGGGCAGTCCATGGCCTCGATGCGGAAGCGGCTGAGCTGGGCGTGGCTGCTGGCCTTTCCGCTCACCTGTACCTTGGCGGGCGCAGCGGAGGCGTCACAGCAGCTGTGGGCGTGGTGGTGATGCTTATGTTCGTGGCTGACAGACTGGTTCATGAGTGCGTCCTTGATTTGCGCCTGTTGCCAAGTGAACACCCTGTAGCCACTATAGGGTCAAGCCACTTGCTGGAGATTTGCTGATGAAGATCGGAGAACTGGCCAAGGCCACCGATTGCGCCGTGGAAACCATCCGTTACTACGAGCGCGAACAGCTGCTGCCCGAGCCGGCACGCACAGAGGGCAACTATCGGCTGTACACCCAGGCCCACGTCGAGCGGCTGACCTTCATCCGCAACTGCCGCACCCTGGACATGACCCTTGACGAAATCCGCAGCCTGCTCCGCCTGCGCGACAGCCCGGAGGGTTCTTGCGGCAGCGTCAATGCGCTGATCGACGAGCATATCGAGCATGTGCAGGCACGCATCGATGGGTTGGTGGCGCTGCAGGAACAGCTTGTGGAGCTACGGCGGCGCTGCAATGCACAGGGGGCTGAGTGCGCGATCTTGCAGCAACTGGAAACGAACGGGGCGGTATCGGTGCCGGATACCGAGCATTCGCATGTGGGGCGCAGCCACGGGCATTGAGCCCAAAAAGCTTCGCGGGCACGCCCGCTCCCACAGGGACCGCGCCGCACCTGAAGGCTGCGCTGAACCTGTGGGAGCGGGCGTGCCCGCGAATAGGCCAGTTCAGGCAATAGCGATCAGTCAGACCGCCATTGGCGCCGTCATCGGCGCATGGTGCTCATACCCTTCCAGCCAGAAATCACTTGGCTCGATCTTCTCCAGCCACTCCGGCTCGTACTTGCCAGTCTCGGCAAACGCCGGCACGCGGTCGCTGATCACCAGCTTCGGCGCTTCCAGCGGCTCGCGCTTGAGCTGTTCGTTGAGCATGTCCAGGTGGTTTTCATACACATGGGCATCGCCGATGAAGTAGGTGAACCACCGCGGGGTGTAGCCGGTAAGGCGGCCGAACAGCGACAACAGGGCCGCACCTTCGGTGAGGTTGAACGGTGTACCCAGGCCCAGGTCGTTGGAGCGGATGTACAGGGTCAGGGAAATTTCCTTCGTCTCTACATTCGGGTGGAACTGGTACAACAGGTGGCACGGCGGCAGCGCCATTTCGTCCAGCTGCGCGCAGTTCCAGCCGTGGAACAGGATACGCCGGCTGCCCGGGTCGTTGGCGATGGTGTCCAGGCACTGACGCACCTGGTCGATGGCCTTGTACAGGATGACAAAGGCGACCCCGTCCTCCTCGTCCTGGGCAATGCGGCGGAAGCCTGCCCGCTCGGCCATCTCGATGGCCTCCGGGTTGCTCAGCGGGATGCGCTTGTAGCCCGGCCACTGGCGCCACTGCACGCCGTAGATCTCGCCCAGGTCGTCCTGGCCCTGGCGGAACGGGTTGGCCAGCCACTGGGCGTTTTCGTTGGCATTCTGGTCCCACACCTTGCAGCCCAGTTCGCGGAATTCACCGGCGTTTTTCACACCGCGCAGGAAACCGACCATTTCGCCGATCGCCGACTTGAACGCCAACTTGCGCGTGGTGATGGCCGGGAAGCCCTTCTGCAAGTCGAAACGCAGCATGGCGCCCGGCAGGCTGATGGTGCGGATGCCGGTGCGGTTGCCCTGCAGCGTGCCGTTTTCGATGACGTCGCGGACCAGGTCCAGATACTGTTTCATGGCTTACCTGTAGCAAGAACGGCAGGAGGATCGCCCCTGCCGTGGGATTAATCAGGCGGGTTTCGCCGTGGGCTTGCGATTATAAGCCCACCAGATCAGGCCGAGGCCAGCCAGGATCATCGGCACGCACAGAATCTGACCCATGGTCAGCCAGCCCCAGGCCAGGTAGCCGAGCTGGGCATCTGGTACGCGGACGAATTCGACGATGAAGCGGAAGATGCCGTAGAACAACGCGAACATGCCCGACACCGCCATGGTTGGCCGCGGCTTGCGCGAGAACAGCCAGAGGATGACGAACAGCGCCACGCCCTCGAGGGCGAACTGGTACAGCTGCGACGGGTGCCGTGGCAGCTGCGCCGGGTCGCTGAACGGCGGGAAGATCATCGCCCACGGTACATCGGTCGGCTTGCCCCACAGCTCGGCGTTGATGAAGTTGCCGATGCGCCCGGCGCCCAGGCCGATCGGCACCAGCGGGGCAACGAAGTCCATCAGCTCGAAGAACGACTTGTTGTTGCGCTTGCCGAACCACAGGGCCGCCAGCATCACGCCGATGAAGCCGCCGTGGAACGACATGCCGCCTTTCCAGACCTCGAAGATCAGCGTCGGGTTGGCCAGGTAGGCGTGCAGATCGTAGAACAGCACGTAGCCCAGCCGGCCACCGACGATCACCCCCATCGACAGCCAGAACACCAGGTCGGAGAGCTTTTCGCGTGTCCAGGTGGGGTCGAAGCGGTTCAGCCGGCGCGAGGCGAGCAGCCAGGCACCCCCTATGCCGACCAGGTACATCAGGCCGTACCAATGGATTTTCAGCGGCCCGATGGCTACGGCCACGGGATCTATCTGCGGGTAAGGCAGCATGGAACTTCCTCTCGGTTCAAATCAGAAAGCTGAGCCCGACGCAGAACAGCAAGGCTGCGAACAGGCGCTTCAACAAACGTGGCGACAACTTGTGCGCCAGGCGCGCGCCGAAGCGGGCGAAAAACATGCTGGTCACGGCAATGCCGACCAGCGCCGGCAAGTACACGTAACCCAGGCTATGAGCCGGCAGGTGCGCCTCATTCCAGCCCAGCAGCATGAAACTCAGGGCACTGGCCACGGCAATCGGCAGGCCGCAGGCCGAGGACGTAGCCACCGCCTGCTGCATGGGCAGGCTGCGCCAGGTCAGGAACGGCACGGTCAGCGAACCACCGCCAATGCCGAAAATGGCCGAGGCCCAGCCGATCACCCCACCGGCACCGACCAGCGCGGGTTTGCCGGGGATGCCACGGCTGGCCTTGGGCTTGAGGTCCAGGGCCATCTGGGCGGCGATGACCAGGGCGAACACGCCAATGATCTTCTGCAGCAGCGGCCCCTGGATCAGCGAGGCGGTCTTGGCGCCGATACCGGCGCCGATGAGGATGCCGAGGGTCATCCAGGCGAAGATCGGCCACTGCACCGCGCCTTTGCGATGGTGTTCGAGCACGGCGTTGATCGAGGTGAAGACGATGGTTGCCAGCGATGTGCCGACCGCCAGATGAGTCAGCACCGAGGCATCGAACCCCTGCAAGGTGAAGCTGAACACCAGCACCGGCACGATGATGATGCCACCACCCACACCGAACAACCCGGCCAGCACACCGGCACAGGCGCCCAACACCAGATAGAGCACGAATTCCATTCGTCTTCCCCCAAAAAACAATCCGGCATGGTAACGGAAGCCGGGCTCGGCGCTCTAGTGAAGTCTGTGTCAGGATGGATCAGCCCCACCGCTGTGGGTACAGTGGCAAAAACACACAGAGGCTCGAACGATGTGCCTGATCGTATTCGCCTGGCGACCAGGGCATGCCCTGCCATTGGTGGTGGCGGCCAACCGCGACGAGTTCTATGCTCGCCCTACCCAGGCCCTGGCAGCCTGGGAAGACGCACCAGGGGTGTATGCCGGGCGCGACCTGGAGGCCGGCGGAACCTGGTTGGGGGTGGGTCCGCAAGGGCGTTTCGCGGCGCTGACCAATATCCGCGACCCACGGCAACCGTTGGGTCCACGTTCACGCGGCGAGCTGGTAGCCGCCTACCTGCAGGGTGAGCTGGGGGTGGAGGCCTATCTGGATCAGGTGGCCAGCCGTAGTGATCAGTATTCGGGGTTCAACCTGTTGGTGGGCGATGGCCGACAGCTTGGCTACCTGCATGCGCGGGAGGCCGCACCGCGCTTGCTCGAGGCCGGGGTGTACGGGTTATCCAACGCCGGGCTGGATACGCCATGGCCGAAGCTGGTGAAGGCGCGCAGCGGGCTGCAGGGTTTGCTCGAGACGGCAGACCCGCAGCGGTTGCTGGCCTTGCTGGCCGATGCCGAACCTGCGCCGGAAGGCGAGTTGCCGGAGACCGGGGTGGGATTGGCGACCGAGAAACTGCTGTCGAGTGTGTTCATTGCCAGCCAGAACTATGGCACGCGGGCGAGTACCGTGCTGTTGGTAGATGATCAAGGCAGAAGGCGGCTGGTTGAGCGCAGTTTCGGGCCGTTTGGTGGGCACCTGGGGGAAGTTGATCTTATGGTTTGAGGGCCAAGGGGGCTGCTTTGCAGCCCTTTCGCGACACGAGGCCGCTCCTACAGGGGATCGCCTATCCCTGAGCAATTGCATTCTCTGTAGGAGCGGACTCGTGTCGCGAAAGGGCCGCCAAGCGGCCCCGGCACTTCACAGGGTCTTATTGGCCTCTGGCCCGATCATCCGTGCCAGCCCCAGGTTCTTCAGGGCCAGCTGCAGCGAGCTGTGGATAACCTGCGGGTTGTCATGGCTCAGGGCTTCCACCAACAGCTCCTTGGCCTTGCTCAGGTTCACCTGGCGCAACATCCATTTCACCTTCGGCAGGTTGGTGGCGTTCATCGACAGGCTGTCGAAGCCCATTGCCATCAACAGGATCGCCGCCGCCGGGTCACCGGCCATCTCGCCACAGATGCTCACCGGCTTGCCTTCGCCGTGGGCGTCGCGCACCACCGTGTTGAGCGCCTGCAACACCGCTGGGTGCAGGTAGTCATACAGATCGGCCACACGCGGGTTGTTGCGGTCTACGGCCAGCAGGTACTGGGTCAGGTCGTTGGAACCGACCGAGAGGAAGTCCACCTGCCGCGCCAGCTCCTTGGTCTGGTACACCGCCGCAGGAATTTCGACCATCACGCCCACCGGCGGCATTGGCACATCGGTCCCTTCGTCGCGCACTTCGCCCCAGGCGCGGTGGATCAGGTGCAGGGCCTCTTCCAGCTCATGGATGCCGGAAATCATCGGCAGCAGGATACGCAGGTTGTTCAGGCCCTCGCTGGCCTTGAGCATGGCGCGGGTCTGCACCAGGAAGATTTCCGGGTGGTCGAGGGTGACGCGGATACCGCGCCAGCCGAGGAACGGGTTTTCTTCCTTGATCGGGAAGTACGACAGCGATTTGTCGCCGCCGATGTCGAGGGTGCGCATGGTCACCGGCAGCGGGTGGAATGCCGCCAGCTGCTCGCGGTAGATGGCCAGCTGCTCCTTCTCGCTGGGGAAGCGCTGGTTGATCATGAACGGCACTTCGGTGCGGTACAGGCCCACCCCTTCGGCACCGCGCTGCTGGGCACGGGCCACGTCGGCGAGCAGGCCGGTGTTGACCCACAGCGGCATGCGATGGCCATCCGGGGTAACGCACGGCAGTTCGCGCAGGGCATCAAGGCCGCGGGCCAGCTGGCGTTCCTCTTCGACCACATCGCTGTACTGTTTGCGCAGCACTTCGCTGGGGTTGGTGAACACCTCGCCCTTGTAGCCGTCGACAATCATCTCGATGCCGTCGACCTTGGAATAGGGCAGGTCGACCAGGCCCATCACCGTGGGGATGCCCATGGCACGGGCCAGGATGGCGACGTGGGAGTTGCCCGAGCCCAGCACCGAGACCAGGCCGACCAGCTTGCCTTCCGGCACTTCGCCGAGCATCGCCGGGGTCAGCTCTTCACTGACCAGGATGGTGTTGTCGGCATACACCAGGGACTGCGAGCGGGCCTCCTGCAGGTAGGCCAGCAGGCGCCGGCCGAGGTCCTTGACGTCGGAGGCGCGCTCACGCAGGTAATCATCGTCCATCAGCTCGAAGCGGTTGACGTGCTCGCCCACCACCTGGCGCAAGGCGCCCTGGGCCCACTGGCCGGTCTTGATGACTTCGGTCACCTCACCGCCCAGGGCCGCGTCCTCGAGCATCATCAGGTACACATCGAACAACGCGCGTTCTTCCGGGCGCAGCTGGGTAGCCAGCTTGGCGGACAGCTTGCGCATGTCGTCGCGCACGCCTTCGAGGGCGTTCTGGAACAGGCTCAGTTCGGCGTCGATGTCATCGACGGTCTTGTCCGGCACCACCTCCAGGTCGGCCGGCGGCAGCATCACCACCGCGCGCCCCACGGCGGCCCCAGGCGAGCCCGGCACACCGACGAAGCGCGCTTCCTGGATGCCCTTGCCCTGACGGCCGAGGCCGCGGATCGAGCCGGTCGCCTCGGCGTGGGCGATGACCCCGGCCAGCTGGGCGCTCATGGTGACCAGGAAGGCTTCTTCGCCCTCGTCGAACTGGCGACGCTCCTTTTGCTGGATGACCAGTACCCCGACCACGCGGCGGTGGTGGATGATCGGCGCACCGAGGAAGGAGGCGAATTTCTCTTCGCCGGTTTCGGCAAAATAGCGGTAACGCGGGTGATCGGCGGCGTTTTCCAGGTTCAGCGGCTCTTCCCGGGTACCGACCAGGCCAACCAGGCCCTCGTTGGGGGCCATGCTGACCTTGCCGATGGAGCGCTTGTTCAGGCCTTCGGTGGCCATCAGCACGAAGCGGTTGGTTTCCGGGTCGAGCAGGTAGACCGAGCAGACCTGGCTGCCCATGGCCTCCTTGACACGCAAGACAATGATCCCCAACGCCGACTTGAGATCTTTGGCGGAGTTTACTTCCTGGACGATCTTGCGCAGCGTATTGAGCATGGCTCGGGGTCGAACTCCGTCGTCAGTCGCGCGTCAGCAGACGCGGTGCTAGCTCTTTCAGGGCGCGTCGGTAGACCTCGCGCTTGAATGTCACAACCTGGCCCAGCGGGTACCAATAGCTGACCCAGCGCCAGCCGTCGAATTCCGGCTTGCCGGTCAGGTCCATCCGCACCCGTTGTTCGTTGCTGACCAGGCGCAGCAGGAACCACTTCTGCTTCTGGCCGATGCACAGCGGCTGGCTATGCGTACGTACCAGTCGCTGGGGTAAACGATAACGCAACCAGCCACGGGTGCAGGCAAGAATTTCCACATCATCGCGTTCCAGGCCAACTTCTTCGTTCAGCTCGCGGTACAGGGCGTCTTCCGGCGTCTCGTCAGGGTTGATGCCACCCTGGGGGAATTGCCAGGCATCCTGGTTGATCCGTCGAGCCCATAGCACCTGCCCGGCATCATTCGTGAGAATGATTCCGACATTGGGGCGAAAACCATCCGGGTCGATCACGGCAGCAACCTCGCAAACGCATGTCACCGCATTGTTCCACAAAGCTTGCGAGCGCAGCAACGCGCCCGCCAAGCTTATGTGCAGCCGTGTGAAAACTCCGTATTCTGCGGGCCTACCTTGTGGCTGATGCGAGTGACCGCGATGCGCCTGGCTTTATTCGACCTGGACAATACCCTCCTCGATGGCGATAGCGACCATGCCTGGGGGGATTACCTGTGCGAGCGCGGCATCGTCGACCCGCTTGCCTACAAGCAACGCAACGATGCGTTCTACCAGAACTACCTGAACGGCACGCTCGACCTGCAGGCCTACCTGGCCTTTTCCATGGAAATCCTTGCGGCAACGTCCGTGGCCCAGCTCGACGAATGGCATCGCGACTTCATGCGCGACTGCATCGAGCCGATCATCCTGCCCAAGGCGCTGGCCCTGCTGGAGCAACACCGCGAAGCGGGCGACCAGCTGGTGATCATCACCGCCACCAACCGCTTCGTCACCGCGCCGATTGCTCGGCGCCTGGGGGTTCGCGTGTTGCTGGCGACCGAATGCGAGATGCGTGATGGCCGTTATACCGGGCGTAGTACCGATATACCCTGTTTCCGTGAAGGCAAGGTGACGCGGCTGGAACGCTGGATGCTGGAGAACGGCTTCGGCCTGGAGAACAGCTGCTTTTACAGCGACTCGATGAATGACCTGCCGTTGCTGCAGCGGGTAACGCATGCGGTGGCGGTGGACCCGGACCCGAACCTGCGGGCCGAGGCCGAGAAGCGCGGGTGGCCGGTGCTCTCGTTGCGCGATTGAGGCACTGTTGTGCCGGCCCATTCGCGGGTTTACCTGCGAATGGGCCCGCCCAACGAGCACAAGGCCTTCAGACGGGCTTGGCGCCCATCAGCCCGGCGATGGACAGGAAACAAACCCCACTGAACACCGCCAGCGCCAAGGTAAAACGCAACCCCACTACCTCGGCCTTGCGCAGCCGGTTCAGCCGCACCAGCAACCACCACACGGCAAACGCGCCGAATATATAGATGACGCTGGACGCCAGCACCCAAGCCTGCCCCAGCGGCCAGCCCACCAGGTGTACCAGCCACCAGCCGGTGAACGGCATGCTCACCAGGCACAGGCCCATCACCAGCCAGACGAACACCAGCGGCCGACGCAGCAGCTTGGCGTAGGCCTCGCCATCGCCCTGGCGACGGGCGCGTACGGTCCAGATCGCCAGGCCAAGGGCACCCAGCAGCAGCAGTGCGGTGGCGAGGATGTGGAGGGTTCTGAAGGTGGTCAGGTGTTCCATGTCCGAATTGTCCTTTATCAGGCCATTTTGGCAGCAGCCTTTCTCTGTGTAGGAGCGGCCTTGTGTCGCGAAAGGGCCGCAAAGCGGCCCCGGGATCTCGGCCATGCTCACACATTGCCGGGGCCGCCTTGCGGCCCATCGCGACACAAGGCCGCTCCTACAAAAGGCGAGAGATCTGGCTTAGCTTAGCCGCTCAGCCCAGGAACAGCTTGTAAGCCGGGTTATCAGTCTCGTCCCAGTACGGGTAGCCGATCTTGGCCAGCGCCGTCGGCACCAGGTGGCGCTCGTCCTCCGGCACCTGCAACCCTGCCACCACGCGCCCGTCAGCCGCGCCGTGGTTGCGGTAGTGGAACATCGAGATATTCCAGCGCCCGCCCAGCTTGTTGAGGAAGTTGAACAGCGCCCCTGGCCGTTCGGGGAACTCGAAGCGCAGGACCATTTCGTCGCTGGCACCCGCCGAATGCCCGCCGACCATGTGGCGAATATGCAGCTTGGCCAGCTCGTTGTCGGTCAGGTCGGTAACCGGGAAGCCCTGCTCGGTCAGTTGCTGTACCAATGCCGCGCGCGGGTCGTTTTCCGGGTGGGTCTGTACGCCAACGAAGATGTGCGCTTCGTCGGAGGTATGCTTGCGGTAGTTGAATTCAGTGATCTGGCGCCTGCCGATGGCCTCGCAGAAGGCCTTGAAGCTACCCGGGCGCTCCGGGATGGTCACGGCAATGATCGCTTCGCGCTTTTCACCCAGCTCGGCACGTTCGGCCACATGGCGCAGGCGGTCGAAATTGACGTTGGCACCCGAATCGATGGCCACCAGGGTCTGGCCACTCACGCCGTACAGCTCGACGTACTTCTTGATGCCAGCCACACCCAACGCACCGGCAGGTTCGGTGATCGAGCGGGTATCGTCATAGATATCCTTGATCGCGGCACAGATCTCGTCGGTGCTGACAGTCACCACCTCATCCACATGGTGACGGCAGATATCGAAGGTGTGCTGGCCGATCTGCGCCACCGCCACGCCGTCGGCAAACAGCCCGACCTGTGGCAGCACCACGCGCTCGCCGGCCGCCATGGCCGCCTGCAGGCAGTTGGAATCGTCCGGCTCGACGCCGATCACCTTGATTTCCGGGCGCAGGTACTTGACGTACGCGGCAATGCCGGCGATCAGGCCGCCACCCCCCACGGGCACGAAGATCGCGTCCAGCTGGCCAGGGTGCTGGCGCAGGATCTCCATGGCCACGGTGCCCTGCCCAGCAATGGTGTGCGGGTCGTCGTAGGGGTGGATGTAGACGAAGCCCTTTTCATCCACCAACTTCAGCGAATAGGCCAGTGCCTCGGGGAACGTGTCGCCATGCAGCACCACCTTGCCACCGCGCGAACGCACGCCTTCGATCTTGATCTCCGGGGTGGTCTTGGGCATCACGATGGTAGCCTTGATGCCCATTTCCCGCGCAGCCAGGGCCAGGCCCTGGGCGTGGTTGCCGGCCGAGGCGGTGACCACGCCACGGGCCAGTTCTTCCGCGCTCAGCTGGGCGAGCTTGTTGTAGGCCCCGCGAATCTTGAACGAGAACACCGGCTGCAGGTCTTCGCGCTTGAGCAGGATCTGGTTGCCCAGGCGCTTGCTCAGCTGCCCGGCGCTCTGCAGCGGGGTTTCGACCGCAACGTCGTAGACGCGCGAGGTGAGGATCTTCTTGACGTACTGTTCGAGCATCGGGAATGCATCACTGGGCCGCGGGACAAGGGCTTGGAGTCTACCCCAGCGCTACGTCGGGCGACCACAGCAAAGCCGTGCGAGCCGTTATACTAGGCTCCTTTTCAAAACCGCCCTGCCCCTCTCGGAGCCCGCATGACCCAGGACCAACTCAAACAGGCCGTCGCCCAGGCCGCTGTCGACTTCATTCTGCCCAAGCTGGATGAAAAGAGCGTTGTCGGCGTCGGTACCGGTTCGACCGCCAACTTCTTCATCGACGCCCTGGCTCAGCACAAGACCGCCTTTGACGGCGCGGTCGCCAGCTCCGAGGCCACCGCCCAGCGTCTGAAGGGCCATGGCATCCCGGTGTACGAGCTCAACAGCGTCAGCGAACTGGAGTTCTACGTGGACGGCGCCGACGAGAGCGATGCGCACCTGAACCTGATCAAGGGCGGTGGCGCAGCCCTGACCCGCGAGAAGATCGTTGCCGCCGTGGCCAAGACCTTCATCTGCATCGCCGATGCCAGCAAGCTGGTGCCGGTACTGGGTGCGTTCCCGCTGCCGGTCGAAGTGATACCCATGGCCCGCAGCCACGTGGCGCGCCAACTGGTCAAACTGGGCGGCGACCCGGTGTACCGCGAGGGCGTGATCACCGACAACGGCAACGTGATCCTCGATGTGCACAACCTGCAGATCACCAACCCGGTAGAACTGGAAGCGCAGATCAACGCCATCGTTGGCGTGGTAACCAACGGCCTGTTCGCGGCACGGCCGGCGGACCTGCTGCTGCTGGGCACCTCTGAAGGCGTGAAAAGCCTCAAGGCCGAGTAACCTGCGGCGAGGGCTTCGCCCTCGTTTCGCGACACAAGGCCGCTCCTACAGAGGTACGCGATTTCCTGCAGAAGCGGCCTTGTGCCTCGATGGGCTCATGAAAATCCCCAGATGGTGGACAGGTGTCCAACATCTGGGGCGCAGCTCAATTTCCTGTAGGAGCGGCCTTGTGTCGCGATGGGCTGCAAAGCAGCCCCACCATCCCTCACTGCGCTGGCTGTTTGAACACATAGAACAGGTTCGGCTCACTGACCAGGTAGATGGTCCCAGCCTCATCCATCGCAATCCCCTCCGCTTGCGGCACCGTCGCCTGCAACCCCTGGAAGCCCTTGCGCAACGACAGGGTGCTCAGCGGCCGGCCTTCCACATCCAGCTCCAGCACCAGCCGCGACTCGTCAGACAGCGCCAGCAAATGCCCACTGCGCTCGTCGAACTGCAAGCTCGACAGGTCGCGCACGAACAGCCGTGCATCGCGCTTGCTGTCCTGCACCACGTGTACCGCGTAAGGCTGTTCGGGGTTGTCATGCGGAAAACCACGCACTTCGTAGATCAGCATCGGATCGCGCTCCTTGGCCACGAACAAGCGCTTGCCGGCCGAATCGTAGGCCAGCCCCTCGAAGCCTTTGTTGCCGTTCCGGCCTATGCCCAAGGTCAGCTGCTCGGCATCGCCGGCGTCGAGGAACATCGTGTCGTCGTCAAGGCGTACGCGAATCAGCCGCTGCTGACGCTCATCGGTGATGACATAGCTGTTCGGCCCTACATACTCGACGGCTTCCGGGTCGCCGAAGCCGGTCAGCGGCACCCGGCGCAGGATGCGACCGTCCAGCGACAGCTCGATCAGCTCGGAACGGGCATTGGTAACCGTGAACAGGGTCTTGCGGTCGGGGTCGTAGGTCAGCGCCGAGAGGTCATCGTCCAACCCCTCGACCGGCTGCGCCTCGACCACCACCCGGTAGCGGTCCAGGCCGATGCTCTGCTGCGCAGGCTGCCACCAGGCCTTGAGGTTGAACCAGCCACGCTCGAACAGGCGGAACTCCTGCCCGGCCCAACCGAGCAGGAACAGGCCGGCAACGGCCAGGACAAGAGCGGGGCGAACAAAACGGCGCATGCGTACAGACTCGACATAAGGGTGACGAATCTAACCATGAACAACTGAAATAAAGCTTAATGCCAGCATCAGAAAATTCTGATATTCGGCTCAGTTCTTTCTGAAGCGATAGAACAAGGCCGGCTCGCTGACCATGTACAGGTTGCCCTGGTCGTCCAGGGCCACCCCTTCGGCGCGCGGGATGGTGTCCTGCAGGCCGTTGAAGCCGCCCAGCAAGGTCATGAAGCTGACTTGCTGGCCCTGCTCGTCCAGCTCCAGCAGCATGTTCGAATCGGCCGACAGCACCAGCAGATGGCCGGTACGCGGGTCGACGCTCAGCGCCGAGAGGTTGCGCAAGTCCAGCTCATCGCTGGGCAACGCTTGCTTGTCACCCTTGAGCGGACTACGGCCATCGCTGTTCCAGGTATACAGCTTGGGTGGGCGCTCCTCGCCGATGACCAGGCGCAGGTGTAGCGGGTCCCAGGCAACCGCTTCGAAGCCCTTGTTGCTTTTCACCGACTGGCCCAGGTCGTGGCTCTGGAAGTCATCGTGGTTCAGCGCGGAGGTCTGGGCATCCACCTTGACCACGGTCAGGTCGTGCAAGCGCTCATCGGTAATCGCCAGGTAGCCGTCTTCGAGCACGGCGATGCCTTCCGGATTGTTCCAGCCGTTGAGCGGGATCTTGCGCAGTACATCGCCATCCAGGTTCAGCTCGACCAGGAACGGGTTCTTGCCCATCACTGCGAACAGGGTGCGGGTGCGCGGGTTGAATGCCACGTCGGAGGCTTCGTCATCCGCCATGCCCGGCAGCGGCTTGGCATCGATGTCGACCCGGTAATTCGGCAGCCACACGCTTTCGCTGCGTTCGGCGGTGCTTTCGAAGCTTTCCTTGACCCACAGCGCGCCACGGTCATCCCAATGCATGGCCACGGCTACGCCATAGCCAATCAGCGCCGCCACGGCCAGGCCGAAGGGCCAGCGCAGGTAGAAACGGCGCTTGGGTGTTGCCGGGGCGCTGGAGGGAGATGGCATGCGAGGTTCCTGGTGAAATGGGCGTAGATCCGCGCATTATCCAGATTGGGTGTGAAAAATCGGTAAACAGGTCTGCCCTCTTCGCGGGTGAACCCGCTCCCACAGGCATAGCGCCGCCCTTGAGGGTTGCGCAGTACCTGTGGGAGCGGGTTTATCCGCGAAGAAGGCGATACGGTTCCGGCTCAAAGCACCCGGCTTTCGAAGCGGCTCACACCTGGCAACTCCAGCACCACGTCGTCACCGACATTGAACGGCCCCACGCCCGCCGGGGTGCCGGTGAGGATCACATCCCCTGCCTGCAGCGAGAAGTGTGCCGATATGTGCTGAATCATCGGCACGATCGGGTTGAGCATCATCTTGCTGTTGCCGTCCTGGCGCACTTCGCCGTTGACGGTCAAGCGCACCGGAATGTCGGTCACGTCTTCAAAGCTGCCAGCCGACACGAACGGAGGCAGCACACAGGCGCCATCAAAGCTTTTGGCCAGTTCCCACGGCAGGCCCTTCTCTTTCAGCTTGGCTTGCACGTCACGCAAGGTCAGGTCCAGCGCCGGGGCATAACCGGAAATTGCGTCCAGTACCTCTTCCTCGGTCGGGTGAGCCGACAGCGGCTTGCCCAGCAACACCGCGATCTCGACCTCATAGTGCACCGAACCACGCTCGGTCGGGATCTTGAAGCCACCTTCGGCTGGTACCACGCAGCTACCCGGCTTGATGAACAGCAGCGGTTCGGAGGGGATGGGGTTGTCCAGCTCCTTGGCATGCTCGGCATAGTTACGGCCGATGCACACGACCTTGCCCAGCGGGAAGTGAATGCGCGTGCCGTCTACGTACTGGTGCTGGTAACTCATGGCCGACTCCTCTGGATACTGCTTTTTATTCAGGTGCGAAGATCTTACCCGGATTCATGATGCCGTTAGGGTCGAACACGGCCTTTATTGCCTTCATGCAAGCGATTTCCTCCGCTGAGCGGCTGTAGCCCAGGTAGTCGCGCTTGGTCATTCCCACACCATGCTCGGCGGAGATCGAGCCGTTATAGCGTTCGACGATCTCGAACACCCATTTGTTGACCTTGGCGCACGAGGCAAAGAACTCGTCCTTGCCCATGTGCTCGGGTTTGAGGATGTTCAGGTGCAGGTTGCCATCGCCAATGTGGCCGTACCACACTACTTCGTAATCTGGGTAGTGTTTTTCGACGATCGCGTCAATATCGCGCAAGAATTCCGGCACTTTCGCCACGGTGACGGAAATGTCGTTCTTGTATGGCGTCCAGCGCGAGATGGTTTCCGACAGGTATTCACGCAGCTTCCACAGGTTTTTCAGCTGGGTCTCGCTCTGGCTCATCACGCCGTCCAGCACCCAGCCTTGCTCGACGCAGTGCTCGAAGGTGGCCAAGGCTACATTTGCCACTTCTTCGGTACTGGCCTCGAATTCCAGCAGCGCATAGAACGGGCAAGAAGTCTCGAACGGTGCCGGCACGTCGCCACGTGCCAGGATCTTGGCCAAGCCCTTGTCGGAGAAGAATTCGAAGGCGGTCAGGTCCAGCTTGCCCTGGAAGGCATGCAGCACCGGCATGATCGAGTCGAAGTCCGGGGTACCCAGCACCATGGCGGTGAGGTTGCGCGGTGCACGGTCCAGGCGCATGGTGGCTTCGACCACGAAGCCCAGGGTGCCTTCGGCGCCGATGAACAGCTGGCGCAGGTCGTAGCCGGTGGCGTTCTTGACCAGGCCCTTGTTCAGCTCAAGCAGTTCGCCCTTGCCGGTGACAACCTTCAGCCCAGCCACCCAATTGCGGGTCATGCCGTAGCGAATCACCTTGATCCCGCCGGCATTGGTGCCGATGTTGCCGCCAATCTGGCTTGAACCGCTGGAAGCGAAGTCCACCGGGTAATACAGGCCCTGCTCTTCGGCGAAGCTTTGCAACTGCCGGGTGATCACCCCCGGCTGGCAGACCACGGTGCGGTCAAAGGCATTAAAGCCGAGAATCTGGTTCATGTAGTCGAAGGCCACCACCACTTCGCCATTCGCCGCCACAGCCCCCGCGGAAAGCCCGGTGCGCCCGCCAGACGGCACCAACGCTACCTTGTGGGTATTGGCCCAGCGTACAATCGCCTGCACCTGCTCCACCGTCCTGGGAAACACGATGGCGCTGGGTGCCGGTGGGTAATGCTTGGTCCAGTCCTTGCCATAGGCTTCCAGGGAAGCCGCGTCGGTCAAGACCTTGCCAGGGTCAACCAAGGTCATCAGTTCATCAATTACAGCGGGATGGGTCATCGCTGGAACTCTCGACTTATTCATAGTCACCCTGAGCACTCTTCACCTGTCGGGATAAGCTCAGATTGTGTCGCGTATGCTAGCATAGCCCTCCCGCTGTTCATGCTAAGGCAGCCCTGGCGCCTGGCATCACCCCTCGCCATTTTTTCTCCGGGATACAGGTTTACGCAGATGAGCAAGACTTCTCTCGACAAGAGCAAGATCCGGTTCCTTCTTCTTGAAGGTGTGCACCAGAACGCGGTCGATACCCTCAAGGCCGCCGGCTACACCAACATCGAATACCTCACTGGTTCGCTGCCGGAAGCCGAGCTGAAGGAAAAGATCGCCGATGCCCACTTCATCGGCATTCGTTCGCGCACCCAGCTGACCGAAGAGATCTTCGACTGCGCCAAGAAACTGGTCGCGGTTGGCTGCTTCTGCATCGGCACCAACCAGGTCGACCTGGAAGCTGCCCGCGAGCGCGGTATCGCCGTGTTCAACGCGCCATACTCCAACACCCGTTCGGTGGCCGAACTGGTACTGGCCGAAGCCATCCTGCTGCTGCGCGGCATCCCTGAGAAAAACGCCTCCTGCCACCGTGGCGGCTGGATCAAGAGCGCGGCCAACTCGTTCGAGATCCGCGGCAAGAAGCTGGGCATCGTCGGCTACGGCTCGATCGGTACCCAACTGTCGGTCCTGGCCGAAAGCCTGGGCATGCAGGTGTACTTCTTCGACCCGCTGACCAAGCTGCCGCTGGGCAACGCGGTGCAGGTGACCAGCCTGCACGAACTGCTGGGCCTGGCCGACATCGTCTCGCTGCACGTGCCTGAGCTGCCGTCCACCCAGTGGATGATCGGCGAGAAGGAAATCCGTGCCATGAAGAAGGGTTCGATCCTGATCAACGCCGCCCGTGGCACCGTGGTCGAGCTGGACCACCTGGCTGCCGCGATCAAGGACAAGCACCTGATCGGCGCCGCCATCGACGTGTTCCCGGTCGAGCCGCGCTCCAACGACGAAGAGTTCGAAAGCCCGCTGCGTGGCCTGGACAACGTGATCCTGACCCCGCACATCGGTGGTTCCACCGCCGAAGCACAGGCCAACATCGGCCTGGAAGTGGCCGAGAAGCTGGTCAAGTACAGCGACAACGGTACCTCGGTGTCCTCGGTCAACTTCCCGGAAGTGGCCCTGCCGGCGCACCCAGGCAAGCACCGCCTGCTGCACATTCACCAGAACATCCCGGGCGTGCTCAGCGAGATCAACAAGGTCTTCGCCGAGAACGGCATCAACATCTCGGGCCAGTTCCTGCAAACCAACGAAAAGGTCGGTTACGTGGTAATCGACGTCGACGCCGAGTACTCGGACCTGGCGCAAGAGAAGCTGCAACAGGTCAAGGGCACCATCCGCTCGCGCGTCCTGTTCTGATTTGCTGGTGACATGAAAAAGGGAGGCCTTGATGGCCTCCCTTTTTTATTTCACTTCAACCGTGATTTTCTGCGACTCGACACTTGGCTTGAACGGCACGTGATACTGGTCACCCAGGATCAGCTGCAGGGTGTGCTTGCCCGGGGACAGGGTAATGGTGGTTTCGGTCTGCGCCTTGCCGAAGTGCAGCACCTGCGGCCCATCCGGCAGCGCCACGCCTTTTTCCGGCATCAGGCTGGTTGGCAGTGGCATGTCGGCCACCGGCTCCTTGTCCACATCCACCAGCAGGTGGTGATGGCCGGTATGCGGGGTGTGGTCGCCGGCGGGCTTGAGTGCCATGCCCTCGATGCCGAACTTGATGGTGAAGGTCTTGTCGACCGTGGCGCCATCGGCGGGGGAAACGATGAAGACCTTGGCCTCCTTGGGCGGCTCCTGGCTTTTCAATGCATCTGCGGCACTGGCCAGCACCGATGCCCCCATCAGCAGACCCGCAACGGCAGCTCGCGAAAATAGGCTGTTCATTCACTTCTCCTGTGATTCACTTGTTGGCCCCCGCCTGCGATCCAACGGCGGCGGTAATTCACCTTAGTTGATATGGACGCCCATATGTTCACATCGACAGGTAGAAATATTTCCGTCACGGTCAAACATCGCCGAAGCTTCAAGGTCATAGGCTGCGCTCGACCACGGCGAGGAAAAAGCCTTGGCGGGCATTATTCACCTGCCAAGAAGAAAGGGGCTTTCATGCGTTCGACCATTGGACTACTGCTGGCGCTGCTGATCACGCCATTGGCACAGGCCGAGCTGATAGACGAAGTTGCCGACCGGGGCGAACTGCGCATTGCTGTACAGGCTGACAACTCGCCGTACGCCTTCAAGGAAAACGACCAGCTGACCGGCTTCGACGTGGAGTTTGGCCAGGACCTGGCCAAGGAACTGGACCTGCGCGCCGAATTCATCGAAGCCCCCGCAACCGAGGTTCTGCCGGGCGTGGAGAGTGGCAAGTACGACATTGCCCTGACCCCGCCGAGTGAAACGCCCAAGGCTGATGGTGCGCTCGATGTAAGCCAGCCGTTTGGCGAGAAACAGCTGGTGATCCCGTTCCAGAAGGACAACCCGGCTTTTCAGAGTGCGCTGAACAACGCATTGCAGCGGCTCAAGGACAGCGGGCGGACTGCCGAACTTGAACAGAAGTGGTTCAAGGGAGTGTCGGCGACTGCCGCCGGGCAGTAAGCGCCTTCGTCGCGGAACAGGCTTAGGCTGAAAGCCCAACCAGCGCCTGTTCCGCCAGTTCCAGCTCCAGCTCGCTGAACACCTGTACCCCAGCCCGCCGCAGCAGCGCCGTGGTCACCCCTTCCCCGGCCACCTTCACGCCACTGAACGTGCCGTCGTAGGTCAAGCGGTTACCACATGAAGGGCTGCCGGCCTTCAGCACCGCCACGCGAATGCCATGCCGGCGCACCAGTTCCAGCGCCTGCTGCGCCCCGGCAATGAACTGCGCACTGACATTTTCACCGCTCACCGTCAGCACCTGCCTGTCACCGTCGAGCACCGCTGCGCCCTGCCCACCCGGTATCTCTGCAGGTGCCCGAGGGGTCGGCAAGCCGCCTGCCACTTCAGGGCACAACGGCACCACACGCCCTTCAGCCTGCCACCGCTGCAACAGCTCGGGGTAGCCACTGGTACGGCCGTCATAACGCACCGGCTGCCCCAGCAGGCAGGCGCTGACCAGCACCTTGGGCAACTCAGAACGGGTCATTGCCACGGCGCCGGAACCAGCCGGTCAACGACAGCCGCTCGCGCCCGGCCGGCAGCACTTCGTGCGGCACCTCACCGGACAGGAACACCACCAGGCAACCCGCCACCGGTTGCACATCGTGTTCGACACCGTCCGCCAGGAACATGCGCAACTGGCCACCGTCCTGCGGCTGCCAGCCTTCATTCAGGTACAGCACCGCCGACACCATGCGCCGGTCATCGTCGCGGAAACGGTCCAGGTGCCGGCGATAGAATGCCCCTGGCGGATACAGGGCAAAATGGCACTCGAAATCTTCCAGGCCCAGGAACAGGCCCCGGTTGATGGCCTGACGCAGTTGGTCCATGGCGGCCAGATACTGGTCGCAGGCCTCGCCCTGGCCGGGGTCGACCCACTGGATGTGGTCGCCGCGAATGGCTTCGCGCACCTCCTGGGCAACACCGCGCCCAACCCCGGCAGGGTTGAGTTCGCCTTCGGCATCACGGCGCCGGCATTCGGCTGCCAGCGCGCGCACCAGGTCGGCAGGCAGGAAGAGTGCCTGCTGCGACCAGCCATGGGTGGCCAGATCGTCGACGACGGCCGCGAGCATCGGGTGTTCAGGGATAATATGCATGGCGCGCATCATATCCATTAGCCATGCCGCCGCACAGCGCCACTTGGCTGACAAGTACGCGGATATCTCGACAAACCGGCGCCGGGCCAAGGACAATAGCCGCCTGCCGACAGGAGTCCTGAATGCGCCGTCTGTTTTCCCTGATTCTGCTGATGATCTGCACCGTGCCTGTCTGGGCAGACAACCTGGATCGGCTGTACAAGGCCGCCGGCTGGCCTGACCAGCGCGCCCATTTCAACGATGCCCTGACCGCTGCCCAGGAACGCTACCGCAACAGTCTGCCGCCTGCCGTGTACCAGGCGCTGGTCAACAACAGCAACCAGCGTTTCCAGGCCCAGGCCGTGGACCGTCGCGCCCAGGCAAAACTGCGTGCGACCCTGGCCAATCCGGCGCCGGCGCTGGCGTTCTTCCAGTCGCCGCTGGGGCGCAAGGTGGTGGCAGCCGAACTCAAGGCCACGCGCAAGGATGAACTGGCCAGAAACGCCAAAGGCCTGCCGAAGATCCAGGCCAGCGATGACCGCCTGCTGATCATCGGCCACCTGGCCCAGGCCCTGCCGGCGCGCGAGGCCGGCGCCGAAGTCAGCCTGGCCATTGCGGGCGTTGCCGCCGACAGCCTCAGTTCGATGATCCCCGGCCTGTTCGGTAACGGCCAGGCCCAAGGCCTGCTCGACGGCCAGCGCCAGCGCCTGATGAGCCAGATCGGCGAAGACCTCAACAACACCCTGTTGTATGTCTACCGCGACCTCTCCGACGCCGAGCTGGAAGAGTTTGCCACCTTTGCCGAATCGCCTGACGGCAAGGCCTACTACCAGGCCGCCCTGGCCGCCGTTCGCGCCGGCCTGGCGGTGGGCCAGAGCAACAGCGACCTGAAGTGATCAGCCCAGGCGCTGGTCGATGAAGTCGAAGTAGCGCTGGCGAATGCCCGGCAGCTCGTTGGCCAGGTGGTGGCGAGCTTCGGGCAACAGCAGGATCTGCGGTTCGGCGAACTTGGCCTTGAGCACTTCAAGGTTGTAGGGCCAGTCCACCGTGCCATCCGCCTGCCCTTGCACGATCAATGGCCGCCGCGTGCTGCACGGGGCGGCCTCGATGCGTTTGACCCAGGCGATCAGGGCTCCCACCCAGGCCGTTGGCAAGCGGCGTGGTTGTAGCGGGTCAGCTTCGAGGAACGGCAGGAAGGCCGGGTCGTTGGTGTTCTCGCTGAAACGCCGCTCGATGCCGTTGACGAAATGGCGCAGCACACGGTAGCTCAACTTCGACCAGCGCCAGGAACAGGGCCGTACCAGCGGTGCCAAGAGGATGACCTGGCCATCGATGGGGCTCTGCGCGCCCTGGTACAACAGGTGGTCCACGGCAATCGCACCACCGGTGCTCTGCCCGCACAAATGCCACGGGCGTGGCAGTCGCAGCATGCGCGCCTGTTCGAACAACGCCTCCAGCACCTGCTGGTACAGCGCAAAATCACTGATACTGGCCCGCTCGCCACTGGACAGGCCATGGCCAGGCAGGTCGCAGCTGATGACGGCGAATCCTTGCTTCAGCGCCCACTCGATCACATGCCGATAGAGCCCCATATGGTCGTAGTAACCGTGCAGCAGGAACAGCGTCGCGTTGGCCTGCTCGGGTAACCAGACCTGCCCGACCAGATCGAAGCCTGCAGCCTGAAAGCCGCCCAGCCAGCTTTGCGCCGGCAGGTTCAGGCCATAGAAGCGCTGGTATTCCAGGGCCTGTGCCGACAGCGCCTGGCGCGCGGTCAACGGTGCCAGGCTGGTGCGCAGCAGGTCGGGGTGAAAGGCAGCGGGCATCGTTACATCCAAAGCGAAGCAAGTATTGATCTGCGATATTCAGCTCTGGCCGGCATCGTGGCAAGCTTGCTCAGCTTCGAACGACCAGCACCGAACCTTGTAGGAGCGGCCTTGTGTCGCGATAGGGGTGCGAAGCGCCCCCGGGATTTGGGCATCAGGCTGAGGTTGCCGGGGCCGCTTTGCGGCCCTCTCGCGACACAAGGCCGCTCCTACAAGGGACCGCGGAAGAACTTCATGAACAACCGGATCATCAAACCGCTGTGCACAGTAATTGCCCTGCTGGTCGGGGCCGCCATCCTCTGGCAGGCCTACACCACCTTCCAGGCCCGCTACCTGCGTCCATTCGACAACCAGACCACGCTGTTCGACGGCAGCCAACTGCAGCTGCCCGCCGAGCTGGCCGGCCCCGGGCCGATCCGCGTGGTGCACTTCTGGGACCCGACCTGCCCGTGCAACGTCGGTAACCAGCAGCACCTGGGCGAACTGGTCAGCCAGTTTGCCGCGCAACGGGTGGTCTTCCATGTGCTGCAAAAGCCCGGCAGCCATGGCCAGTTGCCGGCCAACCTGAGCAGCCTGCAGCCCATCGCCAGCTTGCCCGGCAGCGAGCAGCTGCCGGCCTCTCCGGCCGTTGCCATCTGGGACAGGCAAGGCCGCCTGGCTTACTTCGGCCCATACAGCGAAGGGGCGGTGTGCAACGCCAGCAACAGCTTCATCGAGCCGGTCATCCAGGCACTACTCGCAAACCGGCCTGTACAGGCCGACAACACCCTTGCCTCAGGGTGCTATTGCCCCTGGTAGATAGCAAGCACCCAAGGATTATCTACAGCAGCAGCCCACAGGAGGATTCTTACCGTAGCGACATACAGAGCAATGGAGAAACTGTATGTCTCAACACGGATCCGTCGAGCTAGCCGACAGCATTGTAAAAGCCCCCCGTCTTCCACCAGTCCCGCAATATTTTTGGGGCCACAACCGCATACCGTCTCGCTATCTGGCGTCGAGCTTTCGACCCGGCCATCTGGTCATCGACCTGGTGCCCCAGATCGAGGCTGACAAGCAGCGGGTCAAGCAAGAACACAATCAGCAACTTGAAGCGCTCGAGCAGAAGCTCGACCAGGCCGTCCTGACGCAGACCGGTTCGCTGGCTGGGCTGGAGCCGCTGTTGGCCATCGAACGAAAGCTCGCTGCCGTGAACCATCTCACGGCCAAGTACCAGGCCGAGCTCCAAACCACCCGCCAGGCAGCCAACCAGTTTTTTGGATCAGACCCGGAACACCGCTCCTTCAAGGAATTCGTCGACAGCAGCCGGCGTGCCGGTAGCGCAACAGACCCACGCCAAGCCTGGCTGGCCTCCTACCGCGCCGCTTTCGCCGCGAAGGTTCTACAGCGGCAGATCGACGAACTGGGCCGTCATCGCAGCCGGCTCAACAGCGAACGGTCGAACACCCGCTACCGGCAGATGCAGACCGGTCAAGCAAGCCAACGTCTGAAGCTTTCCGCGCAGACGCTTGACCGGACGATGGCCGCCCAGCATGAGTACCTGCTGACGCGCAGCATGCTGCAAGCCCAGCTCAAAAACTTTGAACGCCACCAACATGACGATGTGGCCGAGCAGGCTGCGCTGGCACATGCCCGCGAACTAGAACTGGAAACGTTCGACTTGCTCAAGTGCCGAGCCACTCTCAGCACCCTGTACGTCGACCTCGACAAGCTCTAGGGGCACATGCGCCATACCCCTACCAGAATTGACGTCACGCTCAAGCTGGACACCGCGCGCTCACCGCTGCCACACAAGCAGGAGTTGCTGGATCTCAAGCAGCAAGTCAGCGCTTTCAACGCCACCCATGTCCAGTCGTGGCCAACTGAAAAGGCCAACGTCGCACGCCTGCTTGCAGCGTCGGACCGCAGCCTCACTGCTGCATTCGACGAACAGCTCTACCTCGCTGCGCTCGCCGGGCGCCCCCCGAGTAGCACACCGGTCATCTTCAACGCTTGGGCCGCCAGCACCCGCCATCCGCTGGTGCTTGCCACCTCTCGCGGTGGCGTGGCGCATTTCGAGTCTGTATGGGAGCCCTTTGGCAAACTTCTGAGCAAAGCTGCGGTACGCCTGCTCGAAAGCAGCCTCACGGTCGCGCTCAGATATGCCCCGCTGATGTTCTACTCAGCCCGCCTTGGTGACGGCGAGCGTATGGGCGTAACTGTCCCGCTGGCCTCAATGACAGCCGGTGCCGACCTCACCCAACAGGCCAATCGCTTGGCAGGCCAGACGCTGGAGTTGCCGCTGCGCATGAACGCGGTACCCAGCGGCGAGCAGACCGAGGTCTACCTGGTCAACACCGACGGCAACGCTGTACTGCGTGATGTGCGAGTGCGCCAGGCGCAATGGGACTCTGCCGTCAAAGCCTACCGCTTCACTGCCGATGGCCCAGGCGGCGCCACCCTACTCTGGCACCCGGCAACACCGCCAAGCAGCCTGGGCAAACTGGACTTGCACTCCGGCGCCTAGGTCGGCGGCCAGCCCATCGTAGAAGAGGTGCAGAAGCACTACCCCGGACGCCTCATTGTGCCGCAGCAGGCGGACATCCGCTCTTTCCCCGAACGGCCCGAACTGCACATTGATGACTACGTCATCATCTTCCCGGCAGATTCAGGACTGGCGCCGATCTATGTGATGTTGCGCAGCCCCCGCAATATTCCGGGAGTTGCCAGCGGTAATGGGGTGCTTACGCCCGACAGGGTATTGGACGCAGCAAGCACGGCAGCAGGCGCGCCAATTCCCACGAGGATTGCGGAAAGGCTGAGGGGGCGAAGGTTCAGTAGGTTCGATAATCTACGGGAAGCAATCTGGATGGAGATCGCTGCGGATGAGGTGTTCAAACAGCACCTAGAATTTCTGAACGCTGACAACATGCGAAATGGTATTGCTCCTTACGCCCCCGAGAGCCATTGGGTAGGAAGACGAATAAAGCTGGAGATCCATCATAAGCATGAAATCGCAAGCGGTGGCGCAGTGTATGATCTGGACAATCTTGTACTCATGACACCGCGAGTTCATATTGATCACCACAAGGAGAGCAATCAATGACACTCAAGGGCAAATTGGAGGATTACACAGAAGATGAATTCCTCGCGCTCATAACAGAACTGTACGAAAACCGAGCGGGCCGCCGCGGTACTGAGTTAGAGAGCTTTCGAGACAGGATCATTTCCAATTTCAAAAAGATCACCGAACACCCTGATGGGGCTGATGTTCTGACACGCCCTCCAGCAGGCTCGGACAAAAGCCCTCAAGGCGTCATAAACCGCATCAAAGAATGGCGCGCCGCCAACGGCAAACCCGGCTTCAAGCCCGCCTGACCTACAAAGCCCTGCGGCAGGCACCGCAGGGCTTTTCATATTATCCGCGTACCCGCGCAGGGTTACCCACCACCGTCGCTCCCGCCGGTACATCCCGCGTCACCACACTACCGGCACCTATCACGGCGTTGTCGCCGATGGTCACCCCCGGCAGGATGATCGCTGCACCACCAATCCACACGTTGTTGCCGATGGTCACTGGCCGCCCGCTTTCCAACCCGGTGCGGCGCACCTCGGGGTCGAGCGGATGGTCGGCGGTGTAGATCTGCACGTTGGGGCCGATCTGGCAGTCCTCGCCGATACGCACCGGCAACACATCGAGAATCACGCAGTTGAAGTTCATGAAAGTATTGCGACCGACACTGATGTTGTAGCCATAGTCGCAATAGAACGGTGGGCGGATCACCGCGCCTTCGCCAACCTGGGCAAAATGCTCGGCCAACAGCCCATGCCGTGCTTCGTTGAGCAGTTCGACGCTGCTGTTGTAGCGGTGCATCCAGTGCTTGTTGGCGATCTGCTCGGCCTGCAGCTCGGGGCAACCGGCATGATAGAGCTGGCCTGTAAGCATTTTCTGTTTTTCGCTGAGGGACATGGAAACTCCTTCCTGGGACTATGCTCTGTTCGCGAATCCGCCCATGATCGGACCACACTTTTCGCTGGAATGCACAAGGAGACTGAATGAAGCGCAGCCTGACCCTGTTGGCCGTGGTAGTTACCGTGGCCGCTGCCGCTGGATACTGGTATGTGCAGGGCAAGCTGCCGCAGCGCGAGGGCGAGGTGGCAGTGGCCGGCCTGCAGGCCCCGGTCAGCGTGCGCTACGACGCCCGCGGCGTGCCGCACCTGCAGGCGCAGAGCGAGGCGGACCTGTACCGGGCACTGGGCTATGTGCATGCCCAGGACCGGCTGTTCCAGATGGAGATCCTGCGCCGCCTGGCCCGTGGCGAGCTGGCCGAGGTGCTGGGCGACAAGCTGCTACCCACCGACACCCTGTTCCGCAGCCTGCGCATTCGCGAACAGGCCGCCCTGATGGCCGCGCGTCAGGACCGCCAGGCCCCTGCCTGGCAGGCCCTGCAGGCCTATCTCGATGGTGTGAACCGCTGGCAGGCCAGTCACCCCAAGCCCGTCGAGTTCGACCTGCTCGGTTTAACCCCGCGCCCATTCACCGCCGAAGACACGCTGAGCATTGCCGGCTACATGGCCTACAGTTTCGCCGCTGCCTTTCGTACCGAGCCGGCACTGACTTATATCCGTGACCAGCTGGGCCCCGAGTACCTGGGCATCTTCGACCTCGCCTGGCAGCCGGAGGGCGCCCTGGGTACGCCGCTGGCCGCTGCCGACTGGCACAGCCTGGAGGCGCTCGCCCGCCTTAGCCATGAGGCGCTCGGCGCGGCCGGCATCCCGCAGTTCGAAGGCAGCAACGCCTGGGCCGTATCCGGCAGCCGTACCCGCAGCGGCAAGCCGTTGCTGGCCGGCGACCCGCATATCGGCTTCGCCGTGCCGGCGGTGTGGTACGAGGCCGAACTGTCGGCGCCCGGTTTCAACCTGTACGGCTACTTCCAGGCACTTAACCCATTCGCCCTGCTCGGCCACAACCGCGACTTCGGCTGGAGCCTGACCATGTTCCAGAACGATGACATCGACCTGATTGCCGAACGTACTAACCCGGCTGACGCCAACCAGGTCATGATCGATGGCCAATGGCAGGCGCTGGAGAAGACCGAGCAGCAGGTCGCCGTGAAAGGCGCAGCGCCGGTGACCCTCAGCCTGCGCCGATCGCCCCACGGCCCGATCGTCAACGACGTACTGGGCGCCACCGCCGGGCCCACGCCGATCGCCATGTGGTGGGCATTCCTGGAAACCGAAAACCCGATCCTCGATGGCTTCTACCAGATCAACCGTGCCGACACCCTGAGCAAAATGCGCGAAGCCGCCGCCAAGGTGCACGCGCCTGGGCTGAACTTCGTCTGGGCCAATGCCCGTGGCGACATTGGCTGGTGGGCGGCGGCGCAGCTGCCGATTCGCCCCGACGGGGTCGACCCGGCCTTCATTCTCGACGGCGCCAGCGCCCAGGCCAACAGGCTCGGCTTCTATCCCTTCAGCGTCAACCCGCAGCAGGAGAACCCAGCGCGCGGCTATATCGTGTCGGCCAATTACCAACCGCCGGCAGCGGTGCCGATACCGGGTTACTACAATCTGCCAGACCGAGGCCGTCAGCTCGACAACCAACTGGCCAGCCCCGAGGTGAAGTGGGACACCCAGAACAGCCAGCAGCTGCAGCTGGGCACCGCCAGCGATTATGGCCCGCGTACACTTGCCCCACTGCTGGCAACGCTGCGCACGGTGGCCGAGGGTGACGAAGAGAAGGAGCTGGTGGAGCAACTGGCCGCCTGGGCGGGTGACTATCCGCTGGATTCGGTCAGCGCCACGCTGTTCAACCAGTTCCTCTACGAACTGGCGTTCGCCGCACTGCATGACGAACTGGGCGATACCTGGTTCCCGGTGCTGATCAGCACCCGTGCCATCGACGCCGCCCTGCCGCGCCTGGCGGCGGATGCCGATTCGCCCTGGTGGAACAGCCGTGGTGACAACCAGCGCAGCGACCGCACCGCCATCGTGCGCACGGCCTGGCAACACAGCCTGAAGCACCTGCGTGACACCTTGGGCAACGACCCGGCCAGCTGGCAGTGGGGCAAGGCCCACACCCTGACCCACAACCACCCGCTTGGGGTGAAGAAGCCACTGCACCTGCTGTTCAACGTCGGCCCGTTCGCCGCGCCGGGTACCCATGAGGTACCGAACAACCTCTCGGCGAAGATCGGCCCGGCGCCTTGGCCGGTGACCTATGGGCCGTCTACGCGGCGGTTGATCGACTTTGCCGATGCTGGGCAGGCGTTGACCAGCAACCCGGTCGGGCAGAGTGGCGTGCCGTTCGACGGGCACTACGCGGACCAGGCCGAGGGTTATGTGCAGGGGCAGTACCAGCGGGCGCAGATGGGCGTGATTCCAGCGCAGAGCACCTTGCGATTGGTGCCAGGGCCGTGAGGGTCTGCTTCCGTGCCCACCCTGTAGCAGCGGCCTTGTGTCGCGATGGGCCGCACAGCGGCCCCGACAATTTCAAATACTCTACAGTCCTCCAGCCGAGACCCACTCCATGCAAAGACACTTCATCGAAATCGACGGCGCCCGGATGAGCTACGTCGACCAGGGCCAGGGCTTCCCGGTGCTGCTCGGCCACAGCTACCTGTGGTCAGCCGACATGTGGCAGCCACAGATCGAGGCCCTGTCGGCGCACTTTCGCGTCATCGTGCCCGAGCTGTGGGGCCACGGCGGCTCCGACGCCCCGCCCGCCACGACCACCGACATGAGCGCCCTGGCCCGCCAGCACCTGGCGCTGCTGGATGCCCTGGATATCGGCCAATGCCATCTGGTCGGTCTGTCGGTCGGTGGCATGTGGGGCGCGCAGCTGGCCCTGGAGCATCCCCAGCGGGTCGACCGCCTGGTATTGATGGATACCTACCTCGGCGCCGAACCGGAGGCGACCCGGCTCAAGTATTTCGGCCTGCTGGACGCGGCCAGTGGCGCAGGCATGTTCCCGGAGCCCTTGCTGGATATCGTCGTGCCGATCTTCTTCCACGCGGGCGGGCAGACGGTGCCGCAGGTGCGGGAAAGCTTCCGGGCAGCACTGAAGGCGAGCAGTGCCGAAGTTATTCGGCAAAGCCTCGATCCCCTGGGGCGAGTGATTTTTGGCCGACCGGACCTGCTGTCACGGCTGGGTGAGTTGGCCAGCGAGCGGACCATCGTGGTCTGTGGCGACCAGGACATTCCACGGCCACCAGCAGAGTCCATCGAAATGGCGCAGCTCATTGGTTGCCTGGCGGCGCAGATCCCCTTCGCCGGGCATATCTCCAGCCTGGAGAACCCACGGGTGGTCAATGAATTCCTGCTGAACTGGCTGCCGCGCAACCCGTGAGATTGCCGGGGCTGCTTTGCAGCCTATCGCCGGCAGAGCCTGTGACAACCCTGTAGAAACAAAAACGCCGACACGAATGCGTCGGCGTTTTTTCCATACGGCTGCGGATCAGAACGCCGGCAGTACGGCACCTTCATACTTCTTGGCGATGAAAGCTTTCACTTCCGGGCTGGTCAGGGCCTTGGCCAGCTTCTGGATGGCTTCGCTGTTCTTGTTGTCCGGGCGGGCGACCAGGAAGTTCACGTATGGCGAGTCGCTGCCTTCGATCACCAGCGCATCCTTGGCCGGGTTCAGGCCGGCTTCCAGGGCGTAGTTGGTGTTGATCATGTCCAGGTCGACCTGGTCCAGCACGCGCGGCAGCATGGCCGATTCAAGCTCGCGGAACTTCAGCTTCTTCGGGTTCTCGGCGATGTCCTTGGGCGTGGCCAAGGCGTTTTTCGGGTCCTTCAGGGTAATCAGGCCGGCCTTCTGCAGCAGCAGCAGGGCACGGCCGCTGTTGCTACCCTCGTTGGGGATGGCAACGGTGGCGCCTTCTTTCAGTTCGCTCAGGTTCTTGACCTTCTTCGAGTAGCCACCAAACGGCTCGACATGAACACCGATCACGGTTTCCAGGTGGGTGCCCTTGCCTTCGTTGAAGTTCTGCAGGTATGGCAGGGTCTGGAAGTAGTTGGCGTCCAGGCGCTTCTGGTCAACCTGCACGTTTGGCTGCACGTAGTCGGTGAACACCTTGATCTGCAGGTCCACACCTTCCTTGGCCAAGGTCGGTTTGATCAGTTCAAGGATTTCAGCGTGCGGTACCGGGGTGGCGGCTACCACCAGTTTCTCGGCAGCGGCAGCCAGGCCAGCGAACGACAGGGCAGCGGCCAGGGCGGTGGTCAGCAGGGTCTTCTTCATGGTGGTCCTTGTTCTGGTTCTGGGCCATCGACGATGGCGAATCGGGTGCCCAACCGATTCATCAGTGGGCGTGGACTGGACGATACCTAGATTTTTTATTCCGTAAAAATATCTTTTAATTTGCTGCTTATTCCAAAATCAAACTGCTATCAGTCACTTTGTTCATTAGCGAGGTCTAGCGCGCGGGGCTGGGTATATCGAGGTCCTCGGGCACGATTTCCTCGCCCTCGTTCACCAACAAGGCGAAGTGAATGACATTTTCCAGTTCGCGGGTATTGCCCGGCCAGGCGTGCGCCTCCAGCACCTGTTGCGCGGCCTCGCTCACCAGCGGCACTGGCCGTTGCAGACGCACGCTGTAGATACCCACGAAATATTCGGCCAGCGGCAGGATATCGCCTGGCCGTTCACGCAGCGGCGGCAGTTCCAGCGCCCCTTCGCGCAAGTACTGGTACAAGCGCTCGTTGAAGCGACCCGCCCGCACGACCCGGGCCAGGTCGATGCTGGTGGCGGCCACCAGGCGCACATCCACCGGTTGCGGCTGTTGCGCCCCGACCCGGGTAACCTCGCGGTTTTCCAGGGCGGCCAGCAGCTTGCCCTGAATGACCAATGGCAAGTCGGCGATTTCGTCCAGGTACAGCGTGCCGCCATTGGCTGAACCGAACCAGCCAGCGCGGCTGCTGGCCGTGCCGCCATGGCTGCCGGCGCTGTAGCCGAACAGCTCGGCTTCGGCATAGTTGGTGCTGATGGCCGCACAGTTGACCGAGACGAACAACCCGCCGCGGTCACTGGCGCGGTGTATCTGCCGAGCCAGCAGCTCCTTGCCGGTGCCGGTTTCACCACGGATCAGTACTGGCAGGGGCTGTGGCGCCAGGCGCTCGAGTTGCTCGCGCAGCTGCTGGGAACGCGGGTCGATGAACACCAGCGCCTTGGCGCGAATGCTCAGTGGGCTCTTGTCCAGTTCGGGGAAAGTCAGCAGCGGCTGGCCAAACGGGTTTTGAAAAGTCATGACAAACTCCCGCCCCTGGCCTGCAATGGCCGGGCGTCGGCAAACGGTAGACAGTCAGGGCGATCAGGCGCGGCGCAGAGCGCGCTGCTCGACCCGGTTCTGCAAGCGATACAGGTAAGCGAAACCTTGTTCCCAGCGCTCATGGCCGGACTTGACGTTGATGTGCCCGGCGTTGGTCAGCAGCCCCGCTTCGGCGCCCCAGGCCTGGGCCAGGTACAGCGCCCGTGACACGCTCACGGCCGGGTCGTTGTCCGAACTGACTACCTGGCTGGGGAACGGCAGGGCCTCGGTCGGGATCGGCGCGAAGTTGCGCAAGGCGGGTGCGCAACTGGGCCGCTCGACATCCGCCGGCGCCACCAGCAAGGCACCACGCACCCGCCGCAGCAAGGTCGGGCTGGCCTGCACGGCCCAATGAGCGACGGTGATGCAGCCCAGGCTGTGGGCAATCAGAATCACCGGCGAGTGCTCTGCGGCAATCGCCTGCTCCAGCGCCTGTACCCAGTCCTGGCGCTGCGGGGTCAACCAGTCATGCTGCTCGACCCGTGCGCTGTTGGGCAGGGTGCGCTGCCAGTGACTTTGCCAATGGTTGTCTGGCGATCCTTGCCAGCCCGGCACAATCAGGTAACGGATCGACTCGTTGCGCATGGGGACGCCTCCAGTGGGTTTGCGTGCTTGGAGGCCAGTATAGGGTGGTGGTTATACCAGTAAAGGAATAAGAAGCTATTTATTAATAACTAAATTTGCGCGAAACTCCTTGTGTCACGATGCACCGCAACGTTGCCCCCTGACTCGACCGATCTGGCCCACTGCGGAGGTTCTCCGGCTTCTGCCAGGCATGAAAAAACCCGGGAGGTTACCCGGGTTTTTCTGTACTGAGGCGACTTAGATATCCGCCAGTTTCTGCCAGACCTTCGGCCGGAAGAACAATGTCTCGCCCCGTGCCAACCCGGTCAGGCTGTCGTGGTCCTTGACCACCTCGGCCTCGATCAGCTCGCTCTGCCCTTCAACCTTCAGGGTCACCCGCGTGGTAGCGCCCAACGGTCGAATATCGCGCACTTCGGCCGCATGATGCCCTTCGGTCTCGTGCCGCGACAACGACACCTCGTGCGGGCGGAACAGCACATGGTGCCCTTCGCTCAAGGCCAGGCGGTTGGAGTCACCCAGGAAGTGATAGACGAAATCGTTGGCCGGGTGCTCGTACACCTCGCCCGGCGAGCCGATCTGCTCGATCACGCCCTTGTTCATCACCACGATGCGGTCGGCCACTTCCATGGCTTCTTCCTGGTCGTGGGTGACGAATACCGAGGTCAGGTTGATGTCCTCGTGCAGGCGCGCCAGCCAGCGACGCAGCTCCTTGCGCACCTTGGCATCCAGCGCACCGAACGGCTCGTCCAGCAGCAGCACCTTGGGTTCCACTGCCAGCGCACGGGCCAGGGCGATCCGCTGGCGCTGGCCACCGGACAGCTGCTCGGGGTAGCGGTCGGACAGCCAGTCCAGCTGCACCATGTTCAGCAGCTCATGCACCTTTTCGGCAATCCTGCTTTCGCTCGGGCGCTCACCCTTGGGCTTCATGCGCAGGCCGAAGGCGACGTTGTCGAACACACTCATGTGGCGGAACAAGGCGTAGTGCTGGAACACGAAACCGACGTTGCGGTCACGCACGTCATGGCCGGACACATCTTCGCCATGGAACACGATATTGCCCTGGTCGGGGGTTTCCAGCCCGGCAATGATGCGCAGCAGGGTGGTCTTGCCGCAGCCGGACGGGCCAAGCAGGGCCACCAGCTCGCCGCTGTTGATGTCCAGGTTGATGTTGTCCAGTGCCTGGAAGCTGTTGAAGCGCTTGCTGACGTTACGAACTTCGATCGACATGAATCATTCCTCCGCGGCGCTGTGGCGCAGGCGGTTAATACGGTTCTCGCTCCACTGCTTGAGCAGCAGGATGAAGAGCGCCATGATCAGCAGCAGGCTGGCCACGCTGAAGGCCGCCACGTGGTTGTACTCGTTGTAGAGAATCTCCACGTGCAGCGGCAAGGTGTTGGTCACGCCGCGAATATGGCCTGACACCACCGACACGGCGCCAAACTCCCCCATGGCCCGCGCGGTGCACAGCACCACGCCGTAGATCAGTCCCCATTTGATGTTCGGCAAAGTCACATGCCAGAACATCTGCCAGCCATTGGCGCCGAGCAGGCGCGCAGCCTCCTCCTCTTGCGTGCCCTGCTCCTGCATCAGCGGGATCAGTTCACGGGCCACGAACGGCACGGTGACGAAGATGGTGGCGAGGACGATGCCCGGCAGGGCGAACACGATCTGGATGTCGTGGTCCTGCAGCCACGGCCCGAACAGGCCCTGCGCGCCGAACATGAGCACGTACACCAGGCCGGCGATCACCGGCGACACCGAGAACGGCAGGTCGATCAGGGTGACCAGGAGGCTCTTGCCACGGAAGGTGTATTTGCTCACGCACCAGGCGGCGCTGACGCCGAACACCAGGTTGAGCGGTACCGAAATGGCTACCGCGATCAGGGTCAGCTTCAAGGCCGACAACGCATCCGGTTCGAGGATCGCCTCGAAGAATGTGCCAAAGCCGTTCTTCAGCGCCTGCGACACCACGATCACCAGCGGCAGCAACAGGAACAGCGCGAATACCAGCCAGCCAAGGCTGATCAGGACGCGCCGCGACGTCGCACTGCCACGGCGGGCGGCGTTGGCGGCGGCGGTTGCATTCAGGGTTGAACTGGACATGCCGGCCTCCTTCAAGGGGTTTCGATGCGGCGCTGCAGCAGGTTGATCAGCAGCAGCAGGATGAAGGAAACCACCAGCATCAATACGCCGATGGCGGTCGCGCCGGTGTAGTCGTACTGGTCGAGCTTGACCATGATCAGCAGCGGCAGGATCTCGGTCTTCATCGGCATGTTGCCGGCAATGAAGATCACTGAACCATACTCCCCCACACCACGGGCAAAGGCCAGGGCAAAACCGGTGAGCCAGGCGGGCAGCAGCGCCGGCGCCAGCACATGGCGGAACACCTGCAGCGGCTTGGCGCCCAGGCAGGCAGCGGCCTCCTCGACCTCGCGCGGGATGTCGGCCAGTACCGGTTGTACCGTGCGCACCACGAACGGCAGGGTGACGAAGGTCAGGGCCAGGGTGATGCCCAGCGGGGTGTAGGCGATCTTGAAGCCAAGCTCGGTGGCGAACTGGCCGACCCAGCCCGAAGGCGCGTACAGGGCAGTCAGGGCGATGCCGGCAACGGCGGTGGGCAGGGCGAATGGCAGGTCGATCATCGCATCGATGACCTTGCGCCCAGGGAAGGTGTAGCGTACCAGCACCCAGGCCAGCAAGGTGCCGATCACGCCGTTGATGATGGCGGCGAACAGGGCGGTGCCGAAACTCAGCTTGAGCGCGGCGATCACCCGCGGTGCACTGATGACGTTCCAGAACTGCTCCCAGGTCAGCTGCGCGGCATGCACGAACATGGCGGCCAGCGGTATCAGCACGATCAGGCTGAGGTACACCAAGGTGTAGCCCAGCGTCAGCCCGAAGCCGGGTATGACGGGGGAAATACGGCGTGACATAAATATCCCTGGTTGAACGCACGAAGCCCGGGATCAATCCCGGGCCGGTGCAGGCTTGTAAATCCTGAGGCTGCCTTGCAGCCCTTTCGCGACGCAAGGCCGCTCCTACAAGGACTACGCGATGTTCTGTAGGAGCGGCCTTGCGTTGCGAAAGGGCCGCCAAGCGGCCCCCGCTTTTCCGTGGCGCTTACTGTGCCTGATAGATCTGGTCGAACACACCGCCATCATTGAAGAACTTTGGCTGTGCAGTCTTCCAGCCACCGAAGTCCTTGTCGATAGTGACCAGCTCCAGTTTCGGGAACTGCTTGCCGAACTCGGCAGCCACCTTGGCATCACGCGGGCGATAGAAGTTCTCGGCCGCAATCTTCTGCCCGGCCGGGCTGTACAGGTGCTTGAGGTATTCGTTGGCGATCTCGGTGTTGCCCTTCTTCTCGGCGTTCTTGTCGACCACTGCCACCGGCGGTTCGGCCAGGATCGACAGCGAGGGCACGACGATCTCGAACTTGTCGGCGCCACCGTCTTCCTTCAACGCCAGGAAGGCCTCGTTTTCCCAGGCCAGCAGCACGTCGCCCTGGCCGTTGTTGACGAAGGTGATGGTCGAGCCACGGGCGCCGGTATCCAGCACCGGCACGTGCTTGAATAGCTCCTGCACGTAGGCCTTGGCCTTGTCTTCACTTCCCCCGGTCTTCAGGCCATAGGCCCATGCGGCGAGGAAGTTCCAGCGGGCGCCGCCGGAGGTCTTCGGGTTGGGGGTGATCACCGACACATCCTTCTTGACCAGGTCGCCCCAATCCTTGATGCCTTTGGGGTTGCCCTTGCGCACCAGGAACACGATGGTCGAGGTATAAGGCGTGCTGGCGTCCGGCAGACGCTTCTGCCAGTCCGCGGGCAAGGTCTTGCCAAGCTTGGCGACTTCGTCGATGTCGCCAGCCAGGGCCAGGGTCACCACGTCGGCGCGCAGGCCGTCGATCACCGCACGGGCCTGCTTGCCCGAGCCGCCATGAGATTGCTGGATCTTCAACGTGTCGCCCGGGTGAGCCTGCTGCCAGTGCTTGATGAACTCGGCGTTGTATTGCTGATAAAGCTCACGGGTCGGGTCGTAGGACACGTTCAGCAGTTCGTAGTCCTTGGCGATGGCGGAACCGGCAAAAACAGCACTGGCCAGGGCGGCGAGCGCATAACGGCGGATGGACATGGTGAAGCTCCCGATTGGCATTTTTCTAGTTTTGGATGGGTAAGCGATCAGCCGGTCTTGTTGCCGGGCTGTTGCAGGCGGAATTTCTCCTTGCGCTCGATCTGTACGACCTGAGCGTTGTGCACAGTGATCTCCACCGCGCCGAAGCGCAGGTCGCGCAGGGCGCTCTGGATTTCCCGCAGAATGGTGGCTTCGTCCTGACCGTCGATGCTACGCAGAGATGCACTCATGCTCGTTCTCCTTGGAATGAGGGTGCCGGGCTGAGGTTTGAAGGGGATTTGCGCCTGGCTTGAGGGCAATAGTAGAGAGACGGTTTTATTCTTAAAAATACTGTTTAAGAATTTTTATATAACCAAACCCAAAAGGCGATATTGAAAGCGACAGAAGCCGCTGTGGGAGCGGGTTCACCCGCGAATGCGGCAGCGGCTCCACCATCGCATTCGCGGGTAAACCCGCTCCCACAGGGTTTGCTGTAGGGTTTCAGGAGTTTTTCTGTGGCTCGCGGATCTTGTACCAGGCCACATACAACGCCGGCAGGAACAGCAGCGTCAGCAGGGTGGCCACGATGATCCCGCCAATCATGGCGTAGGCCATCGGCCCCCAGAACACTTCGCGGGCGATCGGGATCATGCCCAGGCTTGCGGCCGCCGCCGTCAGCAGGATCGGCCGGCGCCGGTGATTGGTGGCTTCCACCACTGCATCCCACGGCGAGAAGCCCTGAGCCTCGAACTCGTCGATCTGGGTCACCAGGATCACCGAGTTACGAATGATGATACCCGCGAGCGCGAGGATGCCGAGGATCGCCACGAAGCCCATCGGTGTGCCGGTAGGCACCAGCGCCAGCACTACACCGATAAGCCCCAAGGGGGCCACGCTGACCACCAGGAACAGCTTCTGCACACTGTGCAGCTGAATCATCAGGAAGGTCGCCATCAGGAACAGCATCAGCGGGATCACCTTGCGGATCGGGCCTTGCGCCTTGGCACTCTCTTCCACCGTACCGCCAGTGGCCACTTCGAAGCCCACCGGCAGCTTGCTGGCGAACTCGTCGATCTTCGGCTTCAGCTGGGCCACCAGGTCGGTGGGCTGGATGTCGCCATTGACCGAGGCCTTGATGGTGATGGTCGGCTTGCGGTCACGGCGCCACACCAGCGGCTGCTCCAGCTCGTAGCGTACGGTGGCGAACGACAGCAGCGGGATCGCGGTGCCGTTGGGCGTGAGGATCTGCAGGTTCTGCAGGGTGTCCGGCGAGCCGCGCTCGCTGTCCTGGGCGCGGGCAACCACGTCGACAAGGTAGATGTTGTCGTTGACCTGGGTGATCTGGACGCCGCTGACGATGCTGTTCATCACATTGGCCACGTCTTCCGATGACAAGCCCAGCTGACGCGCCTTGTCCTGGGCAATTTCCACCCGCAGCACCTTACCCGGCTCGTTCCAGTCGTAGATCATCTCGCCAATGTGCTCGTTCTGGTCGAGCAAGGTGGCCAGCTCGATGGCATGCTTGCGTACCTCGTCGATATTGGCGCCGCTGACCCGGTACTGGATCGGCCGGCCCACCGGCGGGCCCATTTCCAGCGACTGCACGTTGGTACCGATGCCGACGAATTCCTCATGCAGGATCTTCTGCAGCCGCGCCATCATGCCCTGGCGCTCTTCGAAGCCCTTGCTGACGATCACCAACTGCGCGTAATACGGGTTCTGCAGTTGCTGGTCGAGGGGCAGGTAGAAGCGGATCGCGCCCTGGCCGATGTAGGTGCTCCAGTGCACCAGGTCCGGGTCGTCCTTGATCCGCGCCTCGAAGCGGTCGACCACCTTGCGCGTCTCTTCGATCGAGGCATTCTGTGGCAGGTTGAGGTCGACGAGGATTTCCGGGCGGTCCGAAGACGGGAAGAACTGGTTCTGCACGAAGCGCTGGCAGAAGATCGCCAGGGCGAACAGCAGCACGGTGCCGATGATGGTCAGCCAGCGGTTGCGCATGCACCACAGCAAGCCGTGCTCGAAGGCCCGGCCGAGCCTTCCAGGCTCGGCATCATGGGCCTTGAGGTTGCTGCTGAGCATATGCACCCCTAGCACCGGGGCAAAGAACACCGCCACGATCCACGACACCAGCAGGGCCACGGCAATCACCGCGAACAGGGTGAAGGTATATTCGCCCGCCGAGCTGGCATTGAGGCCAATGGGCACGAACCCGGCCACGGTGACCAAGGTGCCGGTGAGCATCGGGAACGCCGTGGAGGTATAGGCGAAGGTTGCCGCCTGCTCCTTGCTCTCGCCCATCTCCAACCGCGTGACCATGACCTCCACGGTGATCATCGCGTCATCCACCAGCAGGCCCAGCGCGATGATCAGCGCACCCAGCGAAATACGCTGCATGGTGATGCCGCTGTATTCCATGAACACGAATACCATGGCCAGCACCAGCGGGATCGAACAGGCCACCACCAGCCCGGCGCGCACCCCCAGGCTGACAAAGCTCACCCCGAGCACGATCACCACCGCCTCGAACAGCGCACTGGTGAAGCCGCCGACCGCCTGCTTGACCACCACGGCCTGGTCGGAAACGGTATGCACCCCAACGCCTATCGGCAGGTCCTCGATCACCTGGTCCATGCGTTTTTTCAGTGCCGCACCGAACACTTGGATATTGCCCCCGGCTTTCATGCCGATAGCCAGGCCCAGCGCCGTCTGGCCGTTGTAGCGGAACATCGGCGAGGGCGGGTCGACATAGCCGCGCTCGATGTCGGCGATGTCGGCCAGGCGGAAGAAGCGGTCGTTGATCTTCAAGTTGACGGTTTGCAGGTCCTTTTCCGAGGCGAACTGCCCGGTGGTACGCACGGAAATGCGCTCCGGACCGGCCTCGATCACTCCGGCCGGGGTCACCGCGTTCTGCGATTGCAGGGCTTGCATCACCTGGCGCTGGTCAATGCCCAGGGCTGCCAGCTTGCGGGTGGAGAAGTTCAGGTACAGCACTTCGTCCTGGGTGCCGATCAGCTCGATCTTGCCGATGTTGGGTACGTCACGCACTTCAGCCCGCGCCTGCTCCACATAGTCGCGCAGCTGGCGCAGGGTCAGGCCGTCGGCGGTAAAGGCATAGATCGAGCCGAACACGTCGCCGAACTCGTCGTTGAACCCCGGGCCCTGGATGCCTGCCGGGAACTCACCACGGATGTCCTGGATCTTCTTGCGCACCTGATACCAGATTTCCGGGATGTCCTTGGCCTTGGTGGTGTCGCGCAGATACACATAGACCGTGGATTCACCCGGGCGGGTGTAGCTTTTGGTGTAGTCGAGCGAGTCGAGTTCTTCGAGCTTCTTCTCGATGCGGTCGGTGACCTGGTACAGGGTCTCGTCCTGGGTCGCGCCGGGCCAACGGGTCTGGATCACCATGGTCTTGATGGTGAACGACGGGTCTTCCTCACGGCCCAGGTTGAAGTAGGAGAAGATCCCCATCAGCAGCGCAACGAACATCAGGTACCAGACGAACGATTGATGCTTGAGTGCCCAGTCGGACAGGTTGAAGCTTCCTTTCATTGCGCATCCTCGTCGAAGGTCACCTTCTGGCCAG
Organism: Pseudomonas anuradhapurensis; assembly: GCF_014269225.2. Taxonomy (NCBI): domain Bacteria; kingdom Pseudomonadati; phylum Pseudomonadota; class Gammaproteobacteria; order Pseudomonadales; family Pseudomonadaceae; genus Pseudomonas; species Pseudomonas anuradhapurensis. The sequence continues at coordinate 5,137,215 of NZ_CP077097.1, forward strand.
GCTTGAGGCTGTTCACGCCTGCCGTCACCACCCGCTCGCCGGGCTGTACACCAGAGGTCAGGACGATGCTCTGGTCGGTGCGGTCGATCAGGGCCACGTCACGGGTGGCCACGGTTTTCTGCTGCGGATCGATCACCCACACCTGGGTTTTGCCATCCCGCTCGAGCAAGGCGCTCAAGGGCAACTCGCTGCGTGGCGTCACCGCCGAACTCAGGGTCACGCTGATGGCAGTGCCCAGGTGGAACGCCGCGGGTGTGCTGGCCAGGCTCAGGCGGGCGCGGCGGGTACGGGTGGTGGCGTCGGCCTGGGGTTCCAGCTCGCGCAGGCTGGCCGTGGTGTTGATGGTCGGGTCGAGTTGCGAGGCAACGGTAAAGGTCAGGCCTTTGTTCAACTGTTCGGCCAGGCCGATCGGCAGGTCGATCACCGCTTCCTTCACGTCCGGCCGGGCCAGGGTCACCACGGCCTGGCCGGCGGTGACGGTTTGCCCGGCTTCGGCTTTCCAGTCGGTGATCACCGCAGCATGGTCGCTGCGCAGGGTGCTGTAGTCGAGCTGGTCACGGGCCTGGCTGACCGCCGAGCGCGCCTGTTCCAATGCGGCGCTGGTGGTTTTCAGGTTGGTCTGGGCAATATCCAGCTGGGCCTGGGCACCTACGCCGCGGTCATACAACTGCTGCTGGCGACGGGCATCGGCCTGGGCGTTGATCCACTGGGCCTGCACCTTGGCCAGGTCGCCTTCGGCGGCGCGCAACTGGTTCTGCTGGTCGGTGGGGTCGAGCGTGGCCAGGGTGTCACCCGGCTTCACCTGGGCACCCACATCCAGCCAGCGCCGGGCGATGCGCCCAGATACGCGAAAGCCCAGGGTGCTTTCGAAACGCGCCTGGATAGAGCCGGCAAAGCGGCCCAGCTGCGACTGCACCTGGGGTTCGACCTTGATCGACAGCACCGGCCGAATCGGCTCCGGCGCTTCGTCCTCGCTGCTGCAGCCGAGCAACAGCATGCCGGCCGACACCATCATCAGCAGGTGCTTCATAGCTCCCCCCCTTTGGCCTTGGCATCGATCTTCTGTACCTGCATGCCGGGGTGCAGCAATTGCCCGCCATTGACCACTACGGTCTCCCCTCCCTTCAGGCCATGGGCAACCACGATCCTGCCGGTGAGATACCGGCTGACCTCGACCTTGCGCAGTTCCACCTTGTCGCCCTCACCCACCACCCACACCGCTGGTTCATGCAGCGCCTTGGTCAAGGCAGACCACGGCAGTTCGATACTGGGTCGCCCCTCGGCATTGGTGGTGGCGGTCACCGGTGCGCCCAGCTGCATTGCCGGCGGCACATCCCTGAGCCCGACCTTGACCTGTACCGTGCCACTTTGCGCGGACACCGTCGGGGTGATTTCGCGAACGAAGCCATGGGCCTTTACCTTGGGGTCATCCAGCAGGCTGACGATCACCCCGGCATCACTGGGCGGCGCCACCAGCAGCGACTCATAGACGTTGAACACGGCATCGCGATCGCCGTCGCGGGCCAGGCTGAAGATCGGCATGGTCGCCTGCACCACCTGGCCAACCTCGGCCTGGCGCTCGGTGATCACGCCATCGGCTTCGGAAACCAGGGCGGTGTAGCTGAGTTGTTCATTGGCATCGGCCAATTGCGCCTGGGCGGCCTTGAGTGCGCTCTGGTCGCTGCGCAGGGCGGCCTCGGCGGCGTCGTATTCGCTCTGGCTGGTGTAGCCCTTGGGCAGCAGTTTCTGCTGGCGTACGAAAGCGGCGCTGCTCTGGGTGACCCGCGCCTGGGCGGCGAACACTTCGGCCTTGGCCGAGTCGACGTTGTTTTGCAGGTCTTTCGGGTCCAGGCGCGCCAGCACCTGGTTGGCCTTGACGTGGTCGCCGACATCGACGCTGCGCGAAATGATCTTGCCGCCGACGCGGAACGACAGGTCGGTCTGCACCCGCGCCTGTACGTCACCGGTCAGGGTGACCCTGGCGGCGAAGTCAGTCGGCTGGACCTGCTGCACGCCAACCCGGGGCAGTGTCTCGGGGACTTCTTCCTTGCTGCAGCCCGTGAGCAGGTACAACAGCCCCAGGCAAACGACCGACAGCGGACGTAACCACGTCATGCAGGCTCCTTGCTTGCGCACAAATGATTTGTGGGATGCGACTGTCAGCGTAGTTCAGGGTTCGATAAACAGCACTGTCGAGGATCAGTTCGGCATTTTCAGCGCCTGTGCGGGCCTCTTCGCGGGTAAACCCGCTCCCACAGAGATTGCGCAAACCCTGAGGCTGCACATGACCGTGTGGGAGCGGGTTCACCCGCGAAAGGGCCGGTACTGCCATCCACAAATCTCTGCCATATCCAGAAACCATCATCTACACAGCACCTGCATCTCAGCCACTACCTTTGAAAAGTCATCTGCTTTTCAAGGAAGAAGCCAATGTCGCGAGCTCAGTCTCACCTGCTTCGCCGCGGTCGCTATTCAGAACTTGGCCGGCTCTATCTGCTGACCACCGTCACCCACCAGCGCAAGCCGCTGTTCCATGATTTCCACCATGCCCGGCTGGTCATTCACCAACTTCGGAAATCTGACCAGGAATACGCATGCCGGTCTCTGGCCTGGGTGCTGATGCCCGACCATCTGCATTGGTTAATCGAATTGAAAGGCACGACGCTAGGCACTTTGATGCGCAGGTTCAAATCCAGGTCCAGTCTGGTTTTGCATCAGGCGGGGGTTGAGCATGATCCGGTGTGGCAGCCTGGATATCAGGACCGTGCACTGCGGCGGGAGGAGAGCACGGTGCATGTTGCCAGATACATTATTGCCAACCCCTTGCGAGCCGGCTTGGTCAGAAGCATCAGGGACTATCCACATTGGGATGCAGCCTGGCTTTGAATAGGTGCTGCGGCCTTCGCGGGTAAACCCGCTCCCACAGGGATCACCATTGACCTTAAGGCTGTGATGTCCCTGAGGGAGCGGGCAAGCCCGCGAAGAGGCCGGATCAGGCCGAAGCAGCCACCTGCGCCGGGCGCTTGACCTGCGGCTGCGAAGCATTGGCTGCCGCACCCTCTTCGATCGCCTGCTGAATCGCCTTGCGGCGACGTTCTTCGGCCTGGCGGCTGAAGTACCAGACCAGGAAGGTCACCAACGACACCGACAGCAGGATCAGGCTGGCCACGGCGTTGATTTCCGGTTTCACACCCAGGCGCACCGCCGAGAACACTTCCATCGGCAAGGTAGTCGAACCCGGGCCGGACACGAAGCTGGCCAGTACCAGGTCATCCAGCGACAGCGCGAACGACATCATGCCGCCCGCCGCCAGCGACGGCGCAATCATCGGGATGGTGATCAGGAAGAACACCTTCCACGGCTTGGCACCCAGGTCCATCGCCGCTTCTTCGATCGACAGGTCCAGCTCACGCAGGCGTGCCGACACCACTACCGCCACATACGCCGCACAGAACGTGGTGTGGGCGATCCAGATGGTGACGATGCCACGCTCCTGCGGCCAGCCAATCATCTGCGCCATGGCCACGAACAGCAGCAACAGCGACAAGCCGGTAATCACCTCGGGCATCACCAGCGGTGCGGTGACCAGGCCGCCGAACAACGTGCGGCCCTTGAAGCGGGTGACACGGGTGAGCACGAATGCCGCCAGGGTACCCAGCGCCACCGCAGCCACCGCCGTGTAGCAGGCGATCTCCAGCGAGCGCATCACCGAACCCATCAGCTGAGTGTTGTCGAGCAGGCCGACGTACCACTTCACCGACCAGCCGCCCCACACGGTCACCAGCTTGGAGGCGTTGAACGAGTAGATCACCAGGATCAGCATCGGCAGGTAGATGAACAGCAAGCCGAGCACCAGCATCAGCTTGGAGAAACTGAAGCGCTTCATGCCCTGCCCTCCATTTCTTTGGCCTGGCTGCGGTTGAACAGCAGGATCGGCACGATCAGGATCGCCAGCATCACCACCGCCAGCGCGGACGCCACCGGCCAGTCACGGTTGTTGAAGAATTCCTGCCACAGCACCTTGCCGATCATCAGGGTTTCCGGGCCGCCAAGCAGTTCCGGAATCACGAACTCACCCACCACCGGGATGAACACCAGCATGCAGCCGGCGATGATGCCGTTCTTCGACAACGGCACGGTGATCTTCCAGAAGCTGTTGAAGGTGCTCGAACCCAGGTCCGAGGCAGCCTCGAGCAAGCTCGGGTCGTGCTTTACCAGGTTGGCGAACAGCGGCAGGATCATGAACGGCAGGTACGAGTAGACCACGCCGATATAGACCGCCAGGTTGGTGTTGAGGATCTGCAGCGGCTGGTCGATCAACCCGATCCACAGCAGGAAGCCATTGAGCAGGCCGTTGTTGCTGAGGATGCCCATCCAGGCGTAGACGCGGATCAGGATCGCAGTCCAGGTCGGCATCATGATCAACAACAGCAGGACCGTCTGGGTTTCCTTCTTGGCATTGGCAATGGCATAGGCCATCGGGTAGCCGATCAACAGGCACAGCAGGGTGCTGAAGAAGGCCATCTTCAGCGAACCCAGGTAGGCCGAAATGTACAGCTCGTCTTCGGTCAGCAGGCCATAGTTGGCCAGGTTGAGCACGAGCTGGACCTTGTCCTCGACGTAGCTGTAGATCTCGGTGTAGGGCGGGATCGCCACGTCGGCTTCGGCGAAGCTGATCTTCAGCACGATGAAGAACGGCAGCATGAAGAACAGGAACAGCCAGATGAACGGCACGCCGATCACCAGGTGCCGCCCCTCCGGGATGATGCGCTGGAAGGCTCGCTTGAGCTTGCGAGGTTTCATGACCGCAGTACCACGCCGCTGTCGTCTTCCCACCATACGTACACTTCATCGCCCCAGGTCGGCCGGGTGCCCTGGCGCTCGGTGTTGGCCACGAACGACTGGACGATCTTGCCGCTCGGCAGCTCGACGTAGAACACCGAGTGGCCACCGAGGTAGGCGATGTCGTGGACCTTGCCGCGCGACCAGTTATGCTCGCAGGTCGGTTGCTGGGTGGTGACCAGCATTTTTTCCGGGCGCAGGGCGTAGGTGATGTGCTTGTCTTCCACCGAGGTGGTGATGCCATGGCCAACGTAGATCTTGCGCTCAAGCTCGGGGCTGGCAATGATCGCGTGGCCCTCGGCGTCGTCGACCACTTCACCGTCGAACAGGTTGACGCTGCCGATGAACTCGCACACCAGGCGGCTGGTGGGGGTCTCGTAGATGTCCACCGGCGAGCCGATCTGGGCGATCCAGCCCAGGTGCATGATGGCGATGCGCTGGGCCATGGTCATGGCCTCTTCCTGGTCGTGGGTCACCATCACGCAGGTCACGCCTACGCGCTCGATGATTTCCACCAGTTCCAGTTGCATCTGCGAGCGCAGCTTCTTGTCCAGTGCGCCCATCGGCTCGTCGAGCAGCAGCAGCTTGGGGCGCTTGGCCAGCGAGCGGGCCAGGGCCACGCGCTGGCGCTGGCCACCGGACAACTGGTGCGGCTTGCGCTTGGCATACTGGGTCATGTGCACCAGCTTGAGCATCTCGGCCACGCGGGCGTCGATCTCGGCCTTGGGCATCTTGTCCTGCTGCAGGCCGAAGGCGATGTTCTGCGCCACGGTCATGTGCGGGAACAGCGCGTAGGACTGGAACATCATGTTGATTGGCCGCTCGTAGGGCGGCATGTCGGTGATGTCGACGCCATCGAGGAAAATCCGCCCTTCGGTCGGGCGCTCGAAGCCGGCCAGCATGCGCAGCAAGGTCGACTTGCCGGAACCGGAGCCACCCAGCAGGGCGAAAATCTCACCCTTGCGGATTTCCAGGGACACATCGTCCACGGCTACCGTTTCGTCGAATTTTTTCGTGACCCGGTCGATCTTGACCAGCACCTGCTTGGGTTGCTGGCCACCCTCGAGGGCTTTTTTATAGGCACCGGAGGCAACTGCCATGAGTGAAACTCCCAACAAGATTTTTGTGCCCGCGTGGCCTGCTCTGCAGGTGCCGCCACGGGCCTGGATATTTACTTGCCCGACTTGACCTTGGTCCAGCTGCGGGTCATCAGCCGTTGCACCTTGGGTGGCAACTCTGCATTCACGAACATCTTGTCCAGCACTTCCTGCGGTGGGTAAACCGCGGCGTCAGTCCTCACGGCCTGGTCCATCAGGTCGCCAGCCTTGGGGTTCGGGTTGGCGTAACCGACGTAATCACTGACCTGGGCGATAACCTCAGGCTTCAGCAAATAGTTGATGAAGGCATGCGCCTCTTTGACATTCCTGGCGTCCTTGGGAATCGCCAGCACGTCGAACCAGAGGTTGCCGCCTTCCTTGGGAATGGCGTAGGCCAGGTGCACACCCTTTTTCGCTTCTTCGGCGCGGGTCCTGGCCTGGAACACATCGCCCGAGAAACCTGCCGCGACGCAGATGTCGCCGTTGGCCAGGTCGGTGATGTACTTGGATGAGTGGAAATAGGTCACGTACGGGCGTACCGCCAGCAGTTTCTTCTCGGCGGCCTGGTAGTCCTTGGCGTTGCTGCTGTTGGGGTCCAGCCCCATGTAGTTGAGCACCGCCGGCAGCATTTCGTCCGCCGAGTCGAGGAAGGCCACGCCGCACTTGGCGAGCTTCTTCATGTTCTCGGGCTCGAACAGCACTGCCCAGGAGTCGATGGTGTCCACGCCCAGCGCAGCCTTCACCTTGTCGACGTTGTAACCGATGCCGTTGGTGCCCCACAGGTAAGGCACGGCGTACTGGTTGCCCGGGTCGTTCCTTTCCAGGCGCTTCATCAGCGCCGGGTCCAGGTTGGAATAGTTGGGCAGCAGGTTCTTGTCGAGCTTCTGGAACGCGCCCGCCTTGATCTGCTTGCCGAGGAAATGGTTGGATGGCACCACCACGTCATAGCCGGTGTTGCCGGCCAGCAGTTTGCCTTCCAGTGTTTCGTTGGAATCGAACACGTCTTGCACGGGCTTGATGCCCGTCGCTTTCTCGAAGTCCGCGAGTGTGGTCGGGCCGATGTAGTCGGACCAGTTGTAGAAGTGCACCGTAGGCGCCGCTTGGACGCTGCATGCCAGCGTCAGGCCCGCACCAGCCAGCAAGGCCTTGCGGAATACAGAAATGGACAAGTGGGTGCTCCTCACAATCAGTGCCTGGGTAGCGACAATGCTGCCGCACACGCAAAACCGGCGCGCAACTTACCTTCGCAGCTTCGATGCCGCAATCATCAATTGCCTTTCACTGGCTCTGGGCCGGGTATCCCGGCCCAGAGGTGCTGCATCGGGCTTACTTGCCCGACTTGATCTTGGTCCAGCTACGGGTGATGTCACGCTGGGCCTTGGCTTCAGGAGCAGCGATGGCATACAGCTGTTTCTTCACTTCGGCTGGCGGATAGATGCTTGGGTCGCTGGTGATTTCCTTGTCGACGAACTGGGTAGCCGCCTGGTTACCGTTCGGGAAGCGCACGGCGTTGGTGATTTCAGCCATGATTTCCGGCTGCATCAGGAAATTCATGAACTGGTAGGCAGCGTCCTTGTGCTCGGCATCCTTGGGGATGGCGACCATGTCGTAGAAGGTACCGGCACCCTCTTTCGGAATCACGTACTCAACCTTGACCTTGTCGCCAGCCTCGTGCGCACGGGCCTTGGACTGTTCCAGGTCACCCGAGTAACCGACGGCTACGCAGATGTTGCCGTTGGCCATGTCGCCAATGTACTTGGACGAGTGGAAGTAGGTGATCGAAGGACGAATCTTGAGGAACAGCTCCTCGGCGGCCTTCAGGTCTTCCTTCTTGGTGCTGTCGGTCGGCTTGCCCAGGTAGTGCAGCGCAGCCGGGAGCATTTCGGTCGGTGCGTCGAGGAAGCTCACGCCGCAGCTCTTGAGCTTGGCGATGTTCTCAGGCTTGAACACCGCATCCCACGAATCGATCTTGTCCACGCCCAGCGCGGCCTTGACCTTCTCCGGGTTGTAACCGATGCCGATCGAACCCCACATGTATGGGAAGGCATGCTTGTTGTCCTTGTCGCTGGCATCGCCGACGGCCTTGAGCAGGTCCGGGTCGAGGTTCTTCCAGTTCGGCAGTTTCGAGCGGTCCAGTTCCTCGTACACGCCGGCCTTGATCTGCTTGGCCAGGAAATTGTTGGACGGCACCACGATGTCGTAACCCGACTTGCCCGCCAGCAGCTTGGCCTCGAGGGTTTCGTTGCTGTCGAACACGTCGTACTTGACCTTGATACCGGTCTGCTTCTCGAACTTGGCGATGGTGTCTGGTGCGATATAGTCCGACCAGTTGTAGACGTTCAACACTTTGTCTTCAGCCTGAACAGCGGTGGCCATGGCGCCCATCAGGGCCGCAGCCAGCAACGTCTTGCCCATTTTATTCATGCGTAATGCTCCGGAATTTTTTATTTAGCCATCTGTTCAGTAGCCAGGACCTACGGTGCAGAGCGCGCGGCGACTGAAACAACCGCTAGTCTGGCAAGTTACAAGGCTCTGTTTCAAGGAAAGCAGGGCCTTGTAAAGCACTTACATGTCACATCGCTAGACTAGCAAACGCTTAACGAATCGCCTCAAGGGTCAGGTCGAGGCATTTGCGCGCCTTTTCCACCAATTCATCGATCTCTGCGTGGCTGATGACCAGCGGTGGCGCGATGATCATGGTGTCACCCACCGCCCGCATGATCAGGCCGTTTTCAAAGCAGAACGTGCGGCAGATCATGCCTACGCCCTTGCCTTCGTAACGGCTGCGGGTGGCCTTGTCCTTGACCAGCTCGATCGCGCCGAGCAGGCCCAGGCCGCGCACTTCGCCCACCAGCGGGTGGTCCTGCAACTCACGCAAACGCTTTTGCAAATACGGTGCCGCTTCGCTGCGCGCTTTCTCGACGATGTGCTCGTCGCGCAGGATGCGCAGGTTTTCCAGGCCCACCGCAGCCGCCACCGGGTGCCCGGAGTAGGTGAAACCATGGTTGAAGTCGCCGCCTTCACTCAGTACCTGGGCCACCTTGTCACGCACGATCACACCACCCATGGGGATGTAACCGGAGGTCAGGCCCTTGGCGATGGTCATCAGGTCTGGCTTGAGGTCGTAGTAGTCGGAGCCGAACCACTCGCCGGTACGGCCGAAGCCGCAGATCACTTCGTCGGCGACGAACAGGATGTCGTACCGGGCGAGAATTTCCTTCACCTTCGGCCAGTAGGTCTCCGGCGGGATGATCACGCCGCCGGCGCCCTGGATCGGCTCGGCGATGAAGGCAGCGACGTTGTCTTCGCCAACTTCGAGGATTTTCTTCTCCAGCTGCTCGGCCGCCCATACGCCAAACTCGTCCGGGGTCATGTCGCCGCCTTCGCCGAACCAGTACGGCTGCGGAATATGCACGATGCCAGGAATCGGCAGGCCGCCCTGCTCGTGCATGCCGCTCATGCCGCCCAGGCTGGCACCGGCCACGGTGGAGCCGTGGTAGCCGTTGATACGGCCGATGATGGTCTGCTTCTGCGGCTTGCCTTTCAGTGCCCAGTAGTGGCGGACCATGCGCAGCACGGTGTCGTTGCCTTCGGAGCCGGAACCGGTGAAGAACACATGGGTCATGCCTGCCGGCGCCACGTCGGTGATCGCCTTGGCCAGCTCCAGCGCCGGCGGGTGGGCGGTCTGGAAGAACAGGTTGTAGTACGGCAGCTCGCGCATCTGCTTTTCCGCCGCCTGCACCAGTTCTTCACGGCCATAGCCCACCGCCACGCACCACAGGCCAGCCATGCCGTCGAGAATCTTGTGCCCCTCGCTGTCCCACAAATGCACACCCTGCGCCTTGGTGATGATGCGCGGCCCCTTCTCCTTCAGCTGCTTGTAGTCAGAGAAAGGTGCCAGGTGGTGCTCGCCGCTCAGGTTCTGCCATTCACGGGTTTGCGGGTTGTTGACGCTCATGTGCCTCTCCAGTTTCCGGCGGCCGCGCGGGCGGCCTCAGGGTTGATCAGACAGCGAACAGCAGGAACTCACGCTCCCAGGAGCTGATGACGCGTTTGAAGTTCTCGTGCTCGGCGCGCTTGGTGGCGACGTAGCCGGTGATGAATTTCTTGCCCAGGTACTGCACCAGCGCGCGGCTGTTTTCCATGCGCTCCAGGGCGTCCTCGATGGTCAGCGGCAGGCGCAGGTTGCGGCGCTCGTAGCCACGGCCCTGCACCGGCGCACTGGCCGCGATGCCTTCGACCATGCCGATGTAGCCACACAGCAGGCTGGCGGCAATCGCCAGGTAGGGGTTGGCGTCGGCGCCTGGCAAGCGGTTCTCGACCCGACGGCTCTGTGGCCCGGCGTCCGGCACGCGCAGGCCGACGGTGCGGTTCTCTTCGCCCCATTCCACGTTCACCGGTGCCGAGGTGTCGGGCAGGAAGCGGCGGAACGAGTTGACGTTGGGCGCGAACAGCGGCAACGCCTCGGGGATGAATTTCTGCAGGCCACCGATGTAGTGCAGGAACAACTCGCTCATGCTGCCATCCTCATTGCTGAAGATGTTCTTGCCGGTGGCCAGGTCGACCACGCTCTGGTGCAGGTGCATGGCACTGCCAGGCTCGCCGGTCATGGGCTTGGCCATGAAGGTGGCGGCCACGTTGTGCTTGAGCGCGGCCTCGCGCATGGTGCGCTTGAACACCAGGATCTGGTCGGCCAGGTGCAGGGCGTCGCCGTGACGGAAGTTGATCTCCATCTGCGCCGTGCCGTCTTCATGGATCAGCGTGTCCAGGTCCAGCTGCTGTAGTTCGCACCAGTCGTAGACGTCTTCGAACAGCGGGTCGAATTCGTTGGCGGCTTCGATCGAGAACGACTGACGGCCGGTTTCCGGGCGGCCCGAACGGCCTACCGGGGGCTGCAGGGGGAAGTCCGGGTCTTCGCTACGCTTGGTCAGGTAGAACTCCATCTCCGGCGCGACAATCGGCTGCCAGCCCTTGTCAGCGTAGAGCTTGAGGACTTTCTTCAGGACGTTGCGCGGCGACAGCTCGACCGGGTTGCCCTTCTTGTCGTAGGTGTCGTGGATAACCTGCGCGGTCGGCTCGATGGCCCACGGCACCAGGAACACAGCCTTCTCGTCGGGGCGGCAGATCATGTCGATGTCCGCCGGGTCAAGCAGTTCGTAATAGATGTCGTCGTCGACGTAGTCGCCGGTCACGGTCTGCAGCAGCACGCTCTCGGGCAGGCGCATGCCTTTTTCGGCGATGAACTTGTTGGTGGGCGAAATCTTGCCGCGCGTGATGCCGGTCAGGTCGCTGATCATGCATTCGACTTCGGTGATCTTGTGCTCTTTCAACCAATCGGTGAGCTGGTCGAGGTTGTTACTCATAAATACCTCAGGAGGTAAGGTGGGCCGCGCATTGATTCTGGATGGAGTAGATTGCTAAAGCAAAAACCCCCGCGCAGAGCCACAGTGGATACACTGAAAACAGCTGCATCCGTAATGAGTTCGAAGGGCAGGAAGACGAAACGAAGGGCGGCAAGCCGCTGCGAGGGCGAGTCCGGGGCTGCCAAACGTCAATTATTGCGGCCATGGCGGCCACGCCATTGACGAAGCTTGCAAAATTGACGGAGGTACCCGATAGCACTGCGCAGGCAGTGCTTTCAGGTCGCGGCAAGCGGACCATGTGACCCTCGTATTATTGTGTTCTGGGTTGAGACCGAGCTTAGCCTTGTTCATTTTTTTACACAACACCTCCGTAAAAAATAAAACACGGCTCGTCGGAGATAGCCCTTCGTGCGGTAAATAGCGGATAATGGCTTGCCCCGATATGCAGCAAATCTGCCGTCGATGAGCCATTTCAGGGCATCATGGGGTTGGCTTGACATCAGTTTGGGTTTTCGATTGACTGGACCTGCAAGCCCCCCTTGATTGATATTTTTAACAACAAAGGTGTTGCATCATGTCGGTACCCCCGCGTGCCGTTCAGCTTAACGAAGCGAACGCGTTCCTTAAGGAACATCCTGAGGTTCTCTACGTTGACCTTCTGATTGCAGATATGAATGGTGTGGTGCGTGGCAAGCGCATCGAGCGCACCAGCCTCCACAAGGTTTACGAGAAAGGCATCAACCTGCCTGCCTCCCTCTTCGCCCTGGACATCAACGGTTCCACCGTCGAGAGCACCGGGCTTGGCCTGGACATCGGCGATGCCGACCGCATCTGCTACCCGATTCCTGGCACCCTCTCCAACGAACCCTGGCAGAAGCGCCCGACCGCCCAGCTGCTGATGACCATGCACGAGCTCGAAGGCGAGCCGTTCTTCGCCGACCCGCGTGAAGTACTGCGCCAAGTCGTGAGCAAGTTCACCGAGATGGGCCTGACCATCTGTGCCGCGTTCGAGCTGGAGTTCTACCTGATCGACCAGGAGAACGTGAACGGCCGCCCGCAGCCGCCGCGCTCGCCGATTTCGGGTAAACGCCCACAGTCGACCCAGGTCTACCTGATCGACGACCTCGACGAATATGCCGACTGCCTGCAGGACATCCTCGAAGGCGCCAAGGAACAAGGCATCCCGGCCGACGCCATCGTCAAGGAAAGCGCCCCGGCGCAGTTCGAAGTCAACCTGCACCACGTTGCCGACCCGCTCAAGGCCTGCGACTACGCCGTACTGCTGAAGCGGTTGATCAAGAACATCGCCTACGACCATGAAATGGACACCACCTTCATGGCCAAGCCCTACCCGGGCCAGGCAGGCAACGGCCTGCATGTACATATTTCCGTGCTGGACAAAGATGGCAACAACATCTTCACCAGCGAGGATCCCGAGCAGAACGCCGCGCTACGTCACGCTGTCGGCGGTGTGCTCGAGACCCTGCCCGCGTCCATGGCGTTCCTCTGCCCGAACGTCAACTCGTACCGTCGCTTTGGTGCGCAGTTCTATGTACCGAACGCGCCAAGCTGGGGCCTGGACAACCGCACCGTGGCCCTGCGCGTGCCGACCGGCTCGCCGGACGCCGTACGTATCGAACACCGCGTGGCCGGTGCCGATGCCAACCCGTACCTGATGATGGCTGCCGTGCTGGCTGGCGTGCACCATGGCCTGACCAACCAGATCGAGCCGGGTGAGCCGATCGAAGGCAACTCGTACGAGCAGCTGGAGCAGAGCCTGCCGAACAACCTGCGCGACGCACTGCGCGAACTGGACGACAGCGAAATCCTCAACAAGTACATCGATCCGAAGTACATCGACATCTTCGTCGCGTGCAAGGAGAGCGAGCTGGAGGAATTCGAGCATTCGATTTCCGACCTCGAGTACAACTGGTACCTGCATACCGTGTAAACAAAAACGCCGCCCACAAGGGCGGCGTTTTTGTTCGAGATCGGTGTCGCCTGCTTCGCGGGCTTGCCCGCTCCCACAAGGTAATCACAAAGTCTGAAGCCTGCGGTGTACCTGTGGGAGCGGGCGAGCCCGCGAAGAGGCCGGTACAGGCTTACAGAGGCTTCTCGAAGATTTTCGAATTGCGCTGGTAGTTGTACAGCGAAGCCCGCGCCGCCGGCAGCCGCTCCACGCCACTCGGTGCGAACCCGCGCTCGCGGAACCAGTGCGCGGTGCGCGTGGTAAGCACGAACAGGGTCTTGAGCCCCGCCTCCCGCGCCCGGCCCTCGATACGCGCCAGCAGCTCGTCGCCGCGCCCGCCGTGACGGTACTCCGGGTTCACCGCCAGGCACGCCAGCTCGCCGGCATCGGAGTCGGCAATCGGGTACAACGCCGCGCAGGCGATGATCATGCCTTCGCGCTCGACGACGCTGAACTGCTCGATCTCCCGCTCCAGCACTTCGCGCGAACGGCGCACCAGGATGCCCTGCTCTTCCAGGGGGCTGATCAGTTCCAGCAGGCCGCCGACATCATCGATGGTCGCCTCGCGCACCACTTCGAACTGCTCCTGCGAAACCAGCGTACCGCCACCGCCACGGGTAAACAGCTCGGTCAGCAGGGCTCCGTCCTCGGCATAGCTGACGATATGGCTACGCGCCACCCCGCCTTTGCAGGCTTCTGCAGCAGCATCCAGCAATTCAGCCTGGTAGTCGCTGCCCAAGCGCTGCAGATGCGGGGCAACCTGTTGTGGGCGCAGCTCGCGCACCAGCTTGCCGTCCTCATCCAGCAGGCCCGGCTCGGCGCCGAACAGCAGCAGCTTGTCGGCACCCAGCTCGATGGCAGCACGGGTGGCTACGTCTTCGCAGGCCAGGTTGAAGATTTCCCCCGTGGGTGAGTAGCCCAACGGCGACAACAGCACAATGGAACGCTCGTCGAGCAGGCGGCTGATACCCTTGCGGTCGACCCGGCGCACTTCGCCGGTATGGTGGTAGTCCACCCCTTCGAGCACGCCGATCGGCCGCGCCGTGACCAGGTTGCCGGACGCCACGCGCAGCCGCGAGCCCTGCATCGGCGAAGCGGCGATGTCCATCGACAGGCGCGCCTCGATGGCCAGGCGCAGGGCACCGACGGCATCGATCACGCAATCCAGGGTGGCGGCATCGGTAATGCGCAGGCCACGGTGGTAGTGCGGGGTCAGGCCACGGTTGGCCAGGCGGCTCTCGATCTGCGGGCGCGAACCATGCACCAGCACCAGACGCACGCCAAGGCTGTGCAGCAATACCAGGTCGTGGACGATGTTGCCGAAATTAGGGTGTTCCACCCCATCGCCAGGAAGCATGACCACGAAGGTGCAGTCGCGATGGGCGTTGATGTACGGGGAGGCATGACGCAGCCAGTTGACGTAGTCGGGCATGACAGGGCCTGTGGATAAGTGGACGGAGAACGGCGATACAGGGGGCGTTCAGGATCATCGTCGGAACAGGCTTGCGGTCACGCGCGGTCTCCTCTAGGCAGGAACGAATCAATTGGGTTGACGTTTAGTCCAGGCAATAATGCCGGATCAGGTCACGCAATAGACGCACGGTAGGCGCGATTCGTGACATTTCAAGGTATTCGCCGGGCTGGTGGGCACAGGCGATGTCGCCAGGGCCCAGCACGATGGTCTGGCAGCCCAGTTGCTGAAGATAAGGTGCTTCGGTGCCGAACGCCACCGCTTCGGCACGATGGCCGGTAAGACGCTCCGCCACCTGCACCAGTTCGGCGTCGGCAGCCTGCTCGAATGGCGGCACCTCCGAGAACAGCGGCGCATAGTCGATGCGCACCTCGAAGCGCTCTGCCACGGGTGCCAGCTTGTCGCGGATGGCCGCGCGCAGTTGCTCCACGTCCATGCCCGGCAGCGGGCGCAGGTCGAACTCCAGGGCGCACTGGCCGCAGATGCGGTTGGGGTTGTCGCCGCCATGGATGCAGCCAAAATTAAGGGTCGGGGTCGGCACGGTGAATTGCGGATTGCGGTAGCGTTGCTGCCATTGCTGGCGCAGGCCCATCAATTCGCCCATCACGGCGTGCATGGCCTCCATGGCGCTGCGGCCCAGGCTTGGGTCCGAGGAATGACCGCTACGCCCCAGGATGTCGATGCGGTCCATCAGGATACCTTTGTGCATGCGGATCGGCCGCAGGCCGGTGGGCTCACCGATCACTGCCGCCCGGCCAAGCGGCTGGCCGGCGTCGGCCAGGGCGCGGGCCCCGGACATCGAGCTTTCTTCATCACAGGTGGCCAGGATCAGCAGCGGTTGCTTGAAGTCGTGCTCCAGCAGCGGGATAACCGCTTCGATGACCAGGGCGAAGAACCCCTTCATGTCGCAGCTGCCCAGGCCGACCCAGCGGCCATCGACTTCGGTCAGCTTCAGCGGATCGCTGGCCCATAGCTGGTCGTCATACGGTACGGTGTCGCTGTGCCCCGCCAGCACCAGGCCGCCTGGGCCACTGCCACGGCTGGCCAGCAGGTTGAACTTGCCGGGGCTGACCTGGCGGATGTCGCAGTTGAAGCCAAGGTCGCCCAGCCAGCCGGCCAGCAGGTCGATGACTTGGCGGTTGGACTGGTCCAGTGCGGGCTGGGTGCAACTGACCGAGGGCGCGGCAATCAAGGCGGCGAACTGGTCTTTCAACATTGGCAACGGCATGCCCGTACTCCTCGGAAACGTCCCCCATCATAGGACTATCCGCTGTCTGGAATAAACCGTTGACGGCCGACTGCTGTAGACTCTCCGCCAACCACGCCCCTCCTTCGAGCCTGTGATGCACAAAGAAACCGAACTCAAGCTCCGCGCCAGCCGCGAGACCCTTGCCGCCCTGCGCGAGCACCCTCTGCTGAAAAAGCGCAACAAGTCCGGCTGGCAGACCCGCGAACTGCTCAACCAGTACTTCGACACACCCGAGCGCGAGCTTTCCGCCGCCCGTGTCGCCCTGCGCCTGCGCCGCGACGGCGAGGCCATCATCCAGACCCTCAAGTGCCGCGGCCAGAGCGTCGCCGGCCTGTCCGAGCGCAATGAGTACGAATGGCCGCTGGACAAGGTCAAGCTCGACCTGAAAAAGCTCGACGCCACCTGCTGGCCCGCGCAATTGGCCGACCTCGACAAGAAAACCATCAAACCGCTGTTCACCACCGACTTCAGCCGTGAATACGCCGAAATCGCCTGGGGCCGTGGCAAGAGCAAGGTGGTGATCGAGGCGGCGCTTGACCAAGGCTTCGTGATCGCCGGCAAGCGCAAGGAAGAGATCTGCGAGCTGGAACTGGAGCTGCGCGAAGGTGAGCCCCAGGCCCTGCTGGAACTGGCTGCCGAGCTGGCCGCCAGCCTGCCGCTGATGCCCTGCGACATCAGCAAGGCCGAGCGCGGCTACCGCCTGCTGGAGCCGGACAGCTACGAGCTGGGCCTGCCACACGCCGAGCTGGAAGCCGAAACCGCCGTGGACGATGCCTACGCCGCGCTGGCCTGGCAACTGCTGGGCAGCAGCCAGCGCCTGGCCGAGCAGTACCGCCACAACGGTCACTGGCGCCTGCTGCAGGACTGGGTCGAGTGCCTGAGCGAACTGCGGGCCCTGACCGCCAGCCTGGGCCAGGCCGCCCCGCGCGCCACCACCCGCGAGCTGCGCAGCAGCCTCGACGCGCTGCTGGAAGACTGGCGCCCGCTGGTGCAGGCTGGCAACGATGACGAAGACATCCGCCGTGCCGCCCCCGAACAGTTCGCCGAAGAGCTGGAGGACGTGCGCTGGGGCCAGTTCTCGCTGGAAACCTCGCGCTGGCTGCTGGCGCGTGCCTGGACCGTGGAGCGCAAGGGCCGTGGCGAGCGCCAGGGCAAGGCGCAACTGGCCAGCTGGCTGGCACACCTGCTGGGCGAAGAGGGCCGTGCGTTGAAGCTGCCGCTGTACACCCAGCGCCCGGAAGACCTGGCCGAGCAATTGCCGCGTATCGAGCAGTTGCTGGCCTGGCTGCACCATGCCCGCCAGGTGCTGGAGGCACCACAGATGGACCGCCTGTACGGCGACCTGAAGAAGCTGCACGAGCTGGCCGAGCAGCCGATCAGCGATGAGGTGCTGGAAGCGCGTGTCGAGCAGGCCCGGGTTGTCGACCAGAGCCGCGGCTGGAAGCACTTGCTCAAGGCTTGAGCCCTTCTGAAGGCTCATGCAGCCTTTGTGCAGCGGCCTTGCGTCGCGAAAGGGGTGCGAAGCGCCCCCACGATGCTGATATCGCCGGGACCGCTTCGCGGCCCTTTCGCGACGCAAGGCCGCTCCTACAGGGGATAGCGTTGCTTCACCGCGACAGAGGCAGGCTGGTGGTGGACTTGATCTCTGACAGCGCCACGATCGAGTTCACCTCCTGAATCCCTGGCACGTTCGATAGCTTTTCGAAGAAGAACCGTTCATAAGCCTCGATATCCGACGTAACGATCCGCAGCAGAAAGTCCACCGACCCCATCAGCACATAACACTCCAGCACCTCCGGAAACCCGCGGATCGCCTCGGTGAACTCGGTGAAGTTGGAGCGGCCATGAGCATTCAGTTTCACTTCGGCGAAGATCTGCGTATTCAGGCCGACCTTCTTGCGGTCCAGCAGTGTCACCTGCCCACGGATCACCCCCTCCTCCTTCAAGCGTTGGATGCGTCGCCAGCACGGCGATTGCGACAGCCCCACACGTTCGGCGATCTGCGCACTGGAGAGCGAAGCATCCTCCTGCAAGAGCTCGAGGATGCGGCGGTCGTAGGCGTCCAGCTCGCTGTGCATTGATTATTCTCCAGAAAGTCAAACTACGAACACTTCTATTCGCCAATACAGCGAATTGATTGAATCATAGCGAAAAAATACCCCTGCCAACGTGCAAGAATTTCTCCCACATCTGCGGAGACCAGCATGAACGCACAATCCCGTACCGACGCCTGGGCCGCCACCAACGCCCACAGCACCGTGCACTACCGCCTGCAGGCCGAAGCCGAGCCTGACAGCCTGTGCCGGGTCCTCAACCTGTTCGCCCTGCAATTCCTGACCCCGCACAGCGTGCAGGTCAGCCAGCAGGATGACTGGCTGGACATCGAGGTCGGCATCGGCGGCCTGAGCTGGCACCGGGCCGAAGTGATCGCGCAAAAGCTGCGTAACCTGGTGTGTGTGGGCGAGGTGAGCCTGACCAACCTGCAGCGGATGGAGCTGTCTGTGGTGTGAACGGTTCGCTGTTTCTGTGGAAACGGGTTTACCAGCGCAAACAGCAAGATTCAGAAACGCTTCACGCCAACCATTTTCCAGCGCCCGGCTAGGCTTGATCAGCACTTCCCCATCAGGCACGGACGCCCCAATGCACACCCCCGACAACCCGGCACTCGACCTCAGGCGCGTGCTCCAGGCCCTGCTCGCCGACCAGCACCTGCACGCCAACGACACCCTGCCAGTACTTGAGCACGCCAACACCCACCCCAGCACTCACCCACTGGAGCAGATCGCCGCCTGCGCCCTGGAGGACCGCCAGCACCCCGGTCAGCCCCTGGACCTGGATCGCCTCTGCCAATGGTTGGCCCACAGGGTCGGCCAGCCCTATCTGCGCATCGACCCGATGCAACTCGACCTGACGCAGATCAGCGGCCTGATCTCCCCTGCCTTCGCCCAGCGCCATGGCATTCTCATCGTCGCCGCCGACGACACCGGTGTCACAGTCGCCAGCGCCCAGCCGTACCAGGATGACTGGCAGGCCGACCTGGCCCGCAGCCTGGGCCGGCCGATACGTCGCGTGCTGGCCAGCCCGCTGCAGATTCGTCAGGCAGGACAGTCATTCCACCGGCTGGTTCAGTCGGTCAAGGGTGCGCAAAACCAGCAATCGGCCAGCCTCGGTGAACTCGAGCAGCTGCTGGAACTGGGCAAGCGCCAGGCCGAGGCCAGCGCCGACGACGCCCATATCGTGCATATCGTCGACTGGCTGCTGCAGTACGCCATCGAACAACGCGCCAGCGACATCCACCTGGAGCCCCGCCGTGACCAGGGCCAGCTGCGCTACCGCATCGATGGTCTGCTGCACTGCGTGTATGCCTTCCCGGCCGGGGTCACCCTGGCGCTGGTCAGCCGCCTGAAACATCTGGCACGCATGGACGTCGCGGAAAAACGCCGGCCACAGGATGGCCGCCTGCAAAGCTGCCTGCCTGGCGGCGCCGAGGTGGAGCTGCGGCTGTCGACCCTGCCGACCCCGTTCGGCGAGAAACTGGTGCTGCGCCTGTTCGACCCGCAACAGTTGCAAGAGGGCTTCGATCGCCTCGGCCTGGAAGGGTCGCAACTGGCGCAATGGCAAGGCCTGCTGCAGCAGCGCCAGGGCATCATCCTGGTCACCGGCCCGACCGGTTCCGGCAAGACCAGCACGCTGTACGCCAGCCTCAAGCTGCTGGCCACGCCGCAAGTCAATCTGTGCACCATCGAGGACCCCATCGAGCGCCTGGAGCCCGCATTCAATCAGTTGCAGGTACAGCCCGCCCTGGACCTGGGCTTTGCCAATGGGGTACGGGCCCTGCTGCGCCAGGACCCGGATATCATCATGATCGGCGAAATTCGCGACCGCGAAACTGCCCTGGTGGCGGTACAGGCGGCGCTGACCGGTCATCTGGTGCTATCCACCCTGCATACCAACGACGCCTGCAGTGCAATCACCCGCCTGCAGGAATTGGGCGTGGCCGACTACCTGATCAAGGCGACCCTGGTAGGCGTCATGGCTCAGCGCCTGGTGCGTACGCTGTGCGCAGATTGCCGCGGCGCAGTGACAATGCCCGCCGCCCAGCCCTGCCGTACCTGCCGGGGCACTGGGTTCCACGGCCGCACTGGCTTGTTCGAACTGCTGGTGCCCAGCGATAGCCTGCGCGCACAAATAGGCCCCGGCAGCGATCTGGCCAGTTTGCGGCGCCAGGCAAAGGCCGATGGCCTGCTCGACTTGCGGACTTGTGGGGAGACCAAGGTAGCCTGCGGGCAGACCCGACAAGAGGAAGTGCTACGGGTCTGTTCGTAGGCAAAAACGGCTTGTATTCAAGGAACTTAGCTCGTTGCCGCAAATCCAACCGCGCATCTTCAACCCTCACCCCTTTCGAGGTGTTTCAACATGCGTCTCAAAACCGCCATCGCCGCCGCTGCCTTGCTTTCGCTGCCTATTGGCTCGGCCATGGCCGATACCTTCTGGCGTAACGTGATGACCACTGGTGCTACCACGGCATCGAGCTACCTGACCTCGGGGGACCACAAGCTGGTGATGGCGGCGCAGGATGACGCCGGCAGCTTCGTGGCCAGCGAAGGCGCGATTCGTGGGCCGTTCCTGGAAGCGGCAATTCGTCAGGCCCGCGCCGAGAACCCGGGCCTGCAGGCCACCGACATGGAACTGGCCAATGCCATTCTGGCCAAGAATGCCGTAGCCGAGTAACCGCGTCGCCTGCTTCGCGGGCATGCCCGCGAAGCATTCAACAGCGATCTGCAGCCCTACCGATAAGCCTCCACCGGCACACAAGCACAGAACAGATTCCTGTCCCCATAAACGTTGTCGACCCGGTTCACCGTCGGCCAGTACTTGTGCTGTCGTACGTGAGCACTGGGCGCCACCGCCTGCTCCAGGCTATAGGGCCTGTCCCACGCCCCCAGCACGTCAGCTAGCGTATGCGGCGCATGCTTGAGCGGGTTGTTCTCCGCCGGCCAGTTACCCTCCTGCACTTCGCCGATTTCCGCGCGAATCGCCAGCATCGCCTCGACGAACCGGTCCAGTTCGGCCTTCGACTCACTCTCCGTCGGCTCGACCATCAGCGTGCCCGGCACCGGGAAGGACATGGTCGGCGCATGGAAGCCATAGTCCATCAGGCGCTTGGCCACATCCTCTTCACTGATACCGGTCAGCGCCTTCAGGGGGCGCAGGTCGAGGATGCACTCATGCGCCACCCGCTGGTTGCGCCCGCGGTAGAGCACGGGGAAGGCGCCGCTCAACTGGCTGGCCAGGTAGTTGGCCGAAAGGATCGCCACTTCGCTGGCATCAGCCAGCTGTGGGCCCATCATGGCGATGTACATCCAGCTGATCGGCAAGATGCTCGCACTCCCCCAGGGCGCGGCACTGACTGCACTGTTGTTCGGCTCCAGGCCGGGTACCGGCACCACCGGGTGGCTGGCAACGAACGGTTTGAGGTGCTCGCGGATGCCGATCGGGCCCATGCCGGGGCCGCCACCGCCGTGGGGTATGCAGAACGTCTTGTGCAGGTTCATGTGGGAAACGTCGGCGCCAATATCGGCCGGGCGCGCCAGCCCCACCTGGGCATTGAGGTTGGCGCCATCCATGTACACCTGGCCACCGTGCTGGTGCACAACTTCGCAGATTTCGCGAATGCCCTCTTCGTATACGCCGTGGGTCGACGGGTAGGTGATCATCAGGCACGACAGGCGGTCTGCGGCGGCGTGCGCCTTGGCCTTGAGGTCGGCCAGGTCAACGTTGCCATGGTCGTCGCAATCAACGATCACCACCTCCATGCCGGCCATCTGCGCCGAGGCCGGGTTTGTACCGTGGGCTGAGGACGGGATCAGGCACAAGGTGCGTTGCGGCTGGTGACGGCTGCGGTGGTAGCGGGTGATGGCCATCAGGCCGGCATATTCGCCCTGGGCACCGGAATTGGGCTGCATGCAGATGGCATCGAAGCCGGTAATGGCGCACAACCAGCTTTCCAGTTCGTCGATCATCGCCTTGTAGCCGGCGGCCTGGGCGGCTGGGGCAAACGGGTGCAACTGAGCAAAGCCCGGCCAGGTGATAGGGATCATCTCGCTGGTGGCGTTGAGCTTCATGGTGCACGAGCCCAGCGGGATCATCGACTGGTTCAGCGCCAGGTCCTTGTTCTCCAGCTGCTTGAGGTAGCGCAGCATTTCGGTTTCGCTGTGGTGCAGGTTGAACACCGGGTGCGCGAGGAACGGCGTGCGCCGCACCAGACTCGCTGGAATCCCTTCGGGCAGGGCGAGCTGGTCGAGAGCGGCAATGTCCAGGCCGTGGTCCACGCCCAGGAAGATGTCGAACAGGCGCAGCACCGTCTGCTCCGAACAGGTCTCGTCAAGGCTCACGCCCAGGCGCCCGCGGCCAAGGATACGCAAATTGACCTGCGCAGCTTCGGCGCTTTCGATGATGGCCGCCTGGGCGCCACCGACATCCACGGTCAGCGTGTCGAAGAAATGCTGGTTCAACCGCCGGATACCCTTGGCTTCGAGGCCGGCGGCCAGGATGAAGGTCAACCGATGCACACGCTGGGCGATGCGCTGCAGGCCTTCGGGGCCATGGTAGACCGCGTAGAAGCCGGCAATGTTGGCCAGCAGCACCTGCGCCGTGCAGATGTTGGAGTTGGCCTTTTCGCGGCGAATATGCTGCTCGCGGGTTTGCAGGGCCATGCGCAGGGCGGTGTTGCCACGGGCATCGCGCGATACGCCGATGATGCGCCCCGGCATGGCCCGCTTGTAGTCGTCGCGACAGGCGAAATAGGCCGCATGAGGGCCGCCATACCCCATCGGTACGCCAAAGCGCTGGGTCGAACCCAGTACCACATCCGCACCCAGTTCCCCAGGCGGCGCCAACAGCACGAGGCTGAGCAGGTCCGCCGCCACACAGGCCAGTGCATGCTGGCTGTGCAACTGGTCGATCAGCGGGCGCAGGTCGCGTACTTCGCCATGAGTGTCGGGGTACTGCAGCAAAGCACCGAATACCGCGTGTTTGCCAAGGTTATCCACAGCGTCGACGATCAGTTCGAAGCCAAAGCCCTCAGCGCGAGTCTTCAGCACCGACAGGGTCTGCGGGTGGCAATGTTCGTCGGCAAAGAAGGCTTTGCTCTTGTTGCGTGCCACCCGCTTGGCCAATGCCATGGCTTCGGCGGCAGCAGTAGCCTCGTCGAGCAGCGAGGCATTGGCCAGGGCCAGCCCGGTAAGGTCGATGACCATCTGCTGGAAATTCAGCAGCGCCTCCAGCCGGCCTTGGGCGATTTCGGGCTGATACGGGGTATAGGCGGTGTACCAGCCGGGGTTTTCCAGCACGTTGCGCAGGATGACCGTCGGCGTGATGGTGCCGTGGTAGCCCATGCCGATCAGGCTCGTCCAGACCTGGTTCTGTTCGGCGTAGCTGGCGAGTTTGGCCAGGGCGGCCTGTTCGTCCAGCGCAGCGGGCAAGTCGAGCGGGCGATCGAGACGGATGTCTGGCGGTACGGTCTGCTCGATCAGCTCACTGCGGCTGGCGACGCCAAGCGCATTGAGCATGGCCTGCTGCTCTGCAGCATCGGGGCCCAGGTGACGACGCAGGAAAGGGTTGGGCTCTTGCAGTTGATGCAGGGATGGCGACTGGGACATGACGACGCTCTCTTCCTGGAACAGCTCTCATGGAGACTTACAAGTCTAGGAAGGGATTGCCGATTGTGCGGGGAAACTTGTTTTCGCCTGGCGACTGCCGGGGGCGCTTTGCGCCCCTATCGCGACACAAGGCCGCTCCTACAATGGATCGCGATCGCCTATAGGACCGGCCTGGTGTCGATAGGGCTGCGAAACAGCCCCAAGGATCCTGCTGTTACTCGCCGATGGCAGCCTTGTAGCCAGCAGCATCCAGCAGCTTGTCCAGCTCGGCCGGGTTGCTTGGCTTCAGCTTGAAGATCCACGCTTCGTAAGGTGCTTCGTTGAGCAGTCCCGGGCTTTCAGCCAGCTCCTCGTTGACCGCAATCACTTCGCCACCCACCGGGGCATAGATGTCCGAAGCGGCCTTCACCGACTCGACCACACCGGCGGCGTCGCCAGCGCCAAACGCCTTGCCGACCTCGGCCAGTTCGACGAACACCACGTCACCCAGGGCTTCCTGGGCGTGGTCGCTGATACCCACGGTCACAGTGCCGTCGGCTTCCAGGCGGGCCCACTCATGGCTTTTGGCATAACGCAGGTCGCTAGGGATATCGCTCATGTCTTGAATTCCTCGATTGGCTCAGCGGTACGCCCGCCGGTTGAAAATTGTTCAGATCAGGATCTTGCCGTGGCGCACGAAGGTCGGTTTGACCACCCGCACCGGGTACCACTTACCGCGAATTTCCACCTCGGCCCGGTCGCCGGTGGCCATGGGTACGCGTGCAAGGGCAATGGACTTGCTCAGCGTAGGCGAGAAACTACCACTGGTGATCTCCCCTTCGCCAATCCCTGCCACCCGGACCACCTGGTGGGCACGCAGTACACCACGCTCTTCCAGCACCAGGCCGACCAGTTTTTCCTGTACACCTTGTTCGATTTCCGCCAGCAGGCCGGCGCGGCCGATGAAGTCGCGCTCGGCGGGCTCCCAGGCGATGCTCCAGCCCAGGTTGGAAGTGAGTGGTGTGTGTGCTTCGTCGATGTCCTGGCCGTACAGGTTCATGCCGGCTTCCAGGCGCAGGGTGTCGCGGGCGCCAAGGCCGCTTGGGGCAATACCGGCGCCGACCAGGTCGTTGAAGAAGGCCACGGCCTGCTCGCCAGGAAGGATGATCTCCAGGCCGTCTTCACCTGTATACCCGGTGCGGGCAATGAACCAGTCGCCTTCGGCAATGCCCTCGAATGGGCGCAGTTCGCGAATCAGCGCGGCGCGCGCAGGGCTGAGCAGGGCAGCGACCTTTTCGCGTGCATGCGGGCCCTGGATGGCGAGGATGGCCAGATCGGGACGGGCCCGGAAATCCACGGCAAAACCGGCACGCTGTGCGGCCAGCCAATCGAGTACCTTGGCCCGGGTGGCGGCGTTGGTGACCAGGCGGTAGCCGGTTTCGGTGCGGTAGACGATCAGGTCGTCGATGACCTTGCCCTGCTCCTGCAGCAACGGGCTGTACAGTGCCTTGCCGATATCGTCGAGACGGGCCACGTCGTTGGCCAGCAGGCGCTGCAACCAGGCAGTGGCGTCGCTGCCGTCGACATCGATCACGGTCATGTGGGACACATCGAACACCCCGCAATCGCTGCGCACCTGATGGTGCTCCTCGACCTGCGAGCCATAGTGCAGGGGCATGTCCCAGCCACCGAAATCGACCGTCTTGGCGCCCAGCGCCAGGTGCAGGTCGTACAAAAGCGTGCGCTGTCCCATGGGTTTCTCCTTCCGGGCGTGGCGAAGCGGCGGCGGTCGATGACGTTGGGTCGTCAGCTCTTCTTGTACAGGACCCGCCGCGCGAGTGCCGCGCATTGTAGCCGCAAGGGCGCGGGCTGACACCCTCAGTGACTGTGACCGGGTCGACGAGCCGAACGGCGAATCAGGCCGATGACCGGCAGCAACCCCACCAGCACCAGGCTCAGTGCCGGCAGCGATGCACGTGCCCACTCACCCTCGCTGGTCATCTCGAACACCCGCACGGCCAGGGTGTCCCAGCCGAACGGGCGCATCAGCAAGGTGGCCGGCATTTCCTTGAGGACGTCGACGAATACCAGCAAGGCGGCGCTGAGGGCACCCGGTACCAGCAGCGGCAGATACACCTTGAAAAACAATCTCATGCCACCGACACCCAGACTGCGCGATGCCTCGGGAAGCGACGGGCGAATACGCTCCAGGCTGCTTTCCAGCGGCCCGTAAGCCACCGCGATGAAGCGCACCAGGTAGGCCAGCAGCAACGCAGCAAGGCTACCCAGCAATAGTGGCTTGCCAGCCCCGCCCAGCCAGCTGGACAGCGGGATGACCAGCTGGTTATCGAGGTAGCTGAAGGCCAGCATGATCGATACCGCCAGCACCGAACCAGGCAAGGCATAGCCCAGGTTGGCCAGGCCGACCCCGGCGCGGATGGCATTCGTCGGTGCCTGGCGCCGTGCAAAGGCCAGCAGCAGCGCCACGCTCACCGTGACCAGCGCCGCCATGCCGCCCAGGTACAGGGTGTGCAGCACCAGGCCGACGTAGCGCTCGTCCAGGTCATGCCGGCCGCGCTGCCAGAACCAGCTCAGCAGTTGCAACAGCGGGATGACGAAGGCGCAGGCGAACACCAGCAGGCACCAGCCACTGGCCAGCAACGCCTTGATCCCACGCAGGTGGTACAGCGCCTGCCCGCGCGGGCGCTCGTTGCCGCTGCGGCTGGCGCCGCGTGCCCGGCGTTCGCCGTACAGCACCAGCATCACCGCCAGCAACAGCAGGCTGGCCAGCTGGGCTGCGCTGGACAGGCTGAAGAAGCCGTACCAGGTCTTGTAGATGGCGGTGGTGAAGGTGTCGAAGTTGAACACCGCCACGGCGCCGAAGTCCGCCAGGGTTTCCATCAACGCCAGGGCTATCCCGGCGCCGATAGCCGGCCGCGCCATGGGCAGCGCCACGCGCCAGAATGCTTGCAGCGGGGACAGCCCAAGCACCCGCGCCGCTTCCATCAGGCCTTTGCCCTGGGCCAGGAAGGCGCTGCGCGCCAGCAGGTAGACATAGGGGTAGAACACCAGCACCAGCACGATGATCACCCCACCGGTCGAACGCACCCGCGGCAGGCGCATTGGCCCGAACAGCTCGCGCAAGGCGCTTTGTACCGGGCCGGCGAAGTCCAGCAGGCCAACGAAGACGAACGCCAGCACGTAGGCAGGGATGGCGAACGGGAGCATCAGCGCCCAGTCCAGCCAGCGCCGGCCGGGGAACTCGCAGAGGCTGGTCAGCCAGGCCAGGCTGACACCCAGCAGGGTGACGCCGATGCCAACGCCCACCACCAGCGTCAGGGTATTGCCCAGCAGGCGGCTCATCTGGGTGTCGAGCAGGTGCGACCAGATCTGCAGGTCGATCGACTGCCACGACAGCAGCAACACGCTCAGGGGCAGGAGCACCAGGGCGGCGATCAGGGCGACCGGGAGGTACCAGCGGCGTTGGGCGGTGTGCGGCAAGTAGAATGTCTCTGTGGATGATTTGCGACCGCCTTGCGGTCGTTCGCGGGCATGCCCGCTCCCACAGGGACCCCACATGCGCCAAAGGCAGTGGCCAACCTGTAGCAGCGGGCGTGCCCGCGAAAAGGCCTGATAAGCCCCGGAAGGATAAAGCCTGGCGCTTAGTTCCAGCCAGCCCGGTCCATCAAGCGAATCGCTTCAGCCTGACGCTTGCCGGCGATCTCCACCGGAATGCTGTCGGCCTTGAAGCTGCCCCACGCCGCCACTTCGTCCGATGGCTTGACCTTGGGGTTGGCCGGGAACTCCTGGTTGATGTCGGCAAACAGCTTCTGCGCCTCTTCAGTAGTCATCCATTCCACCAGTTTCTTCGCCGCCTCCGGGTGTGGCGCATGCTTGGTCAGGCCGATGCCGGACAGGTTCACGTGCACGCCACGGTCACCCTGGTTGGGCCAGAAGATCTTCACCGGCAGTTTCGGGTTCTGCTGGTGCAGCCGGCCGTAGTAATAGGTGTTGACCACGCCCACGTCGCACTGGCCGGCCTCGATGGCCTGGATCACCGCGTTGTCATCGGAGAACACGTCGGTGGACAGGTTGTTGACCCAGCCTTTGACGATCTGCTCGGTCTTCGCCTCGCCGTGGGTCTCGATCAGGGTGGCAGTCAGCGACTGGTTGTACACCTTCTTTGCCGTACGCAGGCACAGGCGGCCTTCCCACTGTTTGTCGGCCAGGGCCTCGTAGGTGCTCAACTCCTCCGGCTTGACCCGCTCGGTGGAGTAGATGATGGTGCGCGCGCGCAGGCTCAGGCCAGTCCAGTCGTGCGACGAAGCGCGGTACTGCGGCGGGATGTTGCGGTCGATGATGTCGGACTGGATCGGCTGCAGGATGCCCATCTGCTCGGCCTGCCACAGGTTACCGGCATCGACGGTCAGCAGCAGGTCGGCCACGCCGTTGTCGCCCTCGGCCTTGATGCGTTGCATCAGTGGGGCCTCCTTGTCGGTGATGAACTTGATCTTCACCCCGGTCTTGGCGGTATAGGCATCGAACACTGGCTTGATCAGCTCGTCGATGCGCGAGGAGTACACCACCACTTCGTCCGCCGCCTGGGCAGTGCCGCCGAACAGGGTCAGGGCCAGGGCGGCCAGTAGGGGCTTGCGTGGCAACATGGAAAGCGCTCCTCGGATCGTATGAGAGGCGCAAATGGTAGTGAATCCCATTTTCCGGCTCATCTACCTAGCCGTTACTGGATGTTGCAGAGGGATAACAGTTGCGAGGTTCCTGTGGGAGCGGGCATGCCCGCGAACACCGGCAAAGCCGGCGCCATACACCGCGTTGCCTGTTTCGCGGGCATGCCCGCTCCCACAGATTCCAGCAATCTCATGCCTTGGCGAGATCCGGCAGATCACCGGTCAAACCCAGCGCCTGGCGCACGAACAGCGCCTTGGCCTCCGGCATCTGCTGCACCAGCTTCAAGCCAGTGTTACGTAACCAGCGCAACGGCAACGGGTTGGCCTGGAACAACCGCTCGAACCCTTCCATCGCCGCCATCAGCGCCAGGTTGTGCGGCATGCGTCGGCGCTCGTAACGGCTCAGCACTTTCACATCCGCCAGCCGCTCGCCACGCTCGCAGGCATTTACCAGCACCTCGGCCAGCACTGCCGCATCGAGGAAGCCCAGGTTGACACCCTGCCCGGCCAACGGGTGAATGGTATGCGCGGCATCGCCGATCAAGGCCAGGCCTTCATCCACATAACGCTTGGCATGGCGCTGGCGCAACGGCACGCACACCCGCGGGTCGGCCTGCAGGACATCCCCCAGGCGCCCCTCGAAAGCCTGCTGCAGGGCCTTCACGAAGGCCGCTTCATCCAATGCCATCAACTGCTCGGCATGCTCCGGCGTGGTCGACCAGACGATCGAGCACCAGTCCTGCTGGCCATCGCGGGTCAACGGCAGGAACGCCAACGGCCCTTCATCGGTGAAACGCTGCCAGGCCGTGGCCTGGTGCCCGGCGCTGCAACGCACGCTGGTGACGATGGCATGGTGCAGGTAATCCCACTCGCGGGTTTCGCAACCAGCCAGACGGCGCACCGCCGAGTTGGCGCCGTCGGCGGCGATCACCAGCGGCGTGCGCAGCTGACGGCCGTCGGCCAGGGTCAGCAGCCATTCATCGCCCGAGCGGCGCAACTGTTCGAGCCGCGCGTTGGCTAGCAGGCCGATGTCACTGTCATGCAGGCGCTCCAGCAGGCCATCCTGCACCACCCGGTTCTCGACGATGTGGCCAAGTACCTGGGCATGCACGCTGGCAGCCGAGAAGTGAATCTGGCCGGTGCCACTGCCGTCCCACACATGCATGTCCGAGTAGGGCGTAGCGCGCCGCCGGGCAATGCCATCCCAGGCGCCCAGGCGTTCGAGGATGCGCTGGCTGGCCGCCGACAGCGCGCTGACTCGCGGTTCGAACGGGGCCTGGGCATCGAACGGCTTGACCGCCAGCGGGCCACCGTCGAGCAAGAGGATTTGCAGGCCGCTGTGGCGTAACGCCAGGGCCAGGGCGCTGCCGACCATACCGGCACCGACAATCAACAGATCTGCGCGCATTTCCATGCCTTACGCCAGCCTCGCTTGCGGCTTGAGCCGCACATATAGGGTTTTATCGACCCGCGCCACCAGCTCGCCGGCGCCGTCGCGAATATCGACCTGCAGCCGCGGCAGGCACTTCTTGCCAGTGGCGGTCTGCTGGCGAATCTCGTCCAGCAACGCGTCATCGACGTGGAGTTCGGCATACACCGGGCCTTTGCCCGGTGAAATGAAATCGATGCTGGCGGCCTTGTCCCAGACGATGTAGTCACGCCCCAGCTGCTCGATCAGCAACAGCATGTAGAACGGGTCGACCATGCCGTACAGGCTGCCGCCGCACTGGGTACCAACGTAGTTGCGGTTCCAGCGGGTCAGCTTCATCGCTACCTTGACGCTGCGCAGGTCGGCACTGATGTGCTGCACGCGGATACCGGCGCCGAGGTGCGGCGGGAACAGGTTCAGGCGCCAACGCAACAGGCGCGCGCGGCGCGCCAGCCGGCGTGCATCAGCGGTCATGCCTGCCCCCGCGAATCGGCGCGGGTGCCCAGGCCCATGGCCTGGCGGGCAAACCAGCTTTTCGCCGGCGGCAGCAGGTCGAGCCCGAGCAGCCCGAGGTTGCGCCCGGCGGCCAGCAACGGCTGGCTGCTGCCGAACAGGCGGGTAACCTGATCGGAAAAACCGATGGTCAAGGCCTGGTCCAGGCGCTGGCGCTGTTGATAAGCCTGCAGGGTGGTCAGGTCGCCAGGCCGCTGCGGGCCGGCCAGCAATGCTTCGGCCAGCGCCTGCACGTCACGCAGTGACAGGTTGAAGCCCTGCCCGGCAATCGGGTGCAGGCTGTGCGCGGCGTTGCCCAGCACCACCAGGTGCGGCCGCACCTGCTCCTCGGCCTCGATCAGCGACAACGGGTAGAGGTGCCGCGCGCCAACCTGGCGCAGCGCGCCCAGGCGGTAGCCGAACACCGCCTGCAACTCGCGCAGGAAGTGGCGCTCGTCGATATCGGCCAGGCGCCGCGCATCCATGCCCTGGCGGGTCCAGACCAGCGCGCAGCGGTTTTCCGGCAGCGGCAGCAGGGCCATGGGGCCGGCTTCGGTGAAACGCTCGAAGGCCTGGCCACCGTGGGCCTCGCCCGGGGTGATATTGGCGATCAACGCGCTTTGTTGGTAGGGCGTGTGACGCACATGGATGCCCAGCTGTTCGCGCAGGCCGGAGCGACCACCGTCGGCAAGCACCGCCAGGTCACATTCAAGCTGGGTGTCGTCGTTCAGCATCAGCCGGTAGCCACCTTCGATCGCCTGCATCGAGGTCACTTCCGCCGGGCAGCGCCAGCTCACCACGTCAGTGTCCAGGCCTTGCCACAGGCATTGGCCCAACCAGGCGTTTTCCACCACGTAACCCAGCGCCGGCACGCCTTCTTCCTGGGCATCCAGGCGGGTAGCGCCGAAGCGGCCACGATCGGAAACATGAATCTGCCGGATCGGCTCGGCGCGGCGCTCGATCGCTTGCCACAAGCCCAACTGCTGGTAGATCTGCCGGGTGCCGAACGACAGTGCCGACGAGCGCGCATCATAGCTGGGCTGGAAGCTGTCGCCGGGGGCGAATGGCTCGATCAGCAGGATTTTCCAGCCGCGCGCCTTGGCCCCGGCTTGCAGGGCCAAGGCCAGGCTTGCGCCGACCAGGCCGCCACCGATGATCGCCAGATTCACCCGGTTCATGCGACGTCCTTGCGCGCTGCCTGCATCAGCGCCTCGATCTGGGCGACCGTGCGCGGCACGCCCGAAGTCAGGATTTCACAGCCTTGCCTGGTCACCACCACGTCATCCTCGATTCTTACACCGATGCCGCGCCACTTCTTCGCCACGGCCTGATTGTCGGCGCCGATATAGATGCCCGGCTCGACGGTCAGCGCCATGCCGGGTTCAAGCACCCGCCATTCGCCGCCAACCTTGTACTCGCCCACGTCATGCACATCCATGCCCAGCCAGTGCCCGGCGCGGTGCATGTAGAAGGCGCGGTAGGCCTCACTGTCGATCAAGGCCTGCACTTCGCCTTGGAGCAGGCCCAATTGCACCAGGCCCTCGGTGATCACCCGCACGGTCGCCTCGTGGGCGTGGTTCCAGTGCTTGCCCGGGGCGATTTCGGCAAACGCCGCCGCCTGGGCCTTGAGCACCAGCTCGTAGATGGCCTTCTGCTCGGGCGAAAAACGCCCGCTGACCGGGAAGGTACGGGTGATGTCGCTGGCGTAGCAGTCGATCTCGCAGCCGGCATCGATCAGCACCAGGTCGCCATCCTTGAGCGGCGCGTCGTTCTGCTGGTAGTGCAGGATGCAGGCATTGCGCCCGGCCGCGACGATCGAGCCGTAGGCCGGCATCTTCGCCCCGCCCTTGCGGAACTCGTAGTCCAGCTCGGCTTCCAGGCTGTATTCATGCAGCCCGGCCCGGCAGGCCTGCATGGCCCGCACGTGGGCCCGTGCCGAGATGTCTGCGGCAGCACGCATCACTTTCACTTCCGCCGCTGATTTATACAGGCGCATGTCGTGCAGCAGATGATCCAGCGCAACGAACTCGTTCGGCGGCTGGGCGCCCAGGCGTGCCTTGGAGCGGATCACGTTGATCCAGTCCATCAGCCGGCGGTCGAATTCGGGGTTGCTGCCCATGGCGCTGTAGACCCGCTCGCGGCCTTCGATCAGGCCCGGCAGGATCTCGTCGATGTCGGTGATGGGGAAGGCATCGTCGGCGCCAAAGTCGCGCACCGCGCCCTCCTGGCCGGCACGCAGGCCGTCCCACAGCTCGCGCTCGGGGTTGCGTTCACGGCAGAACAGCACGTATTCGCCATGCTCGCGCCCCGGGATCAGCGCGATCACCGCCTCCGGCTCGGGGAAGCCGCTGAGGTACTGGAAGTCGCTGTCCTGGCGGTACACATGCTCGACGTCGCGGTTACGAATGGCAACCGCAGCGGCGGGCAGGATGGCGATGCTGTTGGGGACCATCTGCGCCATCAGCGCCTTGCGCCGACGGGCATATTCGGCTTTGGGAATGTGGCTCATGGGCAGACTACCCCGCTTGATCAGTGCAGCGATGGCTTGGGCGCGGGGGCGGCCGGCTTGGCCAGCTCGGAGAACAGCAGCAGTGGTGCCACACGCAGGTACTCCATGACCTCCATGTAGTCGCTCTCGCCGTCCTCGGACTCTTCGAGGGCTTCCTGGACCTGGGAAATGGCCACCAGGTCCTGCAGCACTTCCTTGGCCTCGTCGGACAGCTCCTTGCCACCGGCATTCAGACCGAAACCGGTAATGAAGCCCTGGCACCACTGGCCGAGTGCGGTGGCACGGTCGCTCAGGGCGGCGTCGTCGGAAGGCAGCAGCAGGACGATCGCCATGTCGTCGCTGGTCAGCTCGCCCTTGACCATTTCCTGCAGGCCAACCAGGGCGTTGCGCACAGTGTCGCCAGGTTCGGTTTCCAGCAGCTGGGCGGCATCGGCCAGCCAGCCTTCGGCGTCGAAGCCGGCACCGGCGCAACTGCGGCCGATCAGCAGGCCGTGCAGTT
The DNA here is from genome assembly GCF_014269225.2 of Pseudomonas anuradhapurensis. NCBI lineage: Bacteria > Pseudomonadati > Pseudomonadota > Gammaproteobacteria > Pseudomonadales > Pseudomonadaceae > Pseudomonas > Pseudomonas anuradhapurensis. The sequence continues at coordinate 5,170,460 of NZ_CP077097.1, forward strand.
CGGCCGGGGTGACAGGATGGCCATTGCTGGACAGCAGCATGGCGAAGGCGATGTAGGGCGATTGGGTATTGGGCATGGGCAGCTAGGCGCCAGACGGCGCAATGACTAGAATGGAGACCTTGTATCCTAGCACCGGCAGGCGCGCCAAGACCATCGGCACTGGCCGTCGCCGCCCGGCGAGAGGCATCATCATCGCCACGGTGACTCAATGACGGAGCGAATCGAGTGCAACCCACGCAAGAGAACGACCTGCAGGCACTGATGAGCCGATTCGAGTTGCTGATCCAACGCGTCGAGCAACTAAAACGGCAAAATGCACTCCTAGTAGCTCAGGAAAAATCCTGGCGCGAAGAGCGCGCCCACCTCATCGAAAAGAACGAGATCGCCAGGCGCAAGGTCGAGTCGATGATTTTACGCCTCAAGGCTCTGGAGCAAGACTCATGAGTTCAAGCAATAGCGTCACCGTGCAGATCCTCGACAAGGAATATTCGATCATCTGCCCGCCGGAAGAGCGCAACAACCTGGTCAGCGCGGCGCGCTACCTGGACGGCAAGATGCGCGAGATCCGCAGCAGCGGCAAGGTGATCGGCGCCGACCGCATCGCGGTCATGGCCGCGTTGAACATCACCCACGAAATGCTGCACCGCCAGGAAGACCGCAATGATGCGCCGGCCGGCGGTACCACCCGCGAACAGGTGCGCGACCTGCTGGAGCGGGTCGATCAGGCGCTGTCCGACGATGCGGATACCAAAATCGGCTGAGGTTGGTATACTGGCGCCACTCCCTGGGGGATGCGCCAGTCGGTTATGTCCCTGAGCCGATACGCACAACCACGGGGGTTGCACGCTGGGGCCGGTGTGCATGTCCGCCCGACGGAAAGCCTTAACGCCCCCTGCAATCTCCACCTTGAACTTTCGGGTTCAAGGGCTACACCGATAGCGGTCTTATCGGGGAGCCTGAATTCTCTTGCCCGCCTCTACCGGCGGGCAATTCGTTTTGGTCGGCCATGTCGGCCAACACACTTGGGACCGCTCGTGCCATGACCGACACCGCGCCGCTCACCCGCCCCCAGCTTCGCCGCCTGCTGCGCAATGCCCGCCGCGCCCTCACCCCGGCCCAGCAACGCCAGGCCGCTGTCGGCCTGTACCGCCAGCTGGCGCAACACCCGCTATTCCGCCGGGCCCGGCACATTGCCCTGTACCTGCCCAATGACGGCGAGATCGACCCTGCCCTGCTGCTGCGCGAGGCCCAGCGCCGTGGCAAGCGTGTCTACCTGCCGGTACTCCATGCCTGGCCACGCACACGAATGGTGTTCCAGCGCTTCGAACAGGGCGAAAAGCTCAAGCCCAACCGCTTTCGCATTCCCGAGCCAGTCACCGAGCGCAAGCGCCAGCGCCCGATCTGGTCGCTGGACCTGATCCTGCTACCGCTGGTCGGTTTCGACGAAGTGGGCGGGCGCCTGGGAATGGGCGGCGGCTTCTATGATCGCAGCCTGGCCTACCAGGCGCGTCGCCAGACCTGGAAAAAGCCATTGCTGTTAGGGCTGGCGCATGAATGCCAGAAGGTCGAGCGGCTGGCGCAGGCCAGCTGGGATGTACCGCTGCAGGGCACGGTCTCGGACCGCGGCTGGTACCTGGCGCCACGTTGAAGGGCGCCAGCGAGGGGGATCAACGTTGTGGCTGGCTGGCATCGACCGGCATCTGGTAGGCATTGTCCAGCTTGCGCTCCCAGAACCCTTGCGCATAACCGGTAGTGACCACACCCAGGCCGAAAATGAACACCAAGACCCACAGCAAGTCTGGCTTGTTGCGTTGATTCATCGAAGATTGCCCCCCCCGGCAAACTGTCCAGCGCTCGGCGATTTTCTGGGTATCGCCGGAGCATCGTGCTTTTATCGGGGCGCATTTTCCGACAACCTGCGTCTACACGCAAACCTTGACGTCAACCGGCTGTCGGTTTCGTGCAACAGGTTATTTCAAACCATTTCAGGAGCACCTCCATGGCCTACTGGCTGATGAAATCCGAGCCCGACGAGCTCTCCATCGAAGCCCTTGGCCGCCTCGGCGAAGCGCGCTGGGACGGCGTGCGCAACTACCAGGCACGTAACTTCCTGCGGGCCATGAGCGTTGGCGACGAATTTTTCTTCTACCACTCCAGTTGCCCGCAACCGGGCATCGCCGGCATTGCCAGAATCACCCGCGCGGCCTACCCGGACCCGACCGCGCTGGACCCGCAAAGCCCTTATCACGATGCCAAGGCCACGCCGGAAAAGAACCCGTGGAGCGCGGTGGATGTGGCCCATGTGCAGACGCTGCCACGGGTGCTGGAACTGGGCTGGCTGAAACAGCAGGCCGGCCTGGCCGAACTGCCGCTGGTACAGAAGGGCAGCCGCCTGTCGGTGATGCCGGTGACTGCAGAGCAATGGGCGGTGATTGTCGCTTTGCGTTGAAACTGCGGCTAAGGTCATAAACCAAATGGGGCTGCGGGGCAGGCCCCGTCATGGATTTGACCAATATCAACACACCACCCATGGCCGCAGGCCATGATGCAGTGTGCATGACCGCAAGGATGCAGAACGATGAACCGATACGCCCCCAGAATCTTCGCCACCGCGCTGCTCGCCCTGCTTGCGGCAGCCGCTGGGCTGGGGTACTGGAAGTCGCTGCACGACCAGTTGCCCGAAGGCCTGAGCATGGGCAACGGTCGCCTCGAAGCCACCGAAGTGCAAATCGCCAGCAAGATCCCCGGCCGCCTGGCCGAAGTGCTGGTCGATGAAGGTGACAAGGTCACCCGCGGGCAATTGCTTGCACGTATCGACACGCGCACCATGGAAGCCCAACGCAGCCAGGCCGAAGCCGAAGTGCTGCGCGCCCGGGAAAACTATGCCGCGGCCCAGGCCAGCGTGCAGCTGCGCCAGAGCGAACTGCTGCTGGCCAGCCAGGAACTCAAGCGTGTGCGCGAGATTTTCCAGCGCAAATACGCCAGCCAGCAGTTGCTTGACCAGCAACAGGCGCGCTTCGACACGGCAAACGCAGCGGTGGTCGCCGCCCGCGCCCAGCTGGCCGCCATCAAGGCTGCCATCGGTGCTGCCGAAGCCCAGGTGGCGCAACTCACCAGCGAAATCGACGACAGCAGCCTGCGCGCACCGATCAACGGCATCATTCAACTGCGCCTGGCCGAACCCGGTGAAGTGCTGGGTGCCGGCGGCCGTGTATTGATGCTGATCGACCCCAGCGACCAGTACATGAACCTGTACCTGCCGGCCTCCACCAGCGGCCGCCTGACCGTCGGCGATCAGGCGCGCATCGTGCTCGACGCCCTGCCCGAGCGGGCGCTGCCAGCGAAGGTAGCCTTCGTCGCCGCCAAGGCCCAGTTCACCCCCAAGCAGGTGGAAACCCGCGACGAACGGCAGAAGCTGGTGTTCCGGGTCAAACTGCGCCTGAGTGACCCGGGCGCCGTGCCGCAGGCCAAACCGGGCATGCCAGGTGCCGGCTATGTACGCACGGCTGAGGTGGACTGGCCGGCCAACCTGCAATGAACGCCCCGGCACTGCTGGCCGAAGGCATCAGCCATTGCTATGGCAACATGGCGGCCTTGCAAACCCTCGGCTTCAGCCTGCCGGCTGGCACCCGCTGCGCGCTGATCGGTCCGGACGGGGCTGGCAAGTCGACCCTGCTGGGCCTGATCGCCGGGGTCAAGCGCCTGCAACAGGGCGAACTGCAGGTGTTGGGTGGTTCGATCCGTCAGCGGCGCCACCGCGCGGCGCTGTACCCCAAAGTGGCATTCATGCCGCAAGGGCTGGGCAACAACCTTTATCCGGAACTGTCGATCAGCGAGAACATCCGCTTTTTCGCCACCCTGTTCGGCCTTGGCCGCCGCGAATGCGAGCAGCGCATGGCCAACCTGCTGCAGGCCACCGACCTGCAGCGCTTCGCCGAGCGCCCGGCGGGCAAGCTGTCAGGCGGCATGAAACAGAAACTGGGCCTGTGTTGTGCGTTGATCCACGAGCCGGACCTGCTGATCCTCGATGAGCCGACCACTGGCGTCGACCCGCTGTCGCGGCGGCGCTTCTGGGAGCTGGTCGAAGAGGTTCGCGCGCAGCGCCCGCAACTGACCCTGCTGGTGGCCACCGCGTACATGGAAGAAGCCGAACAGTTCGAGCACTGCCTGATGCTCGATGGCGGCCACCTGCTGGCCGCCGGGCCTAGCCACGAATTGGCTGCGGCCACCCCCAGCGGCAAGCTGGACGATGCCTTCACCCAGTACCAGGGTGCGGGCAAGGCGCAACACCCGCCGCTGATCATCCCGCCACGCCCGGCGTCTGACGGCCCGGTGGCGATCGAAGCCCACGACCTGACCTTGCGCTTTGGCGACTTCACGGCGGTGAACAAGGTCAGTTTCGCCATTGGCCGCGGGGAAATTTTCGGCTTTCTCGGCTCCAACGGCTGCGGCAAGACTACCACCATGAAAGTGCTCACCGGGCTGATACCGGCCAGTGAGGGCAGCGCCAGCCTGCTCGGCCGTCCGGTGGATGCCAGCGACCTGGCCACACGCAAGCGGGTCGGTTTCATGTCGCAGAGCTTTTCGCTGTATGGCGAGCTCAGCACACGGCAGAACCTGACCCTGCATGCGCGCTTGTTCGACCTGCCCAAGGCGGAGAGCGCCCAACGCATCGATGAACTGATCGAGCGCTTCGACCTCGGCGCCATTGCCAACCAGCCGTCCGGCGCCCTGCCCCTCGGCCTGCGCCAGCGCCTGTCGCTGGCGGTCGCAGTATTGCACCGCCCGGAAGTGCTGATCCTCGACGAACCCACCTCCGGTGTCGACCCGGCCGCCCGCGACGACTTCTGGCGCCTGCTGGTAGAACTGTCACGCGAGCAGGGCGTGACCATTTTCCTGTCCACTCACTTCATGAACGAAGCGCAGCGCTGCGACCGCATCTCGCTGATGCACGCCGGCCAGGTACTGGCCTGCGACACGCCGGATGCCCTGCAGCGCCAGTACCAGGGCGACACCCTCGAAGACGCGTTCGTGCGCTGCCTGGAACAAGCCCAGGAGCTGGCCCCGTCGACCACCGACAGCACCGTGCTGGAGCAGGCTGCCACGCCTGCACCAGCGCTACGCCAAGGCTTCAGCCTGCGGCGCCTGCTGGCCGTGGCCAGCCGCGAGGGCAAGGAACTGCTGCGCGACAAGGTACGCCTGGCCTTCGCCCTGCTGGGTGCGATGTTCATGATGGTGATCTTCGGCTATGGGATTTCGCTGGATGTGGAAAACCTCGCCTTCGCCGTCCACGATCAAGACCAGAGCCCGCAAAGCCGCGCCTACCTAGAAGCCTTCCGTGGCTCGCGCTATTTCGCCGAGCAACCGCTGATCCGCGATTCCCGCGACATGCACCAGCGCCTGCAGCGCTCGGAGATCAAGCTGGCGCTGGAGATTCCGCCCGGCTTTGGCCGCGACCTGTATGCCGGCCGCCAACCGGTGGTGGCCGCCTGGCTCGACGGTGGCATGCCGTTCCGCGCCGAAACCAGCCGCAACTACGTGGAAGCCGTGCACCAGGCCAACCTCGAACAGCTGGCGAAGGCCAGCAAACAGCCACAGCCACGCCAGGACCTGGTGCGCCTGGAAACACGTTTTCGCTACAACCAGGACGTGGTCAGCGTGAATGCCATCGGCCCGGGTGTGATGGCCCTGATCCTGGCCTTCATCCCGGCCATGCTTACCGCGCTGGGCATCGTCCGCGAGAAAGAACTTGGCGCCATCACCAACTTCTACGCCACACCGCTCACCCGCCTGGAGTTCCTGCTCGGCAAGCAGATGCCGTACCTGGCCGTGAGCCTGGTCAACCTGGCGCTGCTGGTGGCGATGAACCGCTGGCTGTTCGCCGTACCGCTCAAGGGCAGCGTGCTGGCCCTGGCCTGTGGCGGCGTGGCCTACCTGCTGGCAACCACCAGCCTGGGCCTGCTGATCTCGGCTTTCACTCGCACCCAGATCGCCGCCATCCTCGGCACCATGATCATCACCAGCCTGCCGACCATCCAGTTTTCCGGCCTGATCGTGCCACGCTCGTCGCTGGACGGTGCAGCGGCGGTGATGGGCCAGTTGTTCCCGGCGGGCTACTTTCTCGATATTGCGGTGGGCACCTTCACCAAGGCGCTGGGCCTGCGCGAACTGTGGCCGCAGTGCCTGATCCTGCTGGGCTTCTTCACCGTGTTCACCGGCCTCAGCCTGGCCATGCTGAAGAAGCAGGAGGCCTGACATGTCGCACCTGAGCCATACCCTGCGCCTGGGCCTCAAGGAGCTGACCAGCCTGCGCCACGACAGCGTGTTGCTGCTGTTCCTGCTTTACGCCTTCAGCGTGGCCATCTACATGCCGGCAGCCGGTTCGGTGATCGGCGTGCACAATGCCAGCGTGGCAGTGGTCGACGAAGACCACAGCCTGCTGTCACGCAAGCTCAGCGAAGCCTTGCAACCGCCCGAGTTCCAGCCTGCCGTGCCGCTGGCCCCGGAGCGCCTGGACCAGGCCATGGACAGCGGCCAGTACACCTTCGTCATCAATGTGCCGGTGAACTTCCAGAGCGACCTGCTGGCAGGGCGCTCGCCAGAGCTGCAGATCAACGTCGATGCCACCGCCATGAGCCAGGCGTTCATGGGCGCCGGCTATATCGGCCGCATCTTCGAACGCGAGCTGCTCGACTACGGCCAGCGGGCGGACGCCCAGAGCCCGATCGCGCTCAACGCCAAGGCCCTGTTCAACCCCAACCTGGAGGGTGGCTGGTTCCTGGCGGTGATCCAGATCGTCAACAACATCACCATCCTGGCGATCATCCTCACCGGCACCGCGCTGCTGCGCGAGCGCGAACATGGCACCCTCGACCACCTGCTGGTGCTGCCGCTGACCGCCCTGGAAATCATGCTGGCGAAAATCGCCAGCAATGCGCTGGTGGTGGTGATCTGCACCTGGATTTCGCTGGTGGTGGTGGTCAAGGGTGCGCTGGGCGTGCCGCTGTCCGGCTCGATGGGGTTGTTCCTGGCGGTGACGGCGCTGTACCTGTTCGCCAGTACTGCCTTGGGCATCTTCCTCGCCACCCTGGCGCGTTCGACGCCGCAATTCGGCCTGTTGGCGATCCCGGTGATCATCCCGATGCTGATGCTGTCCGGCGGCAGCACACCACTGGACAGCATGCCGCAATGGTTGCAATGGCTGATGCAGGGCTCGCCATCGACGCACTTCGTCAGCCTTGGCGCGGCGATCCTGTTCCGTGATGCCGGGTGGACAGTGGTGTGGCCGGACATCCTGGCACTGGCCGTGATTGGCCTGGTGTTCTTCAGCGTGGCCCTGGCACGGTTTCGCCGTAGCCTGGCGTCCTGACCCAAGCATACCCGGCTCAAAATCTGAAAGATTGCGCGATTCCTGTGGGAGCGGGTTTACCCGCGAACACCGGCGCAGCCGGTGCCACGCACCGCGTTGGATTCTTCGCGGCTAAAGCCGCTCCCACAGGGATTGCGCCACAGTCCAGATGCACTGTTCCTGAGAGAGCCGGCTTACCGGTCACTGCACAATCAGGTTATTGAACAGCAAGTCCTCAACGATCGGCTTGCCCTCTTCCGCTTCCATCACCTGCTGCACCTGCTTCAGCGCTTCCTGGCGCAAATGCTCCTTGGCCTCGACATTGCTCATGCTGTCCACCGATTGCTGGGTAAACAGCGCCACCAGCTGGTTGCGGATCAGCGGCTCGTGGTGCTTCACCGCCTTGGCGGCTTCGTCGCCGGTCACGCGCAGGGCCACATCGGCCTTGTACACGCGCAGCCGCGGGCTGCCGTCGAGGGCATAGTTGCCGACAAAGGGCGGGCTCAGGCTGATGTAGGCGACCTTGGGCGCCCCTTCCTTGGCTTCCTCGGCCATGGCCGCAGCCGGCAGCAGCAGCGCCAGCACCATCAAGATCCACGCTTTCACGAATTCGCTCCTCAATACAGTTGTCGCCAGCTTACCCAGCCCACCGCTCAAACCCAAGCCCGGGCTTATGCCGCGCCATCAGGACGAGCCATGCTCGTTGACCGGCAAGGCGGCCCTCCTACACTTATCGGCCACTACCCGCAAAGGAATAGCCCCGATGAAAGCTGTGTTGTGCAAAACCCTGGGCCCGGCGCGTGACCTGGTGCTGGAAGAAGTGGCCAGCCCGGTACCGAAGAAGAACGAGATCCTGCTGGATGTACAAGCTGCCGGGGTCAACTTTCCCGATACCCTGATCATCGAAGGCAAGTACCAGTTCCAGCCACCCTTGCCATTCTCTCCCGGCGGTGAGGCGGCAGGCGTGGTCGCCGCAGTCGGAGAAAAGGCCGGCGCATTCAAGGTCGGCGACCGGGTCATGGCGCTCACCGGCTGGGGGGCGTTCGCGGAACAGGTGGCGGTGCCGTTCTACAACGTGTTGCCGATGCCGGCGAGCATGGACTTCACCACCGCAGCAGCATTCGGCATGACCTACGGCACCTCCATGCATGCCCTGCGCCAGCGTGGCCAGCTGCAGGCAGGTGAAACCCTGCTGGTGCTGGGCGCATCCGGTGGGGTCGGCCTGGCGGCGGTGGAGATCGGCAAGGCCATGGGCGCCCGCGTGATCGCGGCGGCCAGCAGTGCGGAAAAACTGGCCGTGGCCAAGGCGGCCGGCGCCGATGAACTGATCGACTACAGCCAGGCCAGCCTGCGTGACGAGATCAAGCGCCTGACCGGCGGCCAGGGCGTGGACGTGATCTATGATCCGGTGGGCGGTGAGCTGTTCGAGCAGGCGGTGCGCGGGCTGGCCTGGAATGGCCGGCTGTTGGTGGTGGGCTTTGCCAGCGGGACCATCCCGCAACTTGCAGCCAACCTGGTGCTGCTCAAGGGCGTAGCGGTGCTGGGGGTGTTCTGGGGAGCGTTTGCGCAACGCCAGCCGCAGGACAACGCGGCCAACTTCCAGCAACTGTTTGCCTGGCATGCCGAAGGCAAGCTGAAGCCGCTGGTGTCGCAGACTTATCCACTGGCCGAGGCGGGCGCGGCCATTGAAAGGCTGGGGCAGCGCCAGGCTGTGGGTAAGTTGGTGGTGCTGGCTCACTGATTTTGGGGCTGCTGCGCAGCCCATCGCGACACAAGGCCGCTCCTGCAGGGTTACGCATTCCCCTGTAGGAGCGGCCTTGTGTCGCGATGGGCCGCAAAGCGGCCCCGGAAATACTCAAACTTCCCGCAGGTTATGGCAGCGGCGGAACCGCGCTTCGAGATTGCGATCGGGCATCTGGTGACTACGCAGGGCATTCAAGGTCTGCTCGACATAATCACGGGTAGTGCCATAGCGCCCCTTGGCGCTGGCCAGGATCTGGCTCAGCAAGGTATCGGGCAAATTCCCGGCATAGCACGGCAGGTGCCGCTCCAGCACAAAGCCCAGCGCCTGCACCTTGCTGCCATCACCCAGCCGGCAGTTGAGCCAGTGCGGCCGATACGCCGGGTACGGCATTTCGCGTTGCCACAGGGCCATCAGTGAGTCGTCCAGGTTGCTTTCATCCAACCGGTAGGCAAAGCCGCTGCAGGAGCCACCCCGGTCCAGGCCGAATACCAGCCCAGGAGTTTCCGGGGTGCCGCGGTGTTCGTGCGACCACAAATACAAGCCCCGGTGGTAACCGTGCACCCGGGCGCGCTGGCGTTCCACGGAGTTGCACTCTGGTCGCCATATCAAAGAACCATAGGCAAACAGCCAGACCGGCCCACCCTGATGGCGAGACATGGTGCTCTGCATGGAGTTGTACAGTTGCTCGTGGGTCAGTTGCTGACCGAAGTCGAGCGAGGGAGGATAAGTAACTTTCCAGGACGAACTTTCAAGTGCCGACATAAGCTGCCGCCATGATTCCCTGTGAACTACACATGTAGCGAAAAAACGATTCGAGGCAGTCGTAATGTACCGCCTGTGCCAACCTTGTCGCCGGCAAGCCAGCTCCCGCAGGGGAGTCATGCATAACCTAAGGCAGACCGGTGCACTAGCTCAAGTATATGTCGAAATTTTCATCGGGCATTCCGACGATTGGGAATTATTATTCCAGGCAGCATGAAAGTTATTAGCCAAGGCGGTAACAATTACCGCCTTATGGCCGCACTTTGAAACTTTGGTTATTAACCGCGCGGGGCGTAGGCAAACACATCTGCGCGCATGCGGTGCGCATCCATGCCAGCTTCGACCAGGGCATCGAGGGTGGCATAGATCATGTTTGGCGAGCCGCTGGCATAGACATGCACGGTATTGAGGTCGGCAATGTCTTCGCAGACCGCCTCATGCAGCATGCCGCAACGGCCTTCCCAGCCGCACAGGTCGCTGACGACCTGATGCAGGAACAGGTTGGGCAGGCGCTGCCATTCTTGCCAATGCTCGATCTGGTAGAAGTCCTCGGGCCGGCGCACGCCCCAGTACAGGTGCACCGGGTGGCGGAAGCCCTGCGCCCGGCAATGCTCGACCAGGCTGTGCATCTGGCCCATGCCTGTGCCGGCGGCGATCAGCACCAGCGGCCCGTCAGGCAGCTCGGCCAGGTGGGTGTCGCCGAACGGCATTTCGATGCGCGCCAGGCGGTCGCGCTGCAGCTGGGCAATCAGTTGCACCGCGCTGGGCTCGCGCGCCAGCACATGCAACTCCAGCTCACGCCCGGAATGAGGGGCGGAAGCCAGCGAAAACGCCGCCTGCTTGCCACCGTCGCGCTCGATCATCAGGTATTGCCCAGCGTGATAGCGCGGCGGCTTGCCGGCTGGTGCGAGCAAGCGCACACGCCAAACATCGCCACCCACCTCGACGCACTCACTGACGCTGCATGCCAGCTTGCGCACCGGCAGCTCGCCCAGGGCGAGCACACCATCCCAGAGCAACACGCAGTCCTCCAGCGGTTCGGCTATGCAGGTAAACAGCTCACCATGGTCGCGGACCTCGCCATCCTGGCAAACCCGGCCTTCGACCAGCAACGCGGCGCAAACATGGCAATTGCCATTGCGGCAGCTGTTCGGGCAGTCATAGCCCAGCCGCCGCGCTCCATCCAGGATCCGTTCCCCGGGTTCGAGCGCCAGCACCGCCCCGGACGGCTGCAACGTTACCTGCATCAATCTATTCCCAACTGATCCCACAGCTCATCAATACGGCGGGTAACGGCTTCGTCCTTGACGATGACCCGCCCCCATTCGCGTGTCGTCTCGCCCGGCCACTTGTGCGTGGCGTCCAGGCCCATCTTCGACCCCAACCCCGATACCGGCGACGCAAAGTCGAGGTAGTCGATAGGCGTGTTGTCGATCATTACCGTATCACGCTTGGGGTCCATGCGCGTGGTGATGGCCCAGATCACATCGTTCCAGTCGCGGGCGTTGATGTCATCGTCGGTGACAATAACGAACTTGGTGTACATGAACTGTCGCAGGAACGACCACACACCCAGCATCACGCGCTTGGCGTGGCCTGGGTACTGCTTTTTCATGGTGACCACCGCCATGCGGTACGAACAGCCTTCCGGCGGCAGGTAGAAGTCGACAATTTCCGGGAACTGCTTTTGCAGGATCGGCACGAACACTTCGTTCAGTGCCACACCGAGAATCGCCGGCTCATCCGGTGGGCGGCCGGTATAGGTGCTGTGGTAGATCGGTTTCTGCCGGTGGGTGATGCGCTCGACGGTGAACACCGGGAAGCTGTCCACTTCGTTGTAATAGCCGGTGTGGTCGCCATACGGGCCTTCCGGGGCCATCTCGCCCGGGTGGATCACCCCTTCCAGAATGATCTCGGCGGTGGCCGGCACCTGCAGGCTGCTGCCCCGGCACTTGACCAGCTCGGTACGGTTGCCACGCAGCAGGCCGGCGAAGGCATATTCCGACAGGGTATCCGGCACCGGCGTCACCGCGCCAAGGATGGTTGCCGGGTCCGCCCCCAGGGCCACGGCGACCGGGAACGGCTGGCCGGGGTGCTTCTCGCACCACTCGCGGTAGTCCAGGGCACCGCCACGGTGGCTGAGCCAGCGCATGATGACCTTGTTGCGGCCGATCACCTGCTGGCGATAGATGCCCAGGTTCTGGCGGTCCTTGTTCGTGCCACGGGTGACGGTGAGCCCCCAGGTGATCAGCGGTGCGACGTCGCCCGGCCAGCAGTGCTGGATCGGCAGTGCCCCGAGGTCGACATCGTCACCCTCGACCACCACTTCCTGGCACACCGCGTCCTTGACCACCTTTGGCGCCATCGACACGACTTTCTTGAAGATCGGCAGCTTGGACCAAGCGTCCTTCAGGCCTTTCGGCGGCTCGGGCTCCTTGAGGAAGGCCAGCAGCTTGCCGATTTCGCGCAGTTCCGCCACCGATTCGGCGCCCATGCCCATGGCCACGCGCTCCGGGGTGCCGAACAGGTTGCCCAGCACCGGGATGTCGAAGCCGGTGGGCTTTTCGAACAGCAACGCTGGGCCCTTGGCGCGCAGGGTGCGGTCGCAGACCTCGGTCATTTCCAGCACTGGGGAGATCGGAACCTGGATGCGCTTGAGCTCGCCGCGCTGTTCCAGGCCACGGATGAAGTCGCGCAAGTCGCGATACTGCATGCAGGAGCCTCATGTTGGCCGTATCGGTCGGGGTGCAGAGTGTAGCGCCGTTCGGGGCTCAGTGGCCAAAAATGACTTGGGGCCGCTTCGCGTCCCATCGCGACACAAGGCCGCTCCTACAGGTTACGTATTCCCTGTAGGAGCGGCCTTGTGTCGCGATGGGCTGCGAAGCAGCCCCATTCAATACCTGGCCGGGACGCTTACTTGCGCTTCATCGACAGGAAGAACTCATCGTTGGTCTTGGTCTGCTTGAGCTTGTCGACCAGGAACTCGATGGCGGCGATTTCGTCCATCGGGTGCAGCAGCTTGCGCAGGATCCACATGCGCTGCAGTTCGTCGTCGGCGGTCAGCAGCTCTTCGCGACGGGTACCCGAGCGGTTGATGTTGATGGCCGGGAACACACGCTTCTCGGCGATGCGACGGTCCAGTGGCAGTTCCATGTTGCCGGTGCCCTTGAACTCTTCGTAGATCACTTCGTCCATCTTCGAGCCGGTTTCGACCAGCGCGGTAGCGATGATGGTCAGCGAGCCGCCTTCCTCGATGTTACGCGCAGCACCGAAGAAGCGCTTCGGCTTCTCCAGGGCATGGGCGTCGACACCACCGGTCAGTACCTTGCCGGAGCTCGGGATCACGGTGTTGTAGGCACGCGCCAGACGGGTGATGGAGTCGAGCAGGATGACTACGTCCTTCTTGTGCTCGACCAGGCGCTTGGCCTTCTCGATCACCATCTCGGCAACCTGCACGTGGCGGGTTGGTGGCTCGTCGAAGGTGGAGGCAACCACTTCGCCGCGCACGGTACGCTGCATTTCGGTCACTTCTTCCGGGCGCTCGTCGATCAGCAGGACGATCAGGTGGCACTCGGGATTGTTCCGGGTGATGTTGGCCGCGATGTTCTGCAGCATGATCGTCTTGCCGGCCTTCGGCGGCGCCACGATCAGGCCACGCTGGCCTTTGCCGATCGGCGCGCACAGGTCGATGACGCGGCCGGTCAGGTCTTCGGTGGAGCCGTTACCGGCTTCCATCTTCAGGCGCTTGTTCGGGAACAGCGGCGTCAGGTTTTCGAACAGGATCTTGTTCTTCGCGTTTTCCGGGCGGTCGAAGTTGATGGTGTCGACCTTCAGCAGGGCGAAGTAACGCTCCCCTTCCTTCGGTGGGCGGATCTTGCCGACGATGGTGTCGCCGGTACGCAGGTTGAAGCGGCGGATCTGGCTGGGCGAGACGTAGATATCGTCGGGGCCGGCCAGGTAGGACGCATCAGCCGAACGCAGGAAACCGAAACCATCCTGGAGAATCTCCAGCACGCCGTCACCCGAGATCTCTTCGCCGCTTTTCGCGTGCTTCTTCAACAGGGCGAAAATCACGTCCTGTTTGCGCGAACGGGCCATGTTTTCGATGCCCATCTGTTCGGCCATTTCCAAAAGATCGGTAATCGGCTTTTGCTTGAGTTCAGTCAGGTTCATAAGGGGAATGACGTAATCATGTAAGAAGGGAGAATTAAGCTTCTGGCTTAATGAAGCCGCGCCGCTAGATGGCGACAGGATCGCGTACTGATTCGAATTAGGGATGCTTCGGCGACGGCGTGTAGAGGGCACTGGAGAAGCAGTGCGAGGCCGAATGTAACACTTGCTTTTTTCGACGTCTAGTGGTTTTGACGGTGGAAATCGTACCGCCGCAGACCTTTGCAGGTAAAAAAAACCCCGCATTCGCGGGGCTTCTTGCTATCACAGGTGGGCGTCGAGGAACGCGGCCAGCTGCGATTTCGACAGTGCGCCGACCTTGGTGGCCTCGACATTGCCGTTCTTGAACAGCATCAGCGTCGGGATGCCACGCACGCCGTGCTTGGCCGGAGTTTCCTGGTTCTCGTCGATGTTCAGCTTGGCGACGGTCAGTTTGCCCTCGTAGGTGGCAGCGATGTCGTCCAGAACCGGAGCGATCATCTTGCATGGGCCGCACCATTCAGCCCAGTAGTCGACCAGCACCGGGCCCTGAGCCTGCAGTACTTCGGCTTCGAAGCTGGCGTCGGTGACGTGTTTGATTTTGTCGCTCATGGAAATCTCCAAGGTCGTAAGCAATAAAAAACGTTGCCCATCATAGCCGCACCCGACTCCTACAGGAAGCCGCGGACGATTGAGTGTAACTATAGTTGTGCAAGACGCCACGAATCGAAACTGTCATGCCAGTGTCATAGCATCGAATGGCACATTGCCTTGCATCAAGGCCTGCTCAACGGCTGTATGCCACGCGTTGGCGATAGCCTGCTATCGTGGCACGATTGCCGGGTTAACGACCGAGAACAACCAGATCATGCCGCATACCATCGCGAAGAACCTGTCCCTGATCGCCGCCATCGACCTTGGCTCCAACAGCTTTCACATGGTCGTGGCCAAGGCCCACCATACCGAAATCCGCATCCTCGAGCGGCTCGGCGAGAAGGTTCAGCTGGCCGCCGGCATCGACGACGAGCGCAAGCTCAGCGAAGAAGCCATGGAACGGGGCCTGGACTGCCTCAAGCGCTTTTCCCAGCTGATCAACGGCATGCCCGCCGGCTCGGTGCGCATCGTCGGTACCAACGCCTTGCGCGAAGCGCGCAACCGCAACGAATTCATCCAGCGCGCCGAAGCCATCCTCGGACACCCGGTGGAGGTCATCTCCGGTCGCGAAGAAGCGCGCCTGATCTACCTCGGCGTGTCGCATACCCTGGCCGATACACCGGGCAAGCGCCTGGTCGCCGACATCGGCGGCGGCAGTACCGAATTCATCATCGGCCAACGCTTCGAGCCGCTGCTGCGCGAAAGCCTGCAGATGGGCTGCGTCAGCTTCACCCAGCGCTACTTCCGCGACGGCAAGATCACCCCGGCCCGCTACGCCCAGGCCTACACCGCCGCGCGCCTGGAACTGATGAGCATCGAGAATGCCCTGCATCGCCTGACCTGGGACGAGGCCATCGGTTCGTCCGGTACCATCCGCGCCATCGGCGCAGCCATCAAGGCTGGTGGCCTGGGCAATGGCGAGGTCAACGCCGAGGGCCTGGCCTGGGTCAAGCGCAAACTGTTCAAGCTGGGTGAGGTCGACAAGATCGACTTCGACGGCGTCAAACCCGACCGTCGGGCCATCTTCCCGGCCGGCCTGGCGATTCTCGAGGCGATCTTCGATGCGCTGGAACTGCAGCGCATGGACCACTGCGACGGCGCCCTGCGCGAGGGTGTGCTGTTCGACCTGCTGGGCCGCCACCACCACGAAGACGTGCGCGAGCGCACCCTGAACTCGCTGATGGAGCGCTACCACGTGGACCAGGGCCAGGCTGCACGCGTCGAGCGCAAGGCGCTGCACGCGTTCGACCAGGTAGCCGACGCCTGGGACCTGAAAGACGGAAACTGGCGCGACCTGCTGGGCTGGGCGGCAAAGGTGCACGAAATCGGCCTGGACATCGCCCACTACCATTACCACAAGCACGGCGCCTACCTGATCGAGCACTCCGACCTGTCGGGTTTCTCCCGCGAGGACCAGCAGATGATGGCCTTGCTGGTACGCGGCCACCGCCGCAACATCCCCAAGGACAAATACGCCGAGCTGGGCGAGGAAGGGGTCAAGCTGCTGCGCCTGTGCGTGCTGCTGCGCTTCGCCATCCTGTTCCACCACATCCGCGGCAACCAGCAGATGCCGAAGGTGGAACTGAAGGCTGCCGGCGATTGCCTGGACGTGGTGTTCCCGCAAGGCTGGCTGGAACAGAACCAGCTGACCCAGGCCGACTTCGCCAACGAGGCGGAGTGGCTGGCCCGGGTCGGCTTCGTCCTCAGCGTACGTTGAGGACCGGGTTGCTCAGGCGCTCCAGCAGGGTCGCCTGGGCACTCCGCGGGTTCTGGTTGCCGGTCGGCGTGCTGCGCACGTAGCGCCCGTCTGGCTGCAGGGTCCAGGCGTGGGTGTTGTCGGTCAGGTAGCCTTCCAGCTCCTTCTTCACCCGCAGCAACAGCTTCTTGCCTTCCACCGGGAAACAGGTCTCGACACGCTTGTCGAGGTTGCGCTCCATCCAGTCGGCGCTGGACAGGTAGATCTGCTCTTCGCCGCCATTGAGGAAGTAGAACACCCGCGTGTGCTCGAGGAAGCGGCCGATGATCGAGCGCACCTGGATGTTGTGCGAAACCCCCGGAATACCTGGGCGCAGGCAGCACATGCCACGCACCACCAGGTCGATCTTCACGCCCGACTGGCTGGCCTTGTACAACGCCTTGATGACCTTGGCGTCGGTCAGCGAGTTGAACTTGGCAATGATGTGCGCCGGCTTGCCTTCGAGGGCGAACTGGGTTTCCCGCGCGATCATGTCGAGCATGCCCTTCTTCAGGGTGAACGGCGCATGCAGCAGCTTCTTCATGCGCAGGGTCTTGCCCATGCCGATCAGCTGGCTGAACAGCTTGCCGACGTCCTCGGTGAGGGCGTCATCGGAGGTCAACAGGCTGTAGTCGGTGTACAGGCGGGCGTTGCCGGCGTGGTAGTTGCCGGTACCCAGGTGCGCATAACGCACGATCTCGCCCTGTTCACGGCGCAGGATCAGCATCATCTTGGCGTGGGTCTTGAAGCCGACCACACCATAGATCACCACCGCACCGGCGGCCTGCAGGCGGCTGGCCATCTGCAGGTTGGATTCTTCGTCGAAACGCGCACGCAGTTCGATCACCGCAGTGACTTCCTTGCCGTTACGCGCCGCGTCCACCAGCGCGTCGACGATTTCCGAGTTGGCACCGGAGCGGTACAGGGTCTGGCGCACGGCGAGCACGTGCGGGTCCTTGGCAGCCTGGCGCAGCAGGTCGATCACCGGGGTGAACGACTCGAACGGGTGCATCAGCAGGATGTCCTGCTTACCGATCACGCTGAAGATGTTGTCAGCGTTTTGCAGCAGCTTGGGGATCGCCGGGGTGAACGGCGTGTATTGCAGCTCGGGGTGGCTGTCCAGGCCCGTAATGCTGAACAGGCGGGTGAGGTTGACCGGGCCGTTGACCTGGTACAACTCGCTTTCACTGAGGCTGAACTGCTTGAGCAGGTAGTCCGACAGGTGTTTCGGGCAGGTATCGGCCACTTCCAGGCGCACGGCATCGCCGTAGCGACGCGAGAACAACTCGCCGCGCAGCGCGCGGGCCAGGTCGTCGACCTCTTCGGAATCCAGCGCCAGGTCGGCGTTGCGGGTCAGGCGGAACTGGTAGCAGCCCTTTACCTTCATGCCCTGGAACAGGTCGTCGGCGTGTGCGTGGATCATCGACGACAGGAACACATAGTTGTCCCCTGCGCCACCCACCTCTTCCGGCACGCGGATGACCCGCGGCAGCAGGCGCGGGGCCGGGATGATCGCCAGGCCGGAATCGCGGCCGAAGGCGTCGACCCCCTCGAGCTCGACAATGAAGTTGAGGCTCTTGTTCACCAGCAGCGGGAACGGGTGGGTCGGGTCGAGGCCGATCGGGGTGATGATCGGGGCGATTTCGTCACGGAAATAGCGGCGCACCCAGGTCTTGAGCTTGGGTGTCCAGTAACGGCGGCGGATGAAGCGAATCTGGTGCTTTTCCAGCTCTGGCAGCAGCACGTCATTGAGGATCGCGTACTGGCGCTCCACTTCGCTGTGTACCAGATCGCTGATGCGCGCCAGTGCCTGGTGTGGCTGCAGGCCGTCGGCGCCGGCCAGTTCCCGGGCAAAATTGATCTGCTTCTTCAGGCCGGCGACACGGATCTCGAAGAACTCGTCGAGGTTGCTGGAAAAGATCAGCAGGAACTTGAGGCGTTCGAGCAGTGGATAGCTTTCATCCAGCGCCTGTTCCAGTACGCGGATGTTGAACTGCAGCTGCGAGAGTTCGCGATGAATGTACAGGCTGCTGTCGTCCAGGCCGGGGACGGTGATCGCCGGGGCCGGCGCAGGCGCCGGGGCCACTGGTTCTACCACGGGCTGGGGCGCCGGCGGCAGGTCTGGCGGGGTCTGCACCATCTCTTCGGGGAGTTCCTGAGCATCCTTGATCGCGACAGGGGTTAGCACTTCATTATTCATCTGGCGTTCCTGAGGACGTTAACGCCCTATCATCAATTGAGCGGCAAGATAAGCGCCCATTATGACGCCTGTGTTACACAGCAGGGCAAGCCGTGGCGCGTGCCTTCCGGCATTCTCCGTGTAGGAAATGTTCACGTCGAGACACATTTGGACACTTTCACGAATGCGCGCGAAGGGGTAGGCTGCGCGTTCATTTCGCCAGCACCTCAGAAAATGCTTCAACAATTCCTGCAGGATTTCGGCTACTTCGCCCTTTTTCTAGGCACCTTCTTTGAAGGCGAGACCATTCTGGTGCTTGCGGGATTCCTTGCGTTCCGCGGCTACATGGACATCAACCTGGTGTGCCTGGTGGCGTTTTTCGGCAGCTATGCCGGCGATCAGCTGTGGTACTTCATGGGCCGTCGCCATGGGCGCAGGATACTGGCCCGCAAACCGCGCTGGCAGGCAATGGGCGACCGGGCGCTGGACCACATCCGCCGCCACCCCGACATCTGGGTGCTGAGTTTCCGCTTCGTCTATGGCCTGCGCACGGTCATGCCGGTGGCCATCGGCCTGTCGGGCTACCCGCCGCGCCGCTACCTGCTGCTGAACGGCCTGGGCGCGGCGATCTGGGCAGTGGCCCTGGGCGCCGCCGCGTACCACTTCGGCGCCATTCTCGAAGGCCTGCTGGGCAATGTGAAGCGCTACGAGCTATGGGTGCTGGGTGGCTTGCTGGCGCTGGGGGGCCTGCTATGGCTGCGCCGACGCTTCCGGACCTTGCGTGCGGAGCGCAAGGCGGCGGGCCAGGCCCAGGCCCCAGAAGCTGAGCAGGCAATAAGCCACGAGCACGAGCCAGGCCAACGGCACGACCACCGCTAGGCCCAGGGCGCCGGCCAGGTACAGCGCCGGCACAGTGGCCAGCAGCCGTACCAGCTCCAGGCGCGTGGCCCACGGCCGGTTCTCCAGCAGCGCGCCCAGCACGAACAAGCCAAACGCCATCAGCGCCCAGCCGAGCACCAGCGCGGCACCTGGCACACGCTCGGCCACGTCCATCAGATAGCTGCCCAACGCCACGTAAACCACGAACTGCGCCGCCACGTAGGCCTGCTGCGGGCGGCCCAGGGCCACCGCGAACTTGCGAAACCGCGCCAGGTCCTGCCTGGCCTGCGGATAGCGTGCGGCCACATCGGCCGGGCGCCAGCCCGTGGGCATGAACCAGATGCGCAGCTTGTCCCACACGCTGTCGGCACGCCGGGCGTCGTGCCAGAGCTGGGCATAGAACTGCAGGTTGGCCCACAGCGGGTTCCAGCTGGCCAGCGGCGTAGTCACCCCGAACACTACCGGCTCGGCCGGATCCTCCTCCTTGAAGGTGCCGAACAGACGGTCCCAGAGAATGAACACGCCGCCGTAGTTGCGATCCAAGTAAGCAGGATTTTGCGCATGGTGGACGCGATGGTTGGATGGCGTGATCAACACCCACTCGAGCCAGCCAAGCTTGGCGATATGCCGGGTATGTACCCAGAACTGATACAACAGGTTGAGCGACGCCACGGTGATGAACACCACTGGCGGCACCCCGACCAGCGCCAGCGGCAGGTAGAAGATCCAGGAAAAGATGAAACCGCTGCTGGTCTGGCGCAGTGCAGTGGTGAGGTTGTACTCCTCGCTCTGGTGATGCACCGAATGCGCAGCCCACAGCACGTTGCGCTCGTGCCCCAGACGGTGCAGCCAGTAGTAGCAGAAGTCGTACAGGACAAAGGCCAGCAACCACACCCACCAAGCCTGCGACGGCAGGCGCAGCAGCGCCAGGTGCTCGAAGGCGAAGGCATAGGTCAGCAGCCCCAGCCCTTTGGTCAGCAGCCCGGTGCTGGTCGACAGTGCGCCGGTGCTGAGGCTGTTGATCGAGTCGGCCAGGGTGAAGTTGCGCTGGCCACGCACACGGTCGGCTACCAGTTCCACGGCGATCAGCACGAAGAAGAACGGCACGGCCAGCAATATCAGGTCCATGGGCACGAACTCAGGCGTTATCCACCAAGATTAGGCCGCGCGTGCCAGAACCCCTATGGCGACATCTGCCAAACTAGAGGACATTTAGCGCCTCGACACTGGAGTAATAAGCATGACAAAAAAAGTAGCGGTGATTCTTTCCGGCTGTGGCGTCTACGACGGCGCCGAGATCCACGAAAGCGTGATCACCCTGCTGCGCCTCGACCAGCGCGGTGCGCAGGTGCAGTGCTTCGCGCCCAACATTGCGCAGCTGCACGTGATCAACCACCTGACCGGCGAGGAGATGCCCGAGTCGCGCAATGTACTGGTGGAGTCGGCACGTATCGCCCGCGGCCAGGTCAAGGACATTCGCGAAGCCAAGGCCGAGGACTTCGATGCGCTGATCGTGCCGGGCGGTTTCGGTGCGGCGAAGAACCTCTCCAACTTTGCCGTGGAAGGCGCCAACTGCAGCGTCAACCCGGACGTGCTGGCTCTGGCCGAAGCCTTCGCCAGCGCATGCAAGCCGGTTGGCCTGATCTGCATATCGCCGGCGCTGGCGGCGAAGATCTACGGGCCGGGTGTGGTCTGCACCATCGGTACCGACGCAGACACCGCGGCGGCCGTGGTGAAGATGGGCGGCACCCATGAACAATGCGATGTGCACGATATCGTCGAAGACACCCAGCGCAAACTGGTGACTACCCCGGCGTACATGGAGGCCAAGTCGATCAGTGAAGCGGCTGGCGGCATCTACAAGCTGGTGGATCGGGTGCTGGAGCTGGCGCACGGATAGGTTCTTGCTGGCGCGCCGGGTGTAGGCGCGGCCTTGCGTCGCGATCGGGCTGCAAGGCAGCCCCAGCGTTATCTGCGTTGCAGCTGCAATCGAGGGACTGCTACGCAGCCCGATCGCGACGCGAGGCCGCTCCTACACAGGGGCGCGTATGCTTCAGGCTTTCGAAAGCCGGGCTATGCTTCAGGCTTTCGAAAGCCGGGCAATGATCCGGTCCAGCGCATTGGCAAACGCCTGCTTCTCGCGCTCGCCATAAGGCGCCTGCCCTCCCCCCACCTGGCCCTGCTCGCGCAGTTCGGTGAACAGGTTGCGCGCCGCCAGCCGGTCACCCATGTTGCGCTCGTCGAACTCGCGCCCACGCGGGTCCAGCGCTGCCACGCCCTTTTTCACCAGGCGGTCGGCCAACGGTACGTCACTGCAGATCACCAGCTCGCCGGGCACGGCGTGCTCCACCAGGTAGTCGTCCGCCGCGTCCATGCCGCTGGGCACCACGATCAGGCGCACGATGGCGAACGCCGGCTTGGCCACAGCCTGGCCCGCGACCATGACCACTTCGAACTTGCGCTTGAGGGCGAACTTGACGACCAGATCCTTGGCCGCCTTGGGGCAGGCGTCGGCATCGATCCACACACGCATCGGGTAACCTCGTCATTAACTCAAGGCTCCCATCATGCCTCAACGGCAGGGAAAGCTGGAGCTTGCCGCCCACCCGTGCTGGCAAAATGGCGTCAATCTTTCAATTGGCGCTTATCCACCACCGATGCCTCAGGCTACACTCGCCACAGCTCCACTGGCCTGCCGAGTGCGCAATGAACCACCCTCACGAAATCCGCCCCGACCTGGACGAAGGCATAGACCGTAAGGTCCTGGCGACATTGCGTGCGCGGTTCCTGCGGCTTAACCAGGGCCGGCTGCAGCGGGCACTGGAAGGCCTGTCGACGCGCCAGCAACAGGTACTGACGCTGCTGCCGCTGCTGTTCCACGTGAACCATCCGCTGCTGCCAGGCTATGTTTCGGGCAGCACACCTGCCGGTGTATCAGGCTACGAACCAAGTGCCGAGCTGGTGCTCGAGGCCCAGCGCCTGGCCCGCTCGTTTACTTACAAGGCCCGCCACGGCAACCCGCCGCGCCCGATCCATGGCCTGTTCCTGATGGGCAGCCTGGGCTCGCTGGCGCAGGCCGAGCACAGCGACATGGACCTGTGGGTATGCCATGCCCCCGGCCTGGCCGACGAACTGCTGGGCGAACTGCGGCGCAAATGCCAACTGCTGGAGGCATGGGCAGCAAGCCTGGGTGCCGAGGCGCATTTCTTCCTGATCGACACGCAAGGTTTCGCCCAGGGCCAACGCGACGGCCAGCTCGGCTCCGACGATTGCGGTACGACCCAGCACTACCTACTGCTGGACGAGTTCTACCGCACCACCATCTGGCTGGCCGGGCGCACGCCGTTGTGGTGGCTGGTGCCGGTATACCAGGAACAGCACTACCACACCTACACCCAGACCCTGCTGTCCAAGCGCTTCATCCGCAGCCAGGACGCTCTCGACCTCGGCAGCCTGGCGAACATCCCGCCTGGTGAGTTCGTCGGGGCCGGCCTGTGGCAGTTGTTCAAAGGCATCGACTCGCCCTACAAGTCACTGCTCAAGCTGTTGCTGACCGAGGCCTATGCCAGCGAACATCCTACCGTGCGCTGCCTGAGCCTGGACTACAAGCAAGCCGTATTCGCCAACCAGCTCGACCTCGACGAGCTGGACCCCTACGTGATGGTCTATCGGCGCATAGAACACTACCTGCTGCAGCGTGGCGAGCGGGCCCGCCTGGAGTTGGTACGCCGCAGCCTGTACCTGAAGGTGAACAAGAAGCTCAGCGACCCGTCCCGGACCAATGGCTGGCAACGCCGGCTGCTGCAGCGCCTGACCGACGAATGGGGCTGGGACAGGCGCCAGCTGGCACTGCTGGACAGCCGCAGCCAGTGGAAAGTCCAGCAAGTCGCCGTGGAGCGCCGTGACCTGGTAGCCGAACTGAACCACAGCTACCGCTTTCTCAGCCAGTTCGCCCGCACCCAGAACGCCAGCAGCCGCGCCGACCAGCGCGACCTCAACGTGCTGGGCCGACGCCTGTACGCAGCGTTCGAGCGCCGCGCCGGCAAGGTCGAACTGATCAACCCCGGCATCGCCCCGGACCTCGCCGAAGGCACCCTGACGCTGGTCCAGGCGCCCAACCGCAAGGAGCCCGGCAGCCATCACTGGGGGCTGTACACCGGCAACCTGAGCACGCATGACGTGGAGCATTTCAGCCCGCTGAAACGCTGCCGCGAACTGATCGAATTGCTGGCCTGGGCGCACCGCAACGGGGTGATCGACAGCAGCACACGCCTGGCATTGCACCCCGGCGTCAGCGACCTCAGCGAAATCGAGCTGTTCAACCTGGTGGGCTGCCTGCAGCAGAGCATTCCCCTGCCCTTGCCGATCGTCAGCGAGGTGCGCCTGCTGCAGCCCAGCGTTGCCGACGAGGTACTGCTGCTGGTCAACGTCGCCATCGACCCGCTGCGTCACCACCGTGACCTGAACATCCTGATGACCACCGAGCGCACCGACTCGCTGAGCTATGCCGGGGTACGCGAAAACCTGGTGCTGACCCTGGACCAGGTCACCCTTAACAGCTGGAACGAGGTGCTGGTTCAGCGCTATGAGGGCGAACATGCGCTGGTGCGCTGCCTGCGCGACTTCCTCAACAGCCCGGTGCTGCACGGCCAGCGGCCACGGATACGGGTGCGCTGTTTCTGCCAGAGCCGCGCCCAGGCCATCGCCCAGCGCGTGGAAGAAGTCTTCGACACTGTGCAACTTCTGTTGGACCAGGGCCTTGAGCACCGCTACCTGCTGCAGGTTGCCCAGCATACGCATGTGCTCGAGCTGCTGGCCGGGCACGTCAGCCTGACGACCCTGGCCGAGCATGAGGCATTACTGGCGTACCTGGGCGAAGAGCGCAGCAGCTACAGCCCGCTGTACCTGGACGCCAACGCCCTGCTGGACCACGACCTGCGCCTGGTCCTGGAACAGGGCCAGCCAGCCTGCATCCAGGTGTTCTACCGCCTGCAGGGGAGCTGGGCCGAACTGTATGTGCTGGATGAATACAATGCCTTGTGGCAACAACGCCTGCCGCTGCATGACGAAGCGCACCTGCTGCTGCCGCTGCAGCGTTTCCTACGTTCGGTAGTGATGCGCCGCGATGCCCGACTGCCGATGGACACCCTGCGGCCGGCGTCGCTGGATATCCATTACGCACAACTGCTGCCTTCCGGCCCAGGCAAGGCGCGCAGCAGCGAGCCACGCCCGGTCCCCTTCGAAGGCAACGACCAGCCCTACTACGAGGTGCAGGCCATTATCCAGGCAGGCGTGGCGGGTGCTGCGCATGTGACGCTGTACTGCGACCAGCAGGAGTTTTCCGAGCTGGAGCATGGCGAGCAGCTGTATGCGGTGGTTGCCAGCCAGATCATTGGGCAGCGGCGCGGTGACAGGCACTACCGGTGCTACATCACTGACCTGGACTTGTCCGAGCTGCTGGATGACCAACTGGGGTCGACGCAGCTGTACCTGCGCTACAAGCGGGAGCTGGAGCAGGCGTTGAACGAGGGGTTGGAACAGGTATTCAGTGAATGACCGGGGCTGCCTTGCAGCCCCAAGGGTCTCAAAGGTCGAAATCGCCCGCCGCTTCCGGCTGGTACTCGACTTCCAGCAGCTTCAGCTTGAGGGTCTTGCCCCCCGGTGCCGGCCAGTCGATCTGCTCGCCCACCGACAACCCCAGCAAGGCGCAGCCAATCGGCGCAAGAATCGAGACCGTGCCTTCAGGCCCCGCATCCTTCGGGTACACCAGGGTCAGGTGGTAGTCCTTGCCACTGGCTTCCTCGCGGCAGTGCACGCGTGAATTCATGGTCACCACGCCAGCTGGCACTTCCTCATGGCCGACCACCTGTTCGGCGCGGTCCAGCTCGCCCATCAAGGCAAGCACACCCGGCGTATTCTCGTCGAGGCTGTCGATCAGACGCTCCAGACGTTGTACGTCCAATCGGGTGAGGATGAGGGAAGGCTTGGTGCTCATGATCCAGTCAGACTCCTTTGAACAGGCGGTTTTCATTGTGCAGATAAAGCAAAACCCCGCCCAAGGGCGGGGTTTGTAATGGCGTTGCGTCAGCGACGCAGAACCCGACACTACCACAGCCGGGCAAATACTCAAGCCCCTGCGATCAGTGTGCCTTAGCCTGGTCGCGCAGGGCCTGGGCTTCGCGGCAGATCTGTCGGCGCCGCTGGTCATCGGCTGAACGCCATTCGCGGATGTGCTCGACATGCCGGTGGCAGCCCGTGCAGATACGCTGCGCGTCCAACCGACACACGCTGATGCACGGCGACGGTACGGCGGGGCTGACATTGCTGTAGAGCGGCTTGGGCGGCCGGGCCTGGGTGTCGCTCATGTCAGATCTCGTCGAAGTCCAGCTTTTCGCCGGCCCGTTCCCAGACGATGCGCTCGAGCATTTCGCCGAGCAGCTCCTCGCTCTTCTCGCACACCCACTTGCCGCTGTCCTCGTCGTAGTCGAAGTGGAAACCACCGGAACGGTCGGCCAGCCACAGCTGGCGCAGCGGCTCCTGGCGGCTGAAGATCAGCGTGCTGCCGTTGTCGAACTTGATGGTCAGGACGCCAGCGGAGTTCTCCATGTCCAGGTCCAGGCCGCTCTCGTCGAACAGGTCTTCCAGGGCCTGCTGGGTAGTGTCGACCAGATCATGGAAACGCGCTTCACTCAAACTCATTGCAGGAACCTCGAAATTGGCTGCGTTACTGGCATGCCGGGCAAGATACGGGCGCTTGCCGCCGAATGCAAAGTTTTAGCCGTTGCCTGCACCGGCACGAACTCGAGGCCAGCGCATTGCCTGTGGGTTTGGGAAAGGGCCGTTGCAAGCACCAAGGATAGCCCGCCCGGCGGCCCTGCCCTTGCATAGGCAAGCCGTCGGTCGCTCGGTATACTCGGCGCAATACTGCATATTTCTAAGGATTTCACCCATGAAGCGCCTGATTTCCTCCCTCGCGGCGCTGGTCGCTGTTGCCTGCCTCGTTTCGGCCTGCGGTCAGAAAGGCCCGCTGTACCTGCCTGAAGACGGCAAGGACGGCAAGGCCAACCACAAGTCGCACCAGTACCAGCCAAAAGCGCAGCCGGCCCCGACGCAAGAGCAGCAGCCCGAGCTGCAACCCGAGCCCGAGCAGGCGCCAGCGCAGTAAGGAAACCAGATGAACGCTTTCAACTACCGCGGCGGCGAGCTGTGCGCGGAGGGCGTGGGCCTGTCGGCCATCGCCGAACGTTACGGCACCCCCACCTACGTGTATTCGCGCGCCCACATCGAAGCCCAGTACCGCAGCTACACCGATGCCCTGCAAGGCACCGAGCACCTGGTGTGCTTCGCGGTCAAGGCCAACTCCAACCTGGGCGTGCTGAACGTACTGGCACGCCTGGGCGCCGGTTTCGATATCGTCTCCGGCGGTGAGCTGGAGCGCGTATTGGCCGCTGGCGGCCGCGCCGACCGCGTGGTGTTCTCCGGCGTTGGCAAAACCCGCGAGGACATGCGCCGTGCCCTCGAAGTCGGCGTGCACTGCTTCAACGTCGAGTCCACCGACGAGCTGGAACGCCTGCAAGTGGTGGCGGCCGAAATGGGCAAGGTTGCCCCGGTCTCGCTACGGGTCAACCCGGACGTCGACGCTGGCACCCACCCGTACATTTCCACTGGCCTCAAGGAGAACAAGTTTGGCATCGCCATCACCGACGCCGAGGCCATCTACGTGCGCGCCGCACAGTTGCCGAACCTGGAAGTGGTCGGGGTCGACTGCCACATCGGTTCGCAGCTGACCAGCGTCGAGCCTTTCCTTGACGCCCTCGACCGCCTGCTGGTGCTGGTCGACCGCCTGGCCGAATGTGGCATCCACCTGCGCCACCTGGACCTGGGCGGCGGTGTCGGTGTGCGCTATCGCGATGAACAGCCGCCCCTGGTGGCCGACTACATCAAGGCCATCCGCCAGCGCATCGGCGACCGCGACCTGGCCCTGGTGTTCGAGCCGGGTCGCTACATCGTGGCCAATGCCGGCGTTCTGCTGACCCGTGTGGAATACCTCAAGCACACCGAACACAAGGACTTCGCCATCGTCGATGCGGCGATGAACGACCTGATCCGCCCGGCCCTGTACCAGGCCTGGATGGGCGTCAGCGCGGTCACCCCGCGTGCAGGCCAAGGCCGTGCCTACGACCTGGTCGGGCCGATCTGCGAGACCGGTGACTTCCTCGCCAAGGACCGTGTGCTGAACCTGGCCGAAGGCGATCTGCTGGCTGTTCAGTCCGCGGGCGCCTATGGTTTTGTCATGAGCTCCAACTACAACACCCGCGGCCGTTGCGCTGAAATCCTGGTCGACGGCGACCAGGCCTTCGAAGTACGCCGCCGCGAGACCATCGCCGAATTGTACGCTGGCGAAAGCCTGCTGCCGGAGTAAGCCCATGCTGCTGCGTTTTACCAAGATGCATGGGCTGGGCAATGACTTCATGGTCCTCGACCTGGTCAGCCAGCACGCGCACATCCAGCCCAAGCACGCCAAACAGTGGGGCGACCGCCACACCGGCATCGGCTTCGACCAGTTGCTGATCGTCGAGGCACCGAACAACCCGGAAGTGGACTTCCGCTACCGCATCTTCAACGCCGACGGCTCGGAAGTCGAGCAGTGCGGCAACGGTGCGCGCTGCTTCGCCCGCTTCGTGCTGGACAAGCGCCTGACCGCGAAGAAGCGCATTCGCGTGGAAACCAAGAGCGGCATCATCGAACTGGACGTGCAGAACGACGGCCAGGTCAGTGTCGACATGGGCCCGCCACGCTTCAGCCCTGCGGACATTCCCTTCGTCGCCGACGAGCAGGCGCTGAGCTACCCGCTGGAAGTCGACGGCCAGGTGTATCCGATTGCCGCCCTGTCCATGGGTAACCCGCATGCCGTGCTGCGGGTCGACGACGTGCGTAGCGCCCCTGTGCACCAGCTGGGGCCGAAAATCGAAAACCACCCACGCTTCCCGCAGCGGGTGAATGCCGGCTTCCTCCAGATCGTCGACCGTCACCGCGCCAACCTGCGCGTGTGGGAGCGCGGTGCGGGCGAAACCCAGGCCTGCGGCACCGGCGCCTGCGCCGCTGCCGTCGCGGCGATCAGCCAGGGCTGGATGGATTCCCCGGTGTCCCTCGACCTGCCCGGTGGCCGCCTGCACATCGAATGGGCCGGCCCCGGCAAACCGGTGCTGATGACTGGCCCGGCCGTACGCGTCTACGAAGGACAGGTTCGTCTCTAAGCGAGTAACCGCCATGACCGATCAGCCCAAGGTTGTACCCAAGCAGTCCGCCGAGCTCGATGCCGATGCGGTTGTCGCGTACCTGCGCGCACACCCCACCTTCTTCGCCGAGCACGATGAATTGCTGCTCGAGCAGCGCATCCCGCACCAACGCGGCGACAGCGTGTCGCTGGTGGAACGCCAGCTCAAGCTGCTGCGCGATCGCAACATCGAAATGCGCCACCGCCTTTCGCAGTTGATGGACGTGGCCCGTGACAATGACCGGCTGTTCGACAAGACCCGTCGGCTGATCCTCGACCTGCTCGATGCCGGCAGCCTGGAGGAAGTGGTAATGGCGGTCGAAGACAGCCTGCGCCAGGAATTCCAGGTGCCCTTCGTCAGCCTGATCCTGTTCGGCGATAACGTTGCGCCGGTCGGGCGCTGGGTCAGCAACGCCGAAGCGCAGCAGGCCATCGGCGCCCTGCTGGGCGGCGGCAAGACCGTCAGCGGCAACCTGCGCGAGCACGAGCTGGCCTTCCTGTTTGGCGAAGAACAGCGCCGAGAAGTGGGCTCCAGCGCCGTGGCTGCCCTGGAATATCAAGGCTTGCACGGGGTGCTGGCGATCGGCAGCCGCGACCCGCAGCACTACAAGAGCAGCGTCGGCACCCTGTTCCTCGGCTATATCGCCGAAGTGCTTGGCCGCGTTGTGCCGCGCGTAACCCAGCCGCTACGCCCGGTACGCTGATGGAACGCCAGCTGGAGGCTTATTGCGCACACCTGCGCAACGAGCGCCAGGTGTCCGAGCATACCCTGCTGGGCTACCGTCGCGACCTCGACAAGGTCGTTGCCTACTGCAAGGAACATGGCATTGCCGGCTGGCCGGCGCTGCAGATCCAGCAACTGCGCCAGCTGATCGCCCGCCAGCACCACCATGGCCAGTCCTCGCGCAGCCTGGCGCGGCTGCTGTCGGCAGTACGCGGCCTGTACCGCTATCTCAATCGCGAGGGCTTGTGCCAGCACGACCCGGCCAGCGGCCTGAGCCCGCCCAAGGGTGAACGCCGGTTGCCCAAGGTCCTGGACACCGACCGCGCTCTGCAACTGCTGGATGGTGGCGTCGACGACGATTTCATCGCCCGCCGTGACCAGGCCATGCTCGAACTGTTCTATTCGTCGGGCCTGCGCCTGTCCGAGCTGACCAACCTCGACCTCGACCACCTCGACCTCGCCGCCGGCCTGGTGCAGGTGCTGGGCAAGGGCAGCAAGACGCGCGTATTGCCAGTAGGTCGCAAGGCCCGCGAAGCGCTGCAAGCCTGGTACCGCCTGCGCGGCATCGGCAACCCACGCGACCGCGCGGTGTTCATCACCCGCCAGGGCAACCGCATCAGCCCAAGGGCAGTCCAGCAGCGGGTGAAGGCGGCTGGCGAGCGCGAGCTGGGCCAGCACCTGCACCCGCACATGCTTCGCCATTCCTTCGCCAGCCATGTGCTGGAATCGTCCCAGGACCTGCGCGCGGTGCAGGAGATGCTCGGCCATGCCGACATCGGCACCACACAGATCTACACCCACCTGGACTTCCAGCACCTGGCCGCGGTGTACGACAGCGCCCACCCTCGGGCCAAACGCAGCAAAGGCACAGACTCATGAGCATCAAGCTGATCACCTTCGACCTCGACGATACCCTGTGGGACACCGCGCCGGTGATTGCCAGCGCAGAAGTGGTGCTGCGCGACTGGCTCGAAGCCAATGCCCCGATCCTCGGTGGCGTGCCGGTGGAACACCTGTTCGCCATCCGCGAGCGCCTGGTGCAGGCCGAGCCTGGCCTCAAGCACCGTATCAGCGCCCTGCGCCGACGGGTGCTGTTCCATGCCCTGGAAGAGGTTGGCTACAGCGAGAAGCAGGCGCAGGCGCTGGCCAACGAAGGTTTCGAAGTGTTCCTGCATGCCCGCCACCAGGTCGAGATCTTCCCGGAAGTGCAGCCGGTGCTGGAAATCCTGCGCCACCACTACACCCTGGGTGTAGTAACCAACGGTAATGCCGACGTGAGCCGGCTGGGCCTGGCCGATTATTTCCGCTTTGCCCTGTGTGCCGAAGACCTCGGCATCGGCAAGCCCGACCCGGCGCCATTCCTGGAGGCGCTGCGCCGCGGTGAAGTGGAAGCCAGTGCCGCCGTGCACATTGGCGATCACCCCGGCGACGACATCGCCGGCGCCCAGCGCGCCGGGCTGCGGGCGGTGTGGTTCAACCCGCAGGGCAAGGCCTGGATCGGCGATCAGGCGCCCGATGCCGAGATCCAGCGCCTGTCGCAGCTACCCGACGTGCTCGCGCGCTGGCGCTGACAGACTCCCCTCCTGCCCCTCGCGAACCCCTGTAGGAGCGGCCTTGTGTCGCGAAAGGGCCGCAAAGCGGCCCCATCAATTCATGCAGCGAAGCTGAAACCTTGGGGGCGCTGCGCCCCCCTATCGCGACACAAGGCCGCTCCTACAGGGGCCAAAGAACAGGCTGTGAAACTGGCACAAAAAAGCCCGCAGCGACGGCGGGCTTCTTGACGATCAGCCACTCAGATAGGGCGGCTGCCGTACTTGTTGTCCGGCTTCTTGGGTGGGTCGGCGACCACGTTGGCCTCGACCTCCTGAACCTTGCCACCGCGAGCGAGGAACTCTTCCATGGCCTTGGCCAGGGCATCACGTTCCTTCTGCTTGGCTTCCATGCTCGGCATCTCGTCTACCGAGACGGCCGCCTTGGATTTGCCCTTGGCAGTGGGTGCCGGGCTGCTGTCATCATCGCCGGCATCTTCGGCGACATCATCAGCCGCAGCTTCAAGGCCATCATCAGCCTCGTCTTCGTCGCCTACTTCGAGGTCATCATTTTCCAGATCGTCGTCGCTCATGTTCTACCTCATGACTTGCGAAAAGCAGGTTAGTTATAGACCAGTGCAGCCGTAGACCGGCAGCCACCAGTGAAAATTCAACTGGCCGTGGTAAGGCCACTGCCCTAGGGTCGGCGCTCCTGATGGGAGGCGGTACCCAGCAGACCCTGCTCCTGGCAGGACCTGACAAATCCATAAGCCCCTGCTGGCCACTCGCTATTGGCAAGCCTAGCAAAGGCTGGCGAAGCGTGCGGACAACTGTCAAACACCCTTCGGCGCGCATTCTAGCGCGCCAGAAGAAAAAGCAAAGCACCCTGAACGCTCTACGTTTTGTAAGTTTTATGCCCACGTCGCAAACGTAGCGAATAAACCGTTTGCCGTACGCGAAATGCTAAAAATCTGGCAAAAAAAATGCCCGGCAAGCCGGGCAAGTTTTTTACCGCGCCGCGGTTACAGGTTGTAGCCGCGTTCGTTGTGCTGAGCCAGGTCGAGGCCGACCGACTCTTCTTCTTCGTTGACCCGCAGGCCCATCACCACATCCAGCACCTTGAGGATCACGTAGGTGACGATGGCGGTGTACAGCACGGTCAGGATCACGCCTTTGGCCTGGATCCAGACCTGCATGCCGATGTCGGTCACGGTACCGAAGCCACCCAGTGCCGGGGCCGCGAACACGCCGGTGAGGATGGCGCCGACGATACCGCCGATGCCGTGTACGCCGAAGGCATCCAGCGAGTCGTCATAGCCCAGCTTGCGTTTCAGGCTGGTGGCGCAGAAGTAGCAGATCACACCTGCGGCCAGGCCGATCACCAAGGCGCCCATCGGGCCCACGGTACCGGCAGCCGGGGTAATCGCGACCAGGCCGGCGACCACGCCCGAAGCGATACCCAGGGCGCTCGGTTTGCCGTGGCCAACCCACTCGGCGAACATCCAGCTCAGTGCGGCAGCGGCAGTCGCGATCTGGGTCACCAGCATGGCCATGCCGGCGGTACCGTTGGCGGCAGCGGCCGAACCTGCGTTGAAGCCGAACCAGCCGACCCACAGCATGGCCGCGCCCACCAGGGTGTAGCCCAGGTTGTGCGGGGCCATCGGGGTGGTCGGGTAGCCCTTGCGCTTGCCCAGCACCAGGCAGCAGACCAGGCCAGCGACACCGGCGTTGATGTGCACCACGGTGCCGCCAGCGAAGTCCAGTACGCCCCAGTCCCACATCAGGGCACCGTCACCGCTCCAGACCATGTGGGCGATCGGCGCGTAGACCAGGGTGAACCAGATACCCATGAATACCAGCATCGCGGAGAACTTCATGCGCTCGGCGAAGGCACCGACGATCAGCGCCGGGGTGATGATGGCGAAGGTCATCTGGAAGGTGATGAACACCGCCTCGGGGAACAGCGCGGTGGCCGAGGTCAGGTTCCCGGGCGTGACGCCGCTGAGGAACGCCTTGGAGAAGCCACCGACGAAGGAATTGAAGTTGAGCACGCCCTTTTCCATACCGCTGGTATCGAAGGCCATGCTGTAGCCGTAGATGACCCAGAGAATGCTCATCAGGCCAGTGATGGCAAAGCACTGCATCATCACCGACAGCACGTTCTTGGAACGCACCATGCCGCCATAGAACAAGGCCAGGCCTGGAATGGTCATGAACAGCACCAGCGCCGTTGCGGTCAGCATCCAGGCGGTGTCGCCGGAGTTCAGCGCTGGGGCAGCTTCCTCTGCCAGGGCAAGCCCGGGCATTACGAGGGACAATAGGGCTCCTAGCCCTGCGATCTTACGCAGAGTCATGTTGTTTTCTCCTGGGGCGTTGGGTTTGGTGAGGCTTTTTTTGCTGCTTAGATCGCGTCGGTATCGGTTTCGCCGGTACGGATTCGGATCGCCTGCTCCAGATTCACCACGAAAATCTTGCCGTCACCGATCTTGCCGGTGTTGGCTGCCTTGGTGATGGCTTCGATTACCCGATCAAGGTCCTTGTCATCGATGGCGACATCGATCTTCACCTTGGGCAGGAAATCGACCACATATTCAGCACCGCGATACAGCTCGGTGTGGCCTTTCTGCCGACCGAAGCCTTTGACTTCGGTGACGGTGATGCCCTGCACGCCGATTTCCGACAACGACTCGCGCACGTCGTCCAGCTTGAACGGCTTGATGATGGCTGTGACTAGCTTCATGAAACTCTCTCCCGATTTGGTGGACTTGCCCCAGGAAAACAAACCCGTCTCAAGTCTAAGCGCAGCAGTTGGCTTTGTAACGCGTCGTCGGCATCCGGCTCCGCATGCGCACTGCCTGGTCACAAAGAACCGCATCAGTGCATGGCTCGTAGTGGTCTTTGCAGAAACCTTGCCAGTTCTACCAAGCCACGAGAAAACAGCGGCTTATGGGAACAAGTGGGGATTGGCCAGTCGCCAGCACCGGAAACATGCACAAATTCGGTGCGTAGCGGTTCGCCGCCTTGCTCGAAAAATGTGCAACTGCGCGTTCCTGCAGCACTGGCCAACGTCCACTCAAAGGCCCGGTTTGTGCGTGTTACACTGCCGGCCATTTCCCAGTATCAGTGGACAGCCGAACCATGCTCGCGCCCAAAGCCCTCCTCGACGCCCTGAGCGACCAGGCCTCGCGCCTGTTCAGCAGCGATACCGCCCAGCCCCGTGCCGAACTGGAAAGCCAGTTCAAGGTGCTGATGCAAGGTGCCTTCAGCAAGCTGGACCTGGTCAGCCGCGATGAATTCGACAGCCAGATGGTCGTGCTGGCGCGCACCCGTGCCCGCCTCGAAGCCCTGGAACAACAAGTAGCCGAGCTGGAAGCACGGCTGAACCCGAACCCACAGGACAACTGAATGCAGCCCTCCAGCGCATACCCGGTACTGCTGTTCTCCTACGGCACCTTGCAGGACAAGGCCGTGCAACTGGCCAATTTCGGCCGCGAGCTGACTGGCCAGGCCGACCGGATGCCTGGCTACCGGCAGGACTGGGTCGAAATTACCGACCCGGCCGTGCTGGCGACCAGCGGCAAGACCCACCACCCCATCGTGTCCCCCAGCAGCCAGGCCGACGACAGCGTCGCCGGCATGGTCTTCCAGATCAGCGAAGAAGAGCTGGCGGCTGCCGACCGCTATGAAGTCGCTGACTACAAGCGCATCGCCGTCACCCTCGCCTCGGGCCTGACTGCCTGGGTCTACGTGCGCGCCTGAACCCCTCCAGGCTGCACCGTTCACACGGGCGGCAGCTCGCTGGCGTGCAGGGTGCCGCGGAACAAGGCCGCACCGCACTGGGTGAACAAGGTCTTCACCCGGTTGCGTGAATTGAGGATCTCGGCCTGGATTTCGCCGATGGCCGAATCCCCCGGCTGCAAGGTGGCGGCCCGGTTCACCCATTCGATGGCGGCAAAACGGCTTTGTTTGCGGGTACCGCGCCCCTGCATCCAGGCCAGCCCCAGCTCGGCGCTGGCGCGCCCGGCAATCCATGGGTCGGGGTGCTCGACCAGGCTCAGCAGGTAGGCGACCGCCTCGGCCCGCTCCTGCGGCTCGCCAAACTGACGCAACAAGATCCCCAGGTGCAAACGCGCTTGTGCATTGGTCTGCGCGTTGCCCAGCGCGTCGACCAGCAAATGCCGGACCGCCAGCATGGCATCGCGATCGTTGAGGTCTTCATCGCCCTCCATGCGCAGACGGGCCAGTTCGTACTTGGCGTGCCGGCTGCCCGCCTCCACGGCGCGCTGCAGCCAGTGCCGGGCCGCCTCGTCATCCAGGTATTGCTCAGGGGTGTCGCCCAGCTCGCCGTGATACAAGCCGTACAGTGCAAGGGCCGCCCCCGGCAGGTTCAGCTCGGCAAAACGTTCGTACAGATAGCAGGCCACTTCATGCCGGTTACCTGCCCACAGCAGTCGTGCCGCGTCGAGCACTCCGAAACCCGGCGCCCGGCCCGCACGCTGGCGCTTTACCGCAATCTGTACCCAGGCTTTGGCCTGTTCGTCGGAACGTGTCAAGCCCCACAGGCCGAAGCGGTGCCCGGCGGCACGCAATGCGCAGGCGGCTGCATGCGAGCGGCCCTCGCACAGCTGCTCGATGGCACTGCGTAACAGCTGCTTTTCATCGGTCATGCCGTTCAGCAGTATGAGTTCGACCAGACAGCGAAAAGGCGCTCCCATGGCCGGAATGGCCGCAAGATCAGCCTGGCACGCCAGGCTCGCGGCGATGTCACGCATGCCGCCAGAAGGGTCTTGCAACACCAGGCTGTACAACGCCCCGCGCCAGCCCAGCAGGACGGCACGCTCCCTGGGCCTCAGCGGGCGCTGCGACCAGGCTTCGAACAGCTGCTGCCACTCGGCAATGGCTTGCAATTGGTCAGCATGGGGCAGCGTCAGCCGCTCTTCGACAGGCATCCAGCGCAGCGCATTACGCATGGTCTCGTCCCACGCTTCGCACAGCGGACCATTGGCCAGCAACTCGATCGCATCCGGGCTGGTACCCGGTCGAGGCTGCAGGTAAATAGCCAAGGCCTGAACCGCCTCGAAGCAACCGGGGCGCGCAGCCAGGGCATGGCGCAACCAGTAATAGCGAGGGTCCTGGCTTTCGCGCTCGGCTCGCCAGCCCAGGCATGCTGGCAATGCCTGCGGCAGTTCGGCCAATGGCTGCAACCCGTGCCTCACCAGAATCGGGGCCACGGCCTCTTGCACTTCCACATCAGCGTGAGCGCTGGGCCGGTAGCGCGCCGGCTGCCCTTGGAACAGTTCGGCCAGCCAGCCCGGCTCACGAAACCGGGCACAGACATGCAGCATGCCAATGGCTGCCGCCACGGGCTGGGTGGAGCGGCCCATGGCCCGTAGCAGGTGCGCGGTCGCGGTTTCGCAGATCTGCTCGACGGCCAGCGCACGCGCCGCGTTGTGCCTGCCACTTTCCTGCACCTGGCAAGCCCGCTGGAAGCAGTGAAAGCCCATGACCACCTGGGGGTGATAAGCCTTGGGGCAGGCGTCGATCCACGCCTTGAGCACCTGGCTCAGGGCCTTGTCACCCTGGCAGTCCAGGTCGGTCAGCAGATGCCCTTCGACAGCTGCCAAATAGAGGGGAAATTCACCGGGCGGGGCTTGCCGCCATTGCCCTTCGAGGGTGTCGAAAAAGCGGTTGAGTTCAACGAATGCGTTGGCCTGCACCAGGTCGCGGATTACCTGTCGCGTGCGGGTTAGCGTTTGCACGAGAGCACCACCTCAAGTCCATTTGAAGGAAGCTGCGGTGCCATCCCATGGCAACCGCTGTTGCCCAATAACACTAAGCCATACCTGGCACTTGCGCAAAGTGATTGGATCCATTCTCTGCAGCGCATCAAAGTCCGCAACAAAACCTGCCTCGCAAAACCCGGAAGCACACTTCCTGCGCTGGCCTGCAGGGTGCCCGCTATGCTTGCAAAGCCGCAGGAAGCGGCCTTTTCCAGCGACAACGGAGCGTCCATGTCCCTAGCCCTCGTCCATAGCCGCGCCCAGGTGGGCGTACAGGCACCAGCGGTCAGTGTCGAAACTCACCTGGCCAATGGTTTGCCCCATCTCACCCTGGTCGGCCTGCCGGAAACCACGGTCAAGGAAAGCAAGGACCGGGTGCGCAGCGCCATTGTCAATTCCGGGCTGAACTACCCGCCGCGGCGCATCACCCAGAACCTTGCGCCCGCCGACCTGCCCAAGGATGGCGGGCGCTACGACCTGGCCATTGCCCTGGGCATCCTGGCCGCCGATGGCCAGGTGCCAACGGCGCCGTTAACCGAACTTGAATGCCTGGGTGAACTGGCTTTGTCTGGCAAGCTGCGCCCGGTTCAGGGCGTGCTGCCCGCAGCGCTGGCAGCACGCGATGCAGGCAGGGCGCTGGTGGTGCCGCGGGAAAATGCCGAGGAAGCCAGCCTGGCTGGCGGTCTGGTGGTGTATGCGGTGGGGCATCTGCTGGAACTGGTCGCCCACCTGAACGGCCAGGTACCACTGCCGCCTTATGCCGCCAACGGCCTGATACTGCAGCAACGCCCCTACCCGGACCTGAGCGAGGTGCAAGGCCAGCTGGCGGCCAAGCGCGCATTGCTGCTGGCCGCGGCCGGGGCGCATAACCTGTTGTTCACCGGGCCACCCGGCACTGGCAAGACCTTGCTCGCCAGCCGCCTGCCGGGGCTGCTGCCGCCGCTGGACGAGCACGAGGCGCTGGAAGTGGCTGCGATCCGCTCGGTGAGTGGCCATACACCGCTGAGCAGTTGGCCGCAGCGGCCCTTTCGCCATCCGCACCACTCGGCCTCCGGCCCGGCGTTGGTCGGTGGCGGCAGCCGACCGCAGCCGGGCGAAATCACCCTTGCCCACCATGGTGTGCTGTTTCTGGATGAGCTGCCGGAATTCGAACGGCGGGTACTGGAAGTGCTGCGCGAGCCCCTGGAATCCGGCGAGATCGTGATTGCCCGGGCCCGCGACAAGGTGCGCTTCCCCGCCCGGTTCCAGTTGGTGGCGGCAATGAACCCGTGCCCTTGTGGCTACCTGGGCGATCCCACCGGGCGCTGTCGCTGCAGCACCGAGCAGATCGCGCGGTACCGCAACAAGCTGTCCGGGCCGTTGCTGGACCGTATCGACCTGCACCTGACCGTGGCCCGCGAGAGCACCACGCTGAACAACCAGCCTTGCGGTGAAACCAGTGCCGACGTCGCCGCCAAGGTTGCCGAGGCACGGGACGTCCAGCAAAGACGGCAAGGATGCGCCAATGCGTTTCTAGACCTTGACGGGCTGCGCCGTAATTGCGGACTGGCAGCGGCAGACCAGGCCTGGCTGGAGAGTGCGTGTGAACGGCTGACCCTGTCGTTGCGCGCGGCGCACCGTTTGCTGAAGGTGGCGCGAACACTGGCCGATCTGGAAGGTAGCCAGGCAATTGGCCGGGCGCACCTGGCCGAGGCCCTGCAGTACCGGCCGGGGAGCAGTTAGCTTGTCAGGGCTGCGCTTTACCTGTGGGGCTTGCCGGCGATGGGTCGCAAAGCGGCCTAAACATCCGTCAGGCAACCTTGCTCCGGCAGCAAAGCCCGGCAACCGAATAGGCTCCCGGCCCGGTCAAGGCAAGCCCGCCATAAAGGGCCACCAGCAACCAGGCAAACTGCCCCTGCTCCAGCGTCCAGTCCGGGTGCACCACCACCAGCGCTATCAGCAATACCGCCAGCACCGGCAGGCAAGCCAGGCGTGCGGCCACCCCCAGCATCAGCAGCAGCGGGCAGACCACTTCGGCAAATACTGCCAGCCCCAACGTCAGCGATGCGCCAAGACCGAAGGGGTCCTCAATGCGCTGCAGCTCTGCGCTCCAATTCAACAGTTTGGGCAGGCCATGGATGAACAGCAGCAGCAAGGCGGCCATGACCCGCAGGAACAACAGGCCGCTGTCGGTCAGGCGTGGCGATGGGGCATCAAGGAAAGGCTTCAGGCGAGGCATGACTCTGGCTCTCTGGTCGATCAGCCCGGGAGCATTGCGCAGCGCCAGGTAAATTGATTGTGCAGATGTGCTGGGTCGACTGCCGTATTGGTGCGGAGCCCGCGCATCACCGGCTACCGGCGAGTGCCTGTTCTACCGCCTTGAGCAACACCTCTTCAGAAAACGGCTTGCCCAGGCAGGCCAGCGCCCCCTGCCCCATCGCCGCCTGCACCGAGCCATCATCCCAGTGCGCCGACATGCAGATCACCGGCAAACGCCAGCTCCGCTGCGCCAGCTCACGCTGTACCTCCAGCCCGCTCATGCCCGGCATCTTCAGGTCCAGCAACACACAGCCCGCCTCGCCCGCCAGTGGCGATGCCAGGAAGGCTTCCCCCGCGGCAAACGTCAGGGTCTCGAAGCCCGCCGAACGCAGCAGGTTGGCCAGGCTTTTACGCACCGACGCATCGTCGTCGACGATGCACACCCCTCTGCTCATGCGCCGCCCAGGCCCTCAGGTCGTGCTCCGAGGACGTTGTGCATGGCCACCAGCTCAACGAGCGAGCGGGACTGCATCTTGTTCATGATGTTCTTCTTGTGCACCTTGGTGGTCACCTCGCTGGTGCCGATCTGCCGGGCGATCTGCTTGTGCGACAAACCGCCGACCACCAGCGAGAACACCTGGCGTTCACGCTGGGTCAGGCGCTGGTACTTTTCCTCGACCTGCCGCGCGTGGTGCCACTTGCGCCCCTCGGTCACGGCACGGCTGCGCACCGCCTGCAACAGGGTCAGCAACTGGTCTTCCTCGAACGGCTTGGTCAGGAATTCCACCGCCCCGGCACGCATGGCCTGGACGGTCATCGGGATGGTGCCGAAGCCAGTCATGAACACGATCGGCCAGGGCAACGCCAGCCGGCGCAGTGCCTCCTGTACCTCCAGGCCGCTGGTGCCGGGCAGGTGCATGTCCAGCAGCAGGCAGGCACAGGGCGTTTCCAGGCAGCCTTCGAACAGCGCCTCGGCACTGGCAAACAAGTGATGCGGGATGTCCTGCGAGCGCAACAGGCGGCCCAGAGCATTGCGCACCGACGGGTCGTCATCCACGACCAGCACCGGCACCTCCAAGCGCTCACCAAGCGGCTCGACGGTCTCGGCCACGCTGCGCAGCAATGCCTTGCTCATCGCCTGGCCTGGCACTTCGAGGCTGATTTCGGCGGCCAGGCGATAACCCCGACGCGGCACGG
Source organism: Pseudomonas anuradhapurensis (assembly GCF_014269225.2). Classification (NCBI taxonomy): domain Bacteria; kingdom Pseudomonadati; phylum Pseudomonadota; class Gammaproteobacteria; order Pseudomonadales; family Pseudomonadaceae; genus Pseudomonas; species Pseudomonas anuradhapurensis. The sequence continues at coordinate 5,210,655 of NZ_CP077097.1, forward strand.
TCTGGATCAGCCCACGGTCACCAAAGGCCTTGCGCAGCAAGGACACCTGTACCTGCAGGTTATTGTCCTCGACCACCGTGCCGGCCCACACCTGGCTGAACAGCTCTTCCTTGCCGACGACCCGGCCGTTGGCCCTGATCAAAGTGGCCAGTACCTCGAACGCACGCCCACCCAGCAGGATCGGCTTGCCGTCGACAAAGACTTCGCGCCGCTCCAGCGACACCTGGGCATTGCCTATTCGGATCATGGCTTCCTCGCGCGGGCACGGGCGTTTTCGCTGCCTGGGCAGCCTAGGCCAGCGTACGCGTTCAGACAATTATCCCGAGGGATAGGTTGGCTTGAGGACTATACAAAAGCCCGCCAGCCCCAAGGGGACGATAACGGACAACAGCGTGCCCGTTCCTGCCAAGCAAGCTGCAACCCGCATCCTTGCTGGGCTCGCTGCGTATACTCGCGCCTCGGGATGTCGCTAGCAGGGGGTGCTCTATGCTCGATGAACGCCTTGCCCACAGGCCCATCGATTACGACCAGTCAATCGATGAGGGCTGGCTGAACCGATGCGAGATCAGCGCACTGGGCCAGGAAGGTGAGCTCAGTTACTTCCGCCTGCGCGACCCGGCTACCCACCAGGCCTGGATTGCGGTGCGCGCCCCGCTCGAGGCCCCCACTGCCTGCCAGCGCCTGGAACGTGACTACCGCCTGCAACTGGACCCGCAGTGGGCGGTGATCCCGTCGGCATTCGTGCGCTCGGCCGAAGGCCCGTTGCTGGTGTATCCGGCTGGCCGCTCAGTCGCCGACCTGATCGCTGAAGGCCCCGTGGCGCTGACGCCGTTTCTCGACATCGCAGTGAATGCGGCGCATGCACTGGCGCTGGCGCACGAACGCAATGTACTGCACGGTGCGCTGCAGCCCGAGCATGTGTGCCTGCGTGCCCAGCAGCGGGTGCGGCTGGGCTTCTTTCGCGCCGACCCGGCACAGCGGATCAGCGAACAGGGTACCCCGCCCGGCAACTGGGCCTACCTGGCACCCGAACAGGTTTGCCCGCACGGTAGCAGCAGCGACCGCCGCAGTGACATCTATGCCCTGGGCGCAATCCTCTACCAGCTATTGCTGGGCGAGCTGCCGCTGGCCGGGCGCGACACCCAGCACTGGCGCCAGCTGCATGCCGGCGTACAGCCGCGAGCGGCCTGCGATGTGAACAGCGACGTGCCACACCCCCTCAGCCTGATCCTGGCCAAGGCCTTGGCCAAAGAGCCGGACGCCCGTTACCAGAGCGCGCGCGCCCTTGCAGTGGACCTGGCTCACTGCCAGCGGCAGTGGGCAGCCACGCAAGCCATAGCGCCCTTCACTCCAGGCTGCGCCGACCCGGTCGCACCCAGCCGCGCACGCCTGTATGGTCGCAGCGCCGAACAGCAAGCCATCGCCCTGCTGCTCAAGGCCATGCGCCGCGACAGCAAGCCACAGGTACTGCTCGTCAACGGTGCTGCCGGCATGGGCAAGTCGAGCCTGGTCGAAGCCGCACTCAAGGCCGACGTCGAGGGCTACCGGGCCGTCGGCAAATGCAACAGCCTGGCCCAGGCCGTGCCCTACACGCCCTGGGTGGAAATCCTCGGTGCGCTGACCACCCAGTTGCTGGCCACCAACAGCCAGGACCTCGACACCCTGCGTCGCGAGATCCTGCGCCGCATCAAAGGCCATGGCCGCCTGCTCGGCAAACTGGCGCCGGATTTGCAACTCATCCTCGGCCCGCTGCCCCAACTACCGGCCAAGCTCACGCGCCTTGCGCTGCACAAGGAATTGCACGCGATCGTCGAATTCCTGCAGGTGTTCAGCCGCCCTGGGCAACCGCTGGTGTTGTTCTTCGACGACCTGCAATGGGCCGACGACGCCAGCCGGCAACTGCTGGCCCAACTGCTGGCTGACGCGCCCGATAACCTGTTGCTGATTTTCGCCCGCTGCAACGACGCGTGCGCCAGCAGCGCGCCGCTGGCCATACCCGCAGCGCTGCGCAGCACCACGCTGAGCCTGCAGCCGTTGGCTGTGGAGGCGGTGACCGAGCTGATTGGCGAGCGCTACCACGTCGCCACCGCGGACGCGTTGCCGCTGGCCGAACGGGTGCACGACAAGACCGCCGGCAATCCGTTCTTCATCAACCAGATCCTCAAGGCCATGGTCGAAGACCAGCTGTTCACCTTCGACACCCAGGCCATGCGCTGGTCGTGGTCCCTGCAGGCCGTGGCCCGACACTGCTACGCCGACAATGTCGCCGACCTGATGGTGCAGCGCCTGGCGCGCCTGCCGGCAGCGCAACGCGAGCTGTTGCGGGTCGCCAGCGCGGCGGGCAGCCGCTGCGATGAACGCCTGCTCCGGCAGGTGCTCGCGCAGCCGCCAGGCGAACCGTTGAAAGCCTTGATTGGCGCGGGTTTCCTGCAACCGGGCCAGAACGGCCTGAGCTTCACGCATGACCGCGTGATGGAAGCCGCTTACGCGCTGACCGCCGAGCACGAGCGCCCCTCGCTGCATGCCCGCATTGCCCTGGCCATGCGCAAGGCTTGGCCAGAGTACCTGCACGAGGTGCTGTTCGAACTCGCCAGCCAGCTGCAACGCGCCAGCCCATGCGGGTTTGCAGCGGATGACTGCGAAGCGTTCCTGCAGCTTTTGCGCGAAGCCGCAGCACGCGCACGCGACGGCGGCGCCTTCGAGCAAGCCGCTGACTATCTGCACACCGCCGAGCAGTTGCTGCACCACTGTGCCTCGCGGGAAAGCCGCGCCACGCATGGCTTTGCCATCGCCTGCATGGCGACCGAGTGCGATATCCAGCTGTCGCGGACGGGCACCGCCGAGGCGCGCCTCACCGAGTGCCGCCAGCGCGCACGCTCGTTGCTGGACCAGGCACGAGCGTGCCGGCTGCAGGCGCTGCTGCAAACCCTGCGCGGCGACTATCAGGCGGCTATCGACAGCGCCCTGTCCGGCCTGGACTTGCTGGGTATGAGCCCGGTACGGGGCGTCGATTGGCAACAGGTCGAGGCCAGTCATGCCCAGGTACAGGCTTTGGTCGAACAACAAGGCCGGCATTGCCTGGAATCGCTGCCGCGCACCGACTCGGAGGAGGTAACGGTTGCGATCAGCCTGCTGGCCACGCTGTCATCATCGTTTTTCGTGAAGGACGACATCTGCTTCCTGCACCTGGCCAAACTCATGGAGATATCGCTGCTGCACGGCGTTGCCCCAGGCAGTACCTACGGCATGGCCTGGTATGGGGTAATGATTGCCGAGCGGTTCGGCGCTTACCATGACGGCCATGCCTGCTGCCTGGCCGCGCTCAAGCTGATCGAACGGCACGGTTTCGAGGCTGACTTGACCAGCGTGCTGCTGGCCCTGGACCAGGTCAGCGCCTGGACTTCGCCCATGGAGTTCGCCCGCCGCACTGCGCTGGATGCGGTCGATTCAGCGCGCCTGAGCGGCGATCTGGCAATGAGCTGCTATGCCTGCAACCACCTGGTTTCCGACTCGCTGTTCATGGGCCGCTATCTGCCGGAAGTGATCGACGAAGTGGCGCAAGGCCTGGCCACCGTGCGCCGCCACGGCTACCGCGATGTCGAACAGATCCTGCAGGCCCAGCAAGCGGTCGTCGCCACCCTGAGCGGCATGCCCTGCCCGGCCTCGGCTAGCCCGTCGAAATCGCCCACCACGCGGTTCTTCCAGCACCTGTTCAGCGGCATGGGCGCCTTCTACATGGGCAATATTGCGCAGGCCATGCGCAACCTGGCACTGGCCGCTGACAACGCGTGGGCAGCACCGGCGCATATCAACCTGGCCGACTACCACTTGTTCCGCGGCTTGGCCCTGGGCAGCCCGGAGGCACCCGGCTGCCTGGCCGACAAGCTGCGCGAGCTGCAGGCCGTGCGTGAACGCTTCAGCCGTTGGGCCGGATTCAACCCGGCCACCTTCCGCAACAAGCTGCTGCTGGTCGAAGGCGTGATCGCCAAGCTCGAAGGCGACGGCCTGGCCGCGATCCGCTGCTTCGACCAGGCGCAGATCGCTGCCACCGCCGCCGGCTTCATCCACGAGCAGGCGCTGGCCCATGAACAACTGGCCGAGGTGTGCATCCCCAGCGGCCTGATTTCCGGCGCCAACCTGCACCTGCGAATCGCCCGCGACTGCTTCCATATCTGGGGCGCGACCGGCAAGGTGCACCAGCTGGAGACGCTGCACCCGTTCCTGCGCACCCAGCCAATCCAGGAGACCTATCGCGCCACCCAGCAGGCCAAGCTGGACCTGGAAGCCGGCATCGAAGCCGCGCGCGCGCTGTCCGAGGAAGTGCTGCTCGAAGGCCTGATCGAAACCCTGATGGGCCACCTGACCCAGCACTCCGGCGCCGATCATGGTGTGTTGCTGATCGTCAGCGGCGCCGAGTTCCAGATGGCCGCCCTCGCCTACATCGACGATGACGGGTTGCACGTGAGCATGGACAATTGCCAGAAGTTCATGACCCAGGCGCCGCTGTCGGTCATCAACGCCACCATGCGCACCCGCAAGCCGCTGGTACTCAACGATGCGCTCAGCGATTGCCCGGAGGCTTTCCGCCAGCAGTTGCAGGCGCGCAATGCCCGCTCGGTGCTGTGCCTGCCACTGGTAATCCAGGGCGTGCTGATCGGCCTGGTGTACCTGGAAAACCGCCTGGTGCCGAACCTGTTCGGCAGCCAGCGCCTGGCCATGCTGGAAATCCTCGCCTCACAGGCAGCGGTGTCGCTGCAAACCGCCAAGTTCTATACCCGCCTGGCCGAAGACAACCAGACCCGCGCCCAGATGGAAGCCGAACTGCGCCGCTCGCGGGCCGAGCTGGCGCGCAGCGCGCACCTGCAGGTGATGAACGAGCTGTCGGCATCCATCGCCCACGAAATCAGCCAGCCGCTGCTGGGTATCGCTTCCAACGCCGCAGCCAGCCTGCGCTGGCTGAAACGCGCCAAACCCGACCTGGAAGAAGCGATTGCCGGCCTGGAAGACATCCGCAATGACAGCGAACGGGCCGCCAACATCGTGCGGGCGTTGCGGGCGCTGGCCAAGCAGTCGCCGATGCAACTCAAGGCGGTTAAGCTCGACGAGCTGATCCGCGAGGTGGTGCGCCTGACCTCGGCCGATGCCACCAGGAGCCGGGTCGACGTGCAGACACAGTTGCAGGCCGGGGTGTGCGTGATGGCAGACCCGGTGCAGTTGCAACAGCTGGTATTCAACCTGATCACCAATGCCCTGGAGGCGTTGGCGGGGTATCGCAGCGATGGGCTGCTGCGGATTGCCTCGGCGCTGGTCGAAGATGGCGTGGAGATCTGCGTGGACGACAATGGGCCGGGGATCGCTGCGGACGAGCGCGAGCGTGTCTTCGATGCGTTTCATACCACCAAGACCGGTGGCATGGGCATGGGTTTGGCGATCTGCAGCTCGGTGGCCCAGGCGCACGGCGGGCAGTTGCAGGCGCTGGTGTCGCAGCTGGGTGGCTGCCGGATTCGTTTCACCCTGCCGGTGAATCCTTCCTAGGCTCTGTACGAAAAGTCTTGAGACGCAGGTCAGGCAAGGCGAAAACAGCCGAGGAAGCGGAGTGTACTGGAGTACATGAGCATTCCGAGGCTGTTTTCAACGCAGCATGAACAAGTATCAAGGCTTTTCGTACAGAGCCTAGCCTGTACCGGCCCCTTCGCGGATAAACCCGCGATGGGGCCGGCGCAGGTCTACATCAACGCGAGCTCAAGGCCGCATAGCTGTTCATCAGGTTGCGGTAGTTGGGGATGCGCTGCGACAGCAGGTTGCCCAGCCCTTCGATGTCGTTGCGCCAGTCGCGATGCAGCTCACAGGCCACCGAGAACCAGTTCATCATCTGCGCACCCGCCTGGGTCATGCGCACCCAGGCCGCCTGCTGCACGGTCTCGTTGAAGGTACCCGAGGCATCGGTCACCACGAACACTTCAAAGCCTTCCGCCAGCGCCGACAGGGTCGGGAAAGCCACGCACACATCGGTCACCACACCGGCGATGATCAGCTGCTTGCGGCCAGTGGCCTTGATTGCCTTGACGAAGTCTTCGTTATCCCAGGCGTTGATCTGGCCTGGGCGGGCGATGTACGGCGCGTCCGGGAACATTTCTTTCAGCTCGGGCACCAGCGGGCCGTTCGGGCCTTGCTCGAAGCTGGTGGTGAGGATGGTCGGCAGGCCGAAGAACTTGGCCAGGTCGCCCAGCGCCAGCACGTTGTTCTTGAACTCGTTGGGCGAGAAATCCTGTACCAGCGAGATCAGGCCGGTCTGGTGGTCGACCAGCAGCACCACGGCGTCGTCTTTGTTCAAGCGCTTGTAATCGGGTTGGCTCATGGGGGTGACTCCTTGGGTTGGGATAACGGGCCGGCACTCTCCGCAGGGGTTATACCGGCGGATAGCTTTGGCTTAAGAAAGTACCTGCGCCTGACGCCAGGCCTTCGGCGGCTGGCCGACCAGACGGCTGAAGGCGCGGGTGAAATGGGCCTGGTCGCAAAAGCCGCATTCCAGGCTCACGTGGGTGATGGGCGCCTCGGTGGCGAGCAGGCGCTTGGCCTTTTCCATGCGCGCCAGCAGGCGCCAGGCCTGGGGCGACAGGCCGGTAGCTACTTTGAACGCGCGGGAGAAATGGCTGCGGGTGAGGTTGCATACCGTGGCGATCTCGATGATCGACAACGGGCTGTGCAACATCAGTTCCTTGGCCCGGCGCAGCCGCGCGGGCGTTAGTGCGCCGGGGGTTTGCAGCGGCGCTTCGGGCGTCCCAGGGTGCATGGCAACTCTCCTGTTCAATGGCAGGAAGTCTCGCCCCCGGCGCATGACAAAGTCCTGAGCCAAACCTGAATTGTTGTTAATTGTGCGCTGCTGGCCCAGGCTGTTTTGCCGATACCTTAAGATGCGTTTCGTATTCAGCTTCCGGCCGCTGCCAGTGGCCGGCATTCAAGGCGAAAGAGGCATGCAGGAAAAACCCGCCCACCGCACCGTGGCCATGGTGCTGTTCAACGATATGTTGCTGCTGGATGTCACCGGCCCCATGGATGCATTCGCCATTGCCAACCGGTTCCTGCCTGCAGAACGGCAGTACCGGCTGCTGACCTTGGCCGAGGGACCAGCAGCGGTGCGTGGCTCATGCGGCCTGAAAGTGCTGGCTGACCGGCGCCTGGAAGACCTGCCGGAATCCGTCGACCTGCTGCTGGTGCCTGGCGGCCCGGGGGCCTATGACATCGCGCTGCCCGGGATCGAGCACTGGCTGCCCCAGGCCGTGCGCCGGGCCAGGCGCTTCGGCGCCATCTGTACCGGCGTGTTCCTGCTGGGGCGGGCCGGGCTGCTGGATGGCTATCGCTGCACCACCCACTGGAACTACGTAGAGCGCCTGGCCCAGGCGTTTCCCCAGGCCAAGGTCGAAACCGAGCAGATCTATGTGATCGACCGTTGCCTGATCACGTCGGGCGGCATCACCGCAGGTATCGACCTGGCATTGGCGGTGGTCGCCGAAGATCACGGCAAGGCGCTGGCCCTGGACGTGGCCAAAGTGCTGCTGGTCGCCCGTCATCGCCAGGGCGGGCAAACGCCCTATGGGCCGTTGCTGGCGGCGGTGCCGCGGGATGACTCGCCGATTGCCCGGGTACAGGCATACATCGTCGACCATATCGAGCAGGCGTTCACCGTGCAGAAGATGGCCGACCTGGTGGCCATGAGTGGGCGCAACTTTGCCCGCACGTTCCAGCGCGAGGTGGGCATCACGCCGTTGCAGTACCTGCAGAACGCGCGCATCGACCGCGCGCGCAAGTTGCTGGAAGGCAGTGACCTGCCATTGAAGGTGGTGGCAGCACGGTGCGGGTTTGGCAGCGACCGGCACATGCGCAAGGTGTTCTGTGAACGGATTGGCATGACGCCGGCGCAGTATCGGGCACAGTTTGGTGGCGGTGAATAGTCGGATCTGCGCTGCCTTCTTCGCGGGCACGCCCGCTCCCACAGCGATAACACTGGCCTCAGGGGCAGTGTTGTACCTGTGGGAGCGGGCGTGCCCGCGAAGAGACCACCACAGGTTGTCACCTGGGCCGGGACAATGTTTCTCCGCAATAGCAGATTGTCCGACTCCATCACAACCCCCAGAATTGTCCGCCAAACTGGTCTAATGCTGCCCCGGCAGCTCATGGAGTACGAGCCAATGCCACACGAAGGCAGCCTTCTGCAAACCGCCGTGATCTTCCTGCTCGCGGCGGTCCTCGCTGTCCCCCTGGCCAAGCGCCTGCAGCTGGGGGCCGTGCTCGGCTACCTGCTTGCCGGGGTGATCATCGGCCCGCAGGCACTCGGCCTGATCCGCGATACCGAAAGCGTGGCGCACATTTCCGAACTGGGCGTGGTCTTGCTGCTGTTCATCATCGGCCTGGAACTGTCGCCCAAGCGCTTGTGGCTGATGCGCAAGGCGGTGTTCGGTGTCGGTACCGCCCAGGTGCTGCTGACCGGCGCAGTGATCGGCGCCATCGCCCTGTTCGGCTTCAGCCAGACGCTACCGGCAGCCATCGTGCTCGGCCTGGGCCTGGCCTTGTCGTCCACCGCCCTCGGCCTGCAGAGCCTGGCCGAGAGCAAGCAGCTCAACGCGCCACACGGCCGCCTGGCGTTCGCCATCCTGCTGTTCCAGGACATTGCCGCGATCCCGCTGATTGCCCTGGTCCCGCTGCTGGCCGCCAGCGGTCCGGACACCAGCGGTGGCGATAGCCTGGGGCATGGCCTGAAGGTGTTCGCCAGCATCGCCGTGGTCATCGTCGGTGGCCGTTACCTGCTGCGCCCGGTATTTCGCGCCGTGGCCCGCACGCGCCTGCCGGAAGTGTCCACGGCCACCGCATTGCTGGTGGTGATCGGCACCGCCTGGCTGATGGAACAAGCCGGTATCTCCATGGCCCTGGGTGCGTTCCTTGCCGGCCTGCTGTTGGCCGATTCGGAGTACCGCCACGAGCTGGAATCGCAGATCGAACCGTTCAAGGGCCTGCTGCTGGGGCTGTTCTTCATCAGCGTCGGCATGGGGGCCAACCTGCGCCTGCTGCTGGAGATGCCGTTGGTGCTGCTGGGCCTGACCCTGTTGCTGGTGGCGGTGAAGCTGGTGCTGCTGATCGGCGTCGGCCGTCTGGCCGGTGGCCTGAGCAGCGCCAGTGCGCTGCGCCTGGGCATGGTGCTGGCCGCAGGTGGCGAGTTCGCCTTCGTGGTGTTCAAGCTGGGCAAGGACCAGGGCCTGTTCGATACCCAGACCTACGACCTGCTGTTGATGACCATCACCCTGTCGATGGCGATTACCCCGCTGTTGATGATTGGCTGCGCCCGCGCCCTCAAGCGCCCGCAAGCGGTGCGTGAAGTGCCTGAGCAGTACAAGCAGATCCAGACCGACACGCCACGGGTGGTGATCGTCGGCATGGGCCGCATGGGCCAGATCGTCGCGCGCATCCTGCGCGCCCAGAAGATCCCGTTCATTGCCCTGGAAACATCGGTGGACACCATCGAGATGACGCGCATGTTCGAACAGGTGCCGGTGTTCTACGGCGACCCGCTGCGGCCTGAGGTGCTGCATGCGGCCAAGGTGGGTGAGGCGGAGTATTTCATCATCACCATCGATGATCCGGAGGCCGCCATCCATACGGCAGAGCGGGTCAAACGCCTGTACCCGCACCTGAAAGTGCTCGCCCGAGCGCGTAACCGCCAGCATGTGCACAAACTCGTGGATGCCGGTGCCGAACCGATTCGCGAGACGTTCTACTCCAGTCTCGAGATGACCCGCCGGGCATTGGTGGGGTTGGGCTTGAGCGACGAACAGGCGGCAGACCGCATCGAGCGGTTTACCCAGCATGACGAAGAGGTGCTGGTGGCCCAGGGGCAGGTGCGCGATGACCGGGCCAAGGTAATGCAGACGGCCAAGGAGGCGCGGGTGGAGTTGGAGCGGTTGTTTGCTTCGGATGCGGATTGAAGGAAGGCGCATAAACATAGGAAGAGGGCTCAGCCCTCTTTTTTTTGCCTCGCGATAGCGGGACTGCTGGAACCCCATTTAGGAAACGCCCTACAAGACGAGTCACTCCCCGTCTGATTGTTCGAGGAAACCCTTCTCCCTAGGCTCACTTGCCGCCATCGCGTCAGCGACACTGGTCGCAGCCAGGTATTGCATTGAGCCCCAACAACCCAGTCGCGAAGATCGCCGAGAAGAAAGGCCAGAGCACTTGGCTGGATGAAAAACTACCGGACCTCAGAACGCTTGCACGTGAATTACGTGCCCAGGCTATCGAAGAGCTGGCTGCTGCCGATTCGCATGACTCCGCAATTGAATTCGCTGCACAGTATCTGGGTTTGGATACAGATAAAGCCGGTGTTGTAACTGTCAAAACGCCCAATGGGTGATGTTCGGATTCAGCGGAGCTGTCTCTATCACATCTTCGAAAAGCGGCAAGACGCCCGAGAACGCTATGTGAAAGTAGCGCTGGATACGCTGCTCGGACCATTTGAGATCTGGCAGGTCGCCTACACCAATCGCACCCACAGGCTGGCCTTCATTGGCGTCTACGAAACCAAGCGGCAGAGGCTGGTGGTCGTGACGCTCGATAGAGGCAAAATGCTGTGGAATTTCATGCAATGCGATGCAAAGGCACTGAACAAGCATCGCCACGGTAAGCTGCTTTACAAGCGGTACACCTTTCTGGCGAGCAACGAAAAGGGCCACTGTCACCAGTGGCCCTATGTCCGTGCTTGATATTCATATACACACCCTCAAGCCGGGGTGTGGAGGTCTCACCCGACGCTGATGATTCAGCCATCGACGGGGTTCCTACACCAGCTAATGCCGCTGAATGGCAGCTGGTTTCGCGCTCAGGTGAAACGCTAACAACACTCTTGGCCCTAGTCAACAATGGCCTCCGGCAGAGGCCATCCATCAAGTTGCTTGATGTTACTTAGCCGCAGTCAGAGCGTTATAGCTGGTAATCAGATTGCGATAGTCCGGAATATGGTTGGAGCACAGCGCCGCCAGCCCTTCAATGTCGTTGCGCCAGTCGCGGTGCAGTTCACAGGCCACGCCGAACCAGGTCATCAGCTGTGCACCGGCCTGGCTCATGCGGTCGTGGGCGGCGTCGCGGGTCATGGAGTTGAAGGTGCCAGATGCGTCGGTCACCACGAACACTTCGAACTCTTCTTCCAAGGCCGACAGCGCCGGGAAGGCCACACAGACCTCGGTCACCACGCCGGCGATGATCAGCTGCTTCTTGCCGGTGGCCTTCACTGCCTTGACGAAGTCTTCGTTGTCCCAGGCGTTGATCTGGCCTGGGCGGGCGATGTACGGGGCATCTGGGAACAGCGCTTTCAGCTCGGGAACCAGCGGGCCGTTGGGGCCTTGCTCGAAGCTGGTGGTGAGGATGGTCGGCAGGTTGAAGAACTTGGCCAGGTCGGCCAGCGCCAGCACGTTGTTCTTGAACGCGTCCGGCTCGATGTCACGCACCAGCGACAGCAGGCCAGCCTGGTGGTCGACCAGCAGGACAGCGGCGTCGTCTTTGTTCAGGCGGTTGTAGGTGAATTTGCTCATGGTCTGTGCTCCTAAGGTTTATGAATTTTTCAGCAATCCGGGGTGTTTCGTGTTGATGGGCACAGATTAAAATCATCACCTTTACGGCGGTAGATAGCAGAATTTGGCTTTAGCGTTCTGATATATGAACGATGGATTTGCAGGGGCTGTACCGGCCTCTTCGCGGGTAAACCCGCTCCCACAGGGATAGCGCCGGGCTTGAGCGCTGTGCAGCACCTGTGGGAGCGGGTTTACCCGCGAAAGGGCCGGCACAGGCAACCAAGTACCCGGAGACCGATCATTGGAAGACCTTAACTCCCTCTACTACTTCACCCAGGTAGTCGAGCATGGCGGTTTCGCCCCGGCCGGGCGGGCGCTGGACATGCCCAAGTCAAAGCTCAGCCGGCGCATCGCCGACCTTGAAGACCGCCTGGGCGTGCGCCTGCTGCACCGCACCAGCCGCCATTGTTCGCTCACCGAGATCGGCCAGGCCTACTACAACCGCTGCCTGGCCATGCGCGTGGAAGCCGAGGGCGCGGCGGAGATCATCGAACGCAACCGCAGCGAACCGCGCGGCCTGGTACGCATCAGCTGCCCGACGACCCTGCTCAACTCCTGGGTCGGGCCGATGCTGACCCGCTACATGCTCAAGTACCCGCAGGTGGAACTGTTCATCGAGAGCACCAACCGCCGCGTCGACCTGCTGCACGAAGGTTTCGACGTCGCTCTGCGGGTGCGCTTCCCGCCACTGGAAAACACCGACATGGTGATGAAGGTGCTGAGCAACAGTACCCAATGCCTGGTCGGCCAGCCGCAGTATCTGGAGCAACTGCCCAAAGGCTTCGACCCGCAACTGCTCGGCACGCTGCCCAGCCTGCACTGGGGCAGCGCCCAGCGCGAATACCACTGGGAGCTGTTCCAGGGCGAGGACACCAGCCACAGTATCGTCATCCCGCATACGCCCCGCATGGTCACCGACGACCTGTTCGCACTGCGTCATTTCGTCGTCGCCGGCGTGGGCATCGCGCACCTGCCGCGGGTGGCGGTGCGCGAGGACCTGGTGGCCGGGCGGCTGGTGGAGCTGTTGCCGGGTTGGCACCCGCGCTGCGGCATTGTGCACGCGATCTTCCCGTCGCGGCGCGGTTTGCTGCCCTCGGTACGGGCCTTGATCGATCACCTGGCCGAGGAGTTCGCCATCAGCGACATGGCTTGATTGTCCCGGACCAGCATGTCCACCAGCAGTGCCAGCACCACGGCAGCGGCCGCCACGGCAAACAGCACGCCGTAGTGGCCACCGCTGGCGGCGAACAGCGCCGAATAGGCGTAGCCGGCAATGGCCTGGAAGCTGGCGAAGGACACCGTAGCACGGCTCCAGGTGGCATTCTGTCGGGCATGCCCCGGCACCAGTTGATGGACCCGCGCCAACGCCAGCGGCACGATGCCGGGCGGGAACGAGCCGATCAACAGCGCTGCGGCCCCCAGCAGGCGCAAGTCGTGGCTACCCAGCAACACAGCCAGGGCAGCCAGCTGTGCCAGCAACACCCAGCGGATGCCGGCACGCGCCCCCAGATGATCAGCCAGCAACCCGTAGAGCACCGGGCCGGCGATCGCCCCCAGGCCATACAAACCCCAGATCATTGCACCGGCATGGGTACCCGCACCCAGCCCACGGCTGACGTAGTCCACCAGAAACATCATCGGCGCCACCAAAGCGGTGGCCATCAGCGCGTACTGCCCGAACAGTACCAGCACCGCCGGTGAAACTGCAGCCGGGCCCGGTGCATGGCTGCCCTGTTGATGCTCCTGCTCGGCCGGCCACCCGAGCCAGCTGCTGAGGCTGAGCAACAGTGACAACGCGGCCAGCCCGAACCAGGTTTCCTGCAGCCCTTTGCCCAGCAGCCACGGTACCAGGCTGGCAGCACCGGCGATGCCCAGGCCAATGCCAAGGAAGATCGCACCACTGGCCAGGCCCCGCCGCGTGGCAGCGACATGCGGCAGGATCGCGCTGGCCGCCAGCACCATGATCACCCCGCCAGCAACCCCCGACAGCAGGCGCCAGGCAAAGAACCAGGCAACCGACAGCGGCCAGGCGCAGGCCAGGAATGCCAGGCTGACCAACACCATCATGCCGCGCAGCACCGCTGCGCTCGACCAGCGCCTTGCCAGCCGTCTGCCGGCCAGGGCGCCGACCAGGTAGCCGGCAAGGTTGGCCGCGCCCAGGTAGACCACCGCCGAGCTCGCGAACCAGTGCGCCTCGATCAGTGCCGGCACCAGCGGTGTATAGGCAAACCGCGCCAGGCCGATACCGACCAGGCTGGCACACAGCCCGGCCCAGATCGGCAGCCAGGGCGCGCGTTGAGTTTCTGCAGTCATGTTCTTCCCTTGCGCCGCAGGCAGCGCTTGTTGATGGCGATGGGAAAAGCATAAAGTCGCAAGGCGATGAAATAACGCAGCGATTTCTCATTGCAGGCATGCACTTTTGCATCATGGAGGACAACCTGATGAACTGGGACGACACCCGTGTTTTTCTCGCCCTGTGCCGGGAGCGGACGCTGCGCGGCGCAGCCCGCAGCCTCGGTGTCGACCAGGCGACTGTCGGCCGCCGGCTTGCTTCGCTGGAACAGGCGCTGCACGCCACGCTGTTCCTGCGTGCGGCCAATGGCTATTCGCTGACTCCCGCTGGCGAAGCGGCGATGCGCGCAGCCGTCGCGATGGAAGCCGCCGCCGCCGGCCTGCAGCGGCAGGTACTCGGCCTCGACGACCGCCTTAGCGGCGTGGTCCGGGTCACCACTACCGACTCCTTCGCCCTGGACTTCATCATCCCTGCGGTTGCCCGGCTGCGCATGGATCATCCGGGAATAGAGGTGCAGTTGCAGGCATCCACGCAAATGCTCAACCTCAGCCAGCGCGAAGCGGATATTGCCGTGCGCACGCAAAAACCGGACAACCCGGAGCTGGTGGTGCGCCGGCTGGCGCGCTGGCACAGTGGCCTGTTCGCCTCACGGGATTATCTGCAGCGCTTTGGCGAACCCGCGCCAGGCAGCAGGTTTGCCGGGCATGAGCTGGTGGTCTACCAACCTTATCTGGACAGCGGCAAGGAGGTGATGCTGGCCGGTGAGCCGATCGCGCGCGGGCGGATTGCCATGACCTGCACATCGGGGTTGATGGTGCGGCGGGCACTGGCCAGCGGGCTCGGGCTGGGCGAGTTGCCGGTGCCGCTGGGCGAGCGGGATGGGTTGCAGCAGGTGTGGGCGCACGGCAAGCCTTATGACATCTGGCTGGTGACCCATCAGGATGTGCGGCGTACGGCACGCGTGCGGGCGGTGATCGAAGCTATCGTGCAGGCTTTCGCCGACTAGCCGACTTGCCTTCCAGCACACCCTTACAAGACCGCTGGCCTATGCTTCAGCCATAGTCCCGGATCATCCCCGCTGGAGCCCCCATGATCCGCGCCAACCCCGGACCAGGCCGCGTCCTGCTCACCACCCTTGCCCTCTGCCCGTTGCTCAGCCAGGCCGACGAAGCTGGCTGGTCGCTGCTCAGCCGCAATTATTTCCTGCACAGCGACTTCCGCTCACCCTCCGCCAGCGGCCAGAACTACCGCCAGGAATGGGCCCAGGGCTTCATCGGCGACATCCGTTCCGGCTTCACCGAGGGCACGCTCGGCGTCGGTATCGATGCCCACGGTTTTCTCGGCCTCAAGCTCGACGGTGGCCGCGGCCATGCCGGTACCGGCCTGCTGCCGCGCGACAGCGATGGCCGTGCCGAGTCCGACTATTCCAGTGCCAGCGCCGCACTCAAGCTGCGCCTGGGCGACACCCAGCTGCGCTACGGCGAGATGACCGTGGAAACCCCGGTGTTCGATACCGCCGACAAACGCCTGCACCCGGAATACGCCACCGGCTGGTTGCTGGAGAACCGCAGCCTGCCCGACTGGCACCTGCAGGCCGGGCGCTTCACCGCCTTCAACAACCAGGACAACAGCGCTACCCATGATGATTTCAGCGGCTACGGCGCCAGCACCGAGAACCGCGCCATCAGCCTGGCCGGCGCTACCTTCGCGCCCCCAGGCCCATTCGGCGCTGCGCTGTACGCCGGGCAGCTGCAGGACACCTGGCGCCAGGCCTATCTCAACCTGAACCTTGCCGAGGGCAGCTGGCGCCTGGACGGTAACCTGTACAAGACCCGCGACACCGGCAACGCCAGCGCCGGGGCGATCGATACCCTCGCCTACAGCTTGCTGGGCAGATACAGCTTCGGCGCCCAGGCGCTGAGCCTGGCCTACCAGAAGGTCGAAGGCGCTACCCCGTTCGACTTCGTCGGTGGCGACTCCATCTACCTGGCCAACTCGATCAAGTACGCCGACTTCAATGGCCCCGGCGAGCGCTCATGGCAAATGCGCTATGACCTCGATTTCGCCACCCTCGGCGTGCCTGGTCTGAGCCTGATGGGCCGCTACGTCAGCGGCCGTGGCATCGACGGCAGCCACGCCCCGGCGCGCGGCGCCTACGTAGGCCAATATGGCGATGGCGGCAAGCATTGGGAGCGCGACATCGACCTGAAATACCTGGTGCAGTCGGGCGCCGCCAAGGACCTGAGCCTGTCGCTCTCCCATGTCAGCCACCGCGCCAACCAGGCCCAGGCCGGCGATGACATCGATCGCCTCTACCTGATCATCGAATACCCACTCAAAGGCAGCTTCTGATCATGAGCACATCCCCTTCAGGCGCCTGGAGCCCGTTGCGCAACACCACCTTCCGCATGCTGTGGATCGCCACCATTGCCTCCAACATCGGCACCTGGATGCACGAGGTGGGCGCCGGCTGGCTGATGACCACGCTGTCGGCGAGCCCGCTGCATGTGGCGCTGATCCAGGTGGCCGGCTCGCTGCCGATGTTCTTCCTGGCCCTGCCGGCCGGCGCCGCGGCGGACATCGTCGACAAACGCCGCTACCTGCTGCTGGTGCAGCTGTGGATGTCCGGCGTGGCCGTTGTGCTGGCAGCCTTGACCCTGCTCGGGCTGATGAACGTCACCTTGCTGCTGGCGCTGACCCTGGCGCTGGGCATCGGTACGGCGTTGATGATGCCGGCGTGGAGCGCGCTGACGCCGGAGTTGGTGGGCAAGCAGGACCTGGCCAACGCAGTGGCGCTTTCCAGTGTCGGCATCAACGTGTCCCGCGCCATCGGCCCGGCATTGGCAGGGGTGGTGGTGAGCCTGGTCGGCCCGTGGCTGACCTTTGCCCTGAATGCCGTCTCGTTCGCTGGCGTGATCCTAGTGTTGTTCCTGTGGAAACGCGAGGTGAAGGAGCCACTGCTGCCGGCCGAGCGCTTCGTTGGTGCCATGCGCACCGGGTTGCGCTTTGCCCGCAGTGCCAAGCCGTTGCAGGCGGTGATGCTACGCGCGCTGGCGTTCTTTTTCTGCGCCAGTGCCGGTACGTCACTGCTGCCACTGATCGTGCGTGGCGAGATGCGCGGCAGCGCAGCAGATTTCGGCTTGCTGCTGGCGGCCATCGGAATTGGCGCAGTGGCTGGCGCCACCTTGCTGCCACGCCTGCGCGAACGCATCAGTCGCGACCGCCTGGTGATGCTGGCCAGCCTGCTGTATGCCCTGTTCCTGTTGGCCCTGGCGCTGGTGCGCAACTTTTATGTGCTATTGCCGGCGATGCTGCTCAGCGGCGCGGCGTGGATCGCGGTGCTGTCCAACCTGCAAGTGGCGGCGCAGACCTCGGTGCCGGCCTGGGTACGGGCGCGGGCATTGTCGGTGTACATCCTGATCTTCTTTGGTGCCATGGCCGCTGGCGGGCTGCTGTGGGGCACGCTGGCCAGTCATGCATCGATCACCTTGAGCTTGCTGCTGGCCGCAGGCGGGCTGGCCTTCGGCACCCTGCTGACCTGCAGGGTGACGCTGCCGGAAACCGAAGCCGAAGAGCTGACACCGTCGCTGCACTGGCCGGTGCCGGTGCTGAGCGATAACCTCGACCAGGACAACGGGCCGGTGATGGTCACCGTCGAATACCATATCGAACCGGCCAAGGCCGCAGCCTTCCAACGGGCCGCGCGGGAGCTGGAGGCGATGCGCAAGCGCAATGGCGCATTGTCGTGGGGGTTGATGCGCGACAGTGCCGATCCGGCAGTGTGGCTGGAGTTCTTTTTTGAAGAGTCGTGGCTGGAGCATTTGCGGCACCACCACCGGGTGACCCGGGGTGAGCTGAAGATCGAGGCCCGAGTGCGGATGTTGCAGACCGATGGGGTGGAAGTGAAGATCCGGCATCTGTTGGCTGGAGGTGAGCACAAGGCTCACCATTGATGTTGGCTTTTCCGGCCTCTTCGCGGGCTCGCCCGCTCCCACAGGGATCGCACAAAGCCTGAGGGCTGTGGTGTACCTGTGGGAGCGGGCGAGCCCGCGAAGAGGCCAGCACTGAAGGAACAAAAAAAGGGACCAGATACTGGCCCCTTCTTCACATCAGCTCAGCTTAGAAAGCGAAGCACGAACAACCCAGCGCCCCCCAGAAGCCCTGGAAGTCATTCACTGGCACATTCGAATGCCGTGCTTTCTCATGACTGTGCGCATGTACCCCGCAAGGCCCGACGCACTGGTGCGCCACTGCCGCCAGCGACGGCGTACCGACGCGCCAGTGGCCCGGTACCTTGGTCACCGGCGACCACTCCGGCAGCACCGGCACCTGTGGCGGGCCGAGCTTGTCGAACTCTGCCGCGGCGTACACCACCTTGCCATCTACCACGGTCAGCACCGACTCGATGCCCTTGATCGCTTCTTCGTCGACGCTGAAGAAGTCCAGCGACAGTGCCGCCAGGTCGGCCAGCTGGCCCACCTTGATCTGCCCCTTCTTGCCCTGCTCGCTGGAGAACCAGGCACTGCCCTGGGTAAACAGCTGCAATGCGGTGTCACGGCTGAGACCTTCCGGGTACAGCTCCATGCCGCCGACGGTCTTGCCGCTGACCAGCCAGTACAGCGAGGTCCATGGGTTGTAGCTGGACACGCGAGTAGCGTCGGTACCGGCACCCACCGGCACGCCCATGTCGAGCATGCGCTTGATCGGCGGGGTCTGCTCGGCAGCCTTGGCGCCGTAGCGGTCGACGAAGTACTCACCCTGGAAGGCCATGCGGTCCTGGATGGCGATGCCACCGCCCAGCGCACGCACGCGTTCGATGTTCTGCGGGGTGATGGTTTCGGCGTGGTCGAAGAACCACGGCAGGCCATTGAACGGAATGTCGCGGTTGACCTTCTCGAACACGTCGAGCATGCGCGTGATCGATTCGTTGTAGGTGGCGTGCAGGCGGAATGGCCAGCGCTGTTCGACCAGGTGGCGCACCACCGGCTCCAGCTCTTGCTCCATGGTCTGCGGCAGGTCCGGGCGCGGCTCGAGGAAGTCCTCGAAGTCGGCGGCGGAGAACACCAGCATCTCGCCGGCGCCGTTGTGGCGCAGGAAGTCGGTGCCGCTGTGCAGCTTGACGCTGGAGGTCCACTTACGGAAGTCGTCCAGCTCTTCCTTGGGTTTCTGGGTGAACAGGTTGTAGGCGATGCGCACGGTCAACTGGTTGTTGTCGGCCAGTTGCTGGATCACCTGATAGTCGTCCGGGAAGTTCTGGTAACCGCCACCGGCATCGATGGCGCTGGTCAGGCCCAGGCGATTGAGTTCACGCATGAACTGGCGGGTAGAGTTGACCTGGTACTCCAGCGGCAACTTCGGCCCCTTGGCCAGGGTGGCGTAGAGGATCATCGCGTTGGGGCGGGCGATCAGCATGCCGGTCGGGTTGCCGAACTTGTCGCGCTGGATCTCGCCACCCGGCGGGTTAGGCGTGTCCTTGCTGTAGCCGACAGCCTTGAGCGCAGCGCGGTTGAGCAATGCGCGGTCATACAGATGCAGCAGGAACACTGGCGTGTCCGGCGCGGCCTGGTTGATCTCTTCCAGGGTGGGCATACGTTTTTCGGCGAACTGGAATTCGTTCCAGCCACCGACCACGCGCACCCATTGCGGGGTAGGCGTGCGCGCGGCCTGGTCCTTGAGCATGCGCAGGGCATCGGCCACCGAGGGTACGCCTTCCCAGCGCAGCTCCAGGTTGTAGTTCAGGCCGCCACGAATCAGGTGCAGGTGCGAGTCATTCAGGCCCGGAATGACCGTGCGCTGCTTGAGGTCGATAATTTGCGTGGAGGCGCCCTTGTGGGCCATGGCCTCGGCGTCGTTACCCACGGCGATGAAGCGGCCATCCTTGATGGCGACGGCGGTCGCGATGGGCTTTTCACGATCAACGGTGTGCAGTTTGCCGTTGAACAGAATCAGGTCGGCGGTCATGGAACCTCCTTGAGTGGATGCGTAAGCGGAACCGGTAAAGGGCAATGCGGACCAGAGCGCGCCGGCGGCACCGAGCACGCTGCTGGTGGCGAGGAACTGGCGACGGGTCTTGTCGTTGCGGTCCTGGGACATGGTCTTCTCCGTCTGGTGGCGGCGCCGGCAGGCGCAACTGCGGAGCATGCCGGTTGGTGCAAGGCCAGGGCTTGGATGGATGTGCGGTGGGTTGTAGAAGGTTAGCCCTGTTCAAGCTTTGTGCTGCCTGGGCCGGCCTCTTCGCGGGCAAGCCCGTTTCCCACAGGTAGGTCACAAGGCCTGAGGCCTGCGCCGTACCTGTGGGAGCGGGCGAGCCCGCGAATGCCTGGCACAATTACTTCTGCAAGAACGCCAACAGGTCCTCGTTCAGCTGCTGCGCATGCGTCACGGCAAACCCGTGCGGCGCTCCGGCATACGCCTTCAGTTCAGCCCCACGAATCAGTTCCGCCGCCTGCTTGCCGGTGGTCTCGAACGGCACGATCTGGTCGTCGTCGCCATGGATCACCAGGGTCGGCACATCGACCTTGGCCATGTCCGGGCGGAAGTCGGTCTCGGAGAATGCCGTCACGCAGTCCAGGGTGCCCTTGATCGACGCCATCAGCGCGATGTTCAAGGTTTGCGTCTGCACGCCCTGGGACACCTGCTGCCCATGGTTCAGGCCATAGAACGGCGTGGCGAAATCGGCGATGAACTGCGCCCGGTCGGCACGCAGACCGGCGCGGATGCCTTCGAACACCGACTGGTCGACACCCTGTGGGTTATCGTCACGCTTGCCGAAGATCGGCGTCACCGCACCGAGCAAGACCAGGCCGGCCACACGCTCGCTACCGTGACGGGCAATGTAGCGGCTGACATCGCCACCACCCATCGAGAAGCCCACCAGGGTCACCTCACGCAGGTCGAGGTGTTCGATCAGCTGGGCGATGTCGTCGGCGAAGGTGTCGTAGTCGTAGCCGCTCCACGGCTGGCTCGAACGGCCAAAGCCACGGCGGTCGAAGGCGATGGCGCGGTAACCGCGGCTGGCCAGGAACTCCATCTGCGAATCCCACATGTCGGCATCCAACGGCCAGCCATGGCTGAACAGCACAGGCTTGCCACTGCCCCAGTCCTTGTAATAGATCGAAGTGCCATCGCGGGTAACGAACGTGCTCATGTTGGTATCTCCTTGAAAATGTCGAGGTGAAGGCTTGCTCAGCCGCGCAACCAGTTGGCGCAGCGACGGGTGACCCAGGGCATGATGTAGAACACCACGGGCAGGATGACGAACAGGTTGCCGATCAGGTTGCCGGTGATTGCGCCACCCAACTGCGGAAAGCGCGCGAACAGCGGCGCCAACAGATGCGGAACGATCAGGGTCATCGGGCAGATCACCAGGTAGGTCAGCAGCGCCTGCTTCCAGCGCGGCGGTTGCGCTGCGCGGGTATTCGGCGGGGTGAACCAGAACTCCGGGTCGTCATGCACCTGGGTGTGGTCACCGCCTTCGAGCAACGGCAGCACTTCGTTGACCAGTGCCTGGCGTTCGGCCGAGTTGACCCAGGCTTGCAGCAGGCTGGCGTCGGCGAAGCGCACCACCGTGGTGAAGTGCAGCCCGCCGTCGTCAGGGCGAATGACGTTGACGTCCAGGTGCCCCGGCTGCCGCCGTGCAGCGCTGACCGTGCGCTTGAGCCAAGCTTCGTAGGCGGCCAGCGACGCGGTGCGGACCTTGTGCTGGATGACCAGGGTCACCACGTTGCGGTTGTCTTGGAATGCGGTGTTCATCGGCGTTCCTTGGGATGAGCTTGCCCGCAGCAACTGTGCAACGACGGACGGGCGGAGGATTGGACGGGTGTGCTGCACTGGCCGGGCACCGACTGGCGGTGCCCGGGACCGAGGCTTACTTGTTGGCGTTGAAGGCGTTGTAGCTGGTCATCAGGTTGCGGTAGTCAGGGATGTGGTTGGAGCACAGCGCCGCCAGGCCTTCGATGTCGTTGCGCCAGTCACGGTGCAGCTCGCAGGCCACGCCGAACCAGGTCATCATTTGCGCGCCAGCGCGGCTCATGCGGTCATGGGCAGCATCGCGGGTCATTTCGTTGAAGGTGCCGGAAGCATCGGTCACCACGAACACTTCGAACTCTTCTTCCAGGGCCGACAATGCCGGGAAGGCCACACAGACCTCGGTCACCACGCCGGCGATGATCAGCTGCTTCTTGCCGGTGGCCTTCACTGCCTTGACGAAGTCTTCGTTGTCCCAGGCATTGATCTGGCCTGGGCGGGCGATGTACGGGGCGTCCGGGAACAGCGCTTTCAGCTCGGGAACCAGCGGGCCGTTGGGGCCTTGCTCGAAGCTGGTGGTGAGGATGGTCGGCAGCTTGAAGAACTTGGCCAGGTCGGCCAGCGCCAGCACGTTGTTCTTGAACGCGTCCGGCTCGATGTCGCGCACCAGCGACAGCAGGCCAGCCTGGTGGTCGACCAGCAGGACAGCGGCGTCGTCTTTGTTCAGGCGGTTGTATTTGAAGTTGGTCATGGTCGTTGCTCCTAAGGTTTTGAAGTTCAGTAAGTTGGGTGTTTCGCGTTGATGGGAGAAGATTAAAACCATGACCTTTTTGGCGGTAGATAGCGATTCTTGGCTCTAGCGTTCTGTTTTATGAACGATGGTTTTGTGTAGGCTGTACCGGCCTCTTCGCGGCTAAAGCCGCTCCCACAGGGATTGCGCTGGATTTGAATCGTGCGCAGTACCTGTGGGGGCGGCTTTAGGCGCGAAGAGGCCGGCACAGGCCCCATTGCCTGTCCGGCCAACCTGCTCTATTACTACCCACAGCCCTCCCCTTGCCCCCGAGACCTCCATGCTGGCGTTCATCCAGTCATACCCGCTGCTGCTCGGCATCGCCTTGATCCTGCTCGACCTCGTGCTCTGGCAGCTCATTCCCCTCCAGCACCGGGCCTGGCGCATCGGCGCGCGGCTGGTGCTGTTCCTGCTGTTCAGCTCGGTACTGGTGGCCGCCGGCATGAGCCCGCTGCAACCGCCCCCCTGGGCCGACGATGTCTCACGCAACCTGTTGGCCACGGTATTGGCCATCGGCTGGTGGCTGTTCGGCGCGCGTACGGTAACGGTGGTGTTCGGCCTGTTGCTGGTGGCCCGTGGCAGCCATGGCGGGCGCTTGCTGCAGGATGTGCTGGGGGCGTTGATCTTCCTGGCCGCCGTGGTCGCCGCGGCAGGCTATGTGCTGCAACTGCCGGTGAAGGGCCTGCTGGCCACCTCCGGGGTAATGGCCATCGTCATCGGCCTGGCGCTGCAAAGCACGCTGGCCGACGTGTTCAGCGGCATCATCCTGAACACCACGCGGCCCTACCAGATTGGCGATTCGATCTCGATTGACGGCACCGAAGGCAAGGTGCTGGAAATCGACTGGCGTGCTACCCGCCTGCTCACCGGCAGCGGGAGCCTGGCAGTGATCCCCAACTCGGTGGCGGCCAAGGCGCGGCTGCTCAACCACAGCCGCCCGACCGACGTACATGGCGTATCGATCAGCGTGGTGGTGCCAGCCAAGGTGCGCCCCAAGCGCGTGTTCGATGCGCTGGAAAAAGCCTTGCAAGGTGTCAGCGCCATTCTTGCCACGCCAAAACCGAAGGTCGCGGTGAAGGCGTCGACGCTGGAGTCAGTAGAGTACGAGGCCAGCTGCTTCGTCGCCGACGCAGGCGTCAAGGGTGATGCGCGCAACCAGCTGTTCGACCTTGCGCACCGGCACCTGGAGGCCAGCGGGGTGATGTGGAACGTGGACCTGGCCATGCCGCCACGCAGCCGTCAGCGCGAGGTGCTGGACGAAGTACGAGTGTTCCGCTCGCTGACCGATGAAGAACGCGATGCCCTGAGCCAGCGCATGACTGCGGTGGAATACCTGGCGGACCAGGTCATCCTGGGTGTGGGCGAGCATTCCGAGCACCTGCTGGTGATTGGCAGCGGCGTGGTGTCGGCGTCGATCCGGGATGGCGACCGGCTGGTGGAAGCCGGGCGCATGGGGCCGGGTGAGGTGCTGGGGATCGAGGGCATCATCGATGAGGACGACTCGTTTGCCGAGTTCCGCACGTTGACCAGTTGCGTGCTGTATCGAATCGACAAGGAACAGGTTAAAAGCTGCCTGGTGCAACGTGGCGAGGTGCAGGCAGCGCTTGGCAAGTTGCAGCGGTTCAGGCGGCAGAGCCGGGAGTCGCTGCTGCTGCAGAAGCCGGCTTCAATCAAGAAGGGCGGCTTCCTCAGCTGGTTGCACAAGTAAGCCGGCCCGCCGCGCCTACAAGCGCAACCCAGGGCTTACAGCACAACCCTCAAGCATTGCCCCGCGTGATACAGCGAGAACCCGGACTCGTAGAACGCGGTGCGCAGCGAGGGTGCACTCACCCCCTTCATCGGCGAGAACGGAATCGGCAGGCTGCCCGCCTCGCCCTTCAGCAGGAATTCGGCGAACGCCCGGCCGATCACGGTCCCGGTGGTATTGCCACGCCCGTTGTACCCGGTGACAGCGACCAGCCCCGGCGCCGGCTCGAACAGGCGCATCAGGTGGTCGGGGGTGAAGTCGATGCAGCCGGTCCAGTGCATCTCCCATTCGACCTTGCCCAGCTCGGGGTAGTAGTGGCTCTGGATCCGGTCGGCCCAGCTGCGTATGAACCAGGCCGGCTTGTTGTCGACCCGGCCAAGGCTGCCCAGTAGCAGGCGGCCCTGGTCGTCGCGGCGGATGCTGCTGAGCACGGTGCGGGTGTCCCACGAACCCTGGCCATGCGGCAGTACCTTGTCGGCGGCAGCGCCGTGCAACGGCTTGGACGCCACCTGGTAGTAGTAACCGCGGAAGAACTGCTTCTGCAGGTTGCTCCAGTCGCCTTCGGTATAGGCGCCGGTAGAAATCACCACCTTGTCGGCGCGCACCGCGCCACGTGCGGTCTTCACCCGCCAGGCATCGCCGTCACGCGCCAGGCCTTCGACCGACGACTGCTGGAACAGCTTGCCGCCCAGGCGCGCTACCGCAGCAGCCAGGCCCTGGGTGTAGCCCATGGGGTTGATGGTGCCGGCGCGGCGGTCGAGCAGCGCGGCGGAGATCTTGTCGGTACCACAGTATTCCTGGCATTGGGCGCCGGTCAGCAGCTCCACATCGGCCCCCCGGCGACGCCATTGTTCGTGGCGGGCCTCGAGGTCGGCGATGCCGGTGGCGTTGTGCGCCATGTGCAAGGTGCCTTTGTGCTGGGCCTGGCAGTCGATGCCAAGGCGCTTGATCATGGCGAACACTTCAGCCGGGGCCTCACCCAGCACCTTGTTCAGGCGGCTGCCCTGCTGCAGGCCGAGGGTGGCTTCGACATCGTCAGGGCGAATCCAGGTGCCGGCGTTGACCAGGCCGACGTTGCGCCCGGAGCCGCCATGGCCGATCTTCCAGGCCTCCAGCAGGACCACCGACTTGCCCTGCTCGAGCAGGTGGATGGCCGCTGACAGGCCGGTAATGCCGCCACCGATCACACAGACATCGGCCTTGTGCTCACCAGCCAGGGCCTGGGCGGCGATGGTCGGTTCTGTGACGAATTCCCACAAGCATTGTTGACGCAGTTCGGACATGGCCCGGCTCCAGCGATTTGTTCTTGTTGGGGCCGCAAAAGCGGCCCATTCGCGGCTAAACCCGCTCCCACAGACACCCACACAGGCTTCAAGGGCAGTGGAGAACCTGTGGGAGCGGGTTTACCCGCGAACCGGGGGCCAGGCCCCCGGCCATGCAGCATCAATCCATCAGTCGAACACGATACCCTGCGCCAGCGGCAGCTCGCGCGAGTAGTTCACGGTGTTGGTCTGGCGACGCATGTAGCCTTTCCAGGCGTCTGAACCGGACTCACGGCCACCGCCGGTTTCCTTCTCGCCACCGAACGCACCGCCGATCTCGGCGCCGCTGGTGCCGATGTTGACGTTGGCGATACCGCAGTCGCTGCCCGAAGCACTCTGGAAGCGCTCGGCCTCCCGGATGTCGGTGGTGAAGATGCACGACGACAGGCCTTGTGGCACTTCGTTGTTCAGGCGCAGGGCCTCTTCGAAATCGTCGTAGGCCAGCACGTACAGGATCGGGGCGAAGGTTTCGTGGCGCACCACGTCGCTCTGCGCCGGCATTTCGGCAATGGCAGGCGACACGTAGTAGGCATTCGGGTACTGGTCGGCCAGCTGGCGCTCGCCGCCAAACACCTGGCCGCCTTCGTCACGGGCCTTGGCCAGCGCACCCTGCATGGCATCGAACGACTGCTTGTCGATCAGCGGGCCAACCAGGTTGTCCTTGCGTGGGTCGCCAATACGCACCTTGCCGTAGGCGGCCTTGACGCGGGCAACCACTTCGTCCTTGATCGAGCGGTGCACGATCAGGCGGCGCAAGGTGGTGCAACGCTGGCCGGCGGTACCGACAGCGGAGAACAGGATGCCGCGCACGGCCAGGTCCAGGTCGGCACTCGGGGCCAGGATCATGGCGTTGTTGCCACCCAGCTCCAGGATGCTGCGGCCGAAGCGGGCCGCCACGCGCGGGCCTACTTCACGGCCCATGCGGGTGCTGCCAGTGGCGCTGACCAGCGGTACGCGCGGGTCGTCGACCAGGGCTTCGCCGGCTTCACGGCCGCCGATTACCAGTTGCGCCAGGCCAGCCGGGGCATCACCGAAGGCTTTCAGGGCTTTGTCGAACAGTGCCTGGCAGGCCAGGGCGGTCAGCGGGGTCTTCTCCGACGGCTTCCACACCACCGAGTTGCCGGCCACCAGGGCCAGGGCAGTGTTCCAGGCCCAGACCGCGACCGGGAAGTTGAAGGCACTGATCACACCGACCACGCCCAGCGGGTGCCAGGTTTCCCGCATGTGGTGGCCAGGGCGCTCGGAAGCGATGGTCAGGCCGTACAGCTGACGCGACAGGCCAACGGCGAAGTCGCAGATGTCGATCATTTCCTGCACTTCGCCCAGGCCTTCCTGGGTGATCTTGCCGGCTTCGATCGATACCAGCTCGCCGAGATCGGCCTTGTGCTCACGCAGCACTTCGCCGAACAGCCGCACCAGTTCGCCACGGCGCGGGGCCGGCACGCTGCGCCAGGCTTCGAAGGCACCTTGCGCCTGGTCGATGCGGGCGATGGTCTCGGCCTTGCCGAGCAGTTTCACCGAGGCGATCTGGCTGCCGTCGATCGGCGTGTGAACAGGGTAGTCGCCCTGGGTGTAAGCCTCGGCAGCAACGCCAAGGCGCTCGAGCAATCCAGCAACCATTGTGCTTCTCCTACATCGGGTGATGGGGTGGAAAAATGATGTGGGTCAGTATTAATCCGATCACATAGGTACAACAAACGACCTTTATTCCGCATATCATTCCGTCAGGTAATGATTTGAGCCGCAGAGACCGCTATGTCCAAACGCCTGGTGCCGTCCATGACCGCCCTGCAGTGCTTTGAAGCTGCAGCCCGCCATTTGAGCTTTACCCGTGCCGCCGAAGAACTGCACCTGACCCAGAGCGCGGTCAGCAAGCAGGTGGCGCAGCTGGAAGACATGCTGCGCCACCACCTGTTCCTGCGCATCCGCCGCCGCCTGCAGCTGACCCCAGCCGGCAGCCTGTACCTGGCCGAGGTCAACAAGATCCTCACCCAGGTCGACATGTCCAGCCGCTACGTGCTCACCTACGGCGAGCAGACCGAGATATTGAAGGTAGCCACCCAGCCGAGTTTCGGCGTGCGCTGGCTGATTCCGCACCTCAAGGGGTTTGGCAAACGCCACGGCAACATCCACCTCGACATCCGCAACGAGATGGAGCCGTTCGCCTTGCTGCAGGGGTCGGCAGACGTGGTGTTCTTCTATGGCCAGGGCACCTGGCCGGGGGCTACCTGCATGGAGTTGTTCGGTGAAGAGGTGGTGCCGGTATGTGCGCCGGAGCTGCTGGCCGGCCGCGAGCTGGTCGATGCCGGGCAACTGGCCGAACTGGTGCTGCTACAGAGCACCTCGCGGCCAGAAGCGTGGCACGAATGGTTTCTGGAGCTGGGCCTGGAAAGCGTCAGCGCCTACCACGGGCCGCGCTTCGATACGTTCTACATGGCCTTGAGCGCTGCGCAGTCCGGCTGCGGGGTGGCGCTGGTGCCGCGCTACCTGGCGGCGAAGGAACTGGCCGAGGGCAGCCTGGTGATGCCGTGGAACCATGCGATGCCCAGTGCCGGGGCGCATTACCTGGCGTATGCCGAGCATGCAGCGGAGGTGCCCAAGGTGCGGGCATTGGTGGAGTGGATTCGCGAGCAGCTCTCGGCTTGAGGGCCTCTTCGCGGGCACACCCGCTCCCACAGGGTCCACGCATGGTCTGAACTCTGTGGGAGCGGGCATGCCCGCGAAAGGGCCCTTGAGGTCGATCAAAAAAGGAATGACACACTCACTTTTTTTCGCTTGTAAGCCAAGTGCATTCCCCGCTTTCATGTAAGCGTCCGAACCAACCAGGAAGCTAGCGATGCCCGCCCACGATTTCGTCAGCCCCGACAACATCCGCGCGCAGTTCTCTGCCGCCATGTCGCTCATGTACAAACAGGAAGTGCCCCTGTACGGCACGCTGCTGGAGCTGGTGAGCGAAATCAACCAGCAGGTCATGGCCCGGCAACCTGAAGTCGCCGAGGCCCTGCGCTGGACAGGCGAGATCGAACGGCTGGACCAGGAGCGCCACGGGGCCATCCGCGTCGGCACTGCTGAAGAACTGGCAACCATTGCCCGCCTGTTCGCGGTGATGGGCATGCAGCCGGTCGGCTACTACGACCTCAGCTCCGCCGGGGTGCCGGTTCACTCCACCGCCTTCCGCGCAGTGCACGAGCAGTCGCTGCACGTCAGCCCGTTCCGCGTATTCACCTCGCTGCTGCGCCTGGAACTGATCGACAACCCGCAGTTGCGCGCACTGGCAGAGAGCATCCTTGCCAAACGCAAGATCTTCACCGACCGCGCCCTTGAACTGATTGCCCAGTGCGAACGTGACGGTGGCCTGAACGCGGCAGATGCCGAGGCATTCGTGCAGGAAGCGCTGCACACCTTCCGTTGGCACCATGATGCCACCGTCACTGCCGAGCAGTACCAGCAGCTGCACGACCAGCACCGCCTGATCGCCGACGTGGTGGCCTTCAAGGGCCCGCACATCAACCACCTGACCCCGCGCACGCTGGACATCGATGCGATCCAGGCCGGCATGCCAGCCAAAGGCATCCCGCCGAAGGCGGTGGTCGAGGGGCCTCCCACCCGGCGCCACCCGATCCTGCTGCGCCAGACCAGTTTCAAGGCCCTGCAGGAAAAGGTCGCCTTCAGCGACCAGCAGGGCAGCGAAGGCAGCCACACCGCGCGCTTCGGCGAAATCGAGCAACGCGGTGCAGCCCTGACGCCGAAAGGCCGTCAACTGTACGACAAGCTGCTCGATGCCACTCGGGCTGCCCTGGGTGGCGTGCCGGCCGAGGCCAATGCCGAACGCTACATGGCGCTGCTGAAGGAAACCTTTGCCGAATTCCCGGACGACCTGGCACAGATGCGCCAGCAGGGGCTGGCGTATTTCCGCTACTTCGCTACCGAGAAAGGCCTGGCCGCGCGTGACCAGGATGACCGCCCGAGCACCCTGGAAGGGCTGATCGAAGCGGGTCACGTGCACTACGAAGCGCTGGTTTACGAGGACTTCCTGCCGGTGAGTGCGGCAGGGATCTTCCAGTCCAACCTGGGTGACGACGCGCACGCCGAGTACGGCAGCAATGCCAACCGCGCTGCGTTCGAAGCAGCGCTGGGCATGCAGGTGCAGGATGAGCTGGCCCTGTATGCGCTGAGCGAGCGGCGGTCGCTGCAGGCCTGTGCGCAGGCGTTGAACCTGGGTTCGATGTAAGGTTTCAGATTGCGGGGGCGCCCTGCGCCCCCTGCGGTTTCAGCGGAAGCGGTCCACTTCCTGGCGCAACTGTGCTGCCAAACCTTCCAGTTCACGCGCGGTAAAGGCCAGTTCATTGGCCACCTCGCGTTGCTCGCCGTTGGCCTGGGCAATGCTCTGCAGGTTGCGGCTGAGCACCGTCGCGGTACTGCTCTGCTCCTGAGTGGCGGTACTGATCACGGCAAACTGCTCACCGGCCGCACGGCTCTGCTCGTCGATACGCGCCAACGCCTGGGCCACCTTGTCGTTGCGTTCCAGGCCTTCCTGCATCAGCTGGTTGCCTTGCTCCAGCGTGATGATGGCGTGCCCGGTCTGCTGCTGGATGCTGGTGATCATGCTGGAAATCTCGTCCGTGGCCTGGCGGGTACGCGCAGCCAGCCCCCGCACCTCATCGGCCACCACGGCGAAGCCACGCCCCTGCTCGCCGGCACGGGCCGCCTCGATGGCGGCATTCAGCGCCAGCAGGTTGGTCTGCTCGGCAATGGCGGTGATCACGCTGATGATGCCGCCGATTTCCTGCGAGCGGGCGCCCAGGCTGTCCATCACCGTGGCGGTACCGCCGAGCGCCTCGGCAATCTGCGTCAGCGAGCGCGACGCCTCGTCCATGGCATTGCGGCCGATGCGGGTCTGCTGGGCGTTGTCACGGGCCATGCGCTCGGTGCCGGCCATGTTGTCGGCGATGTTCATCGAGGTGGCGCTGAACTCTTCCACCGCGCCGGCCATGCTGGTGATTTCGCCGGATTGCTGGTCCATGCCTTCGCACGCACCGGCCGACAGGCCAGCCAGCGAGCGTGCACGGGTACTGACCTGCTCGGAGGCACTGCGGATGTGCTCGACCATGGTCGCCAGTGCTTCACCCATCTTGTTGAAGCTGCGTGCCAGCTGGCCGATCTCGTCATCGCTGGTCACGCTCAGGCGTGCCCCCAGGTCTCCCGCCCCGAGCGCCTCTGCCTGGCGCACCAGGTCGTCCAGCGGGCGCAGCTTGCGGCGCAACAGCCACAGCGTGGCGGCAACAGCCAGCAGCATCGCCAGCAGGCTGCCGATGGCCAGGCGCAGGCCAACGCTCCAGGTCACTTCGCGGATTTCTGCCATCGGCATGCTGGCCACCACGGTCCAGGGCCCTTCGGCGAAGGGGGCGGTGGCGCTGTACAACTGCTGGTCGGCATTGGCCGGCGGCACCAGCCAGGCGCCCTTCTCGTCGCGCAAGGCCAACGAGCCGGTCTGGCCGATGCGGAAGCGCACCAGGTTGGCAAACTGGGCATTCTGCGCGTCGGTGTAGTCGAAGCCGACGAACAGCACGGCGATTACCTGACCGCTGGCGTCACTCACCGGCACGTAGCGGGTCATGTAGTTACGCTCGAACAGCACGGCGCGGCCCACGTACATCTGCCCGGCCAGCAACCGGGCGTAGGCCGGGTGCTGGCGATCCAGCAGGGTGCCGATGGCGCGGCTGCCGTCCTGCTTCTTCAGGTTGGTGCTGATACGCACGAAATCGTCACCGCTGCGCACGAACAGCGTGGCGATGCCGGCGGTCATCTGCTGGAAGTCGTCGACCAGCTGGAAGTCGTTGTTCAGCAGCTGGTTGCCCAGGTACAGGGCAGGCGTGGCCTGGCCGGCGACCTGCACGGTCTCCCCCGCATGCAGCGACAGGCCCGAGGCGAAGCGCCGCTCGAACAGCCCGCTGAGGCGCTGGGTGTTGTCCTTGAGCGAGCCGTGGAAGGTGTCGAGCTGGTCGGCCAGCAAACGTGCCTCGCTGGCCAGGTGGGCCTGGCGGGTGGCGAGGTTGGCATCGTCCAGCGAGCGCAAGGCGAACAGGGTACTGCCGGAAATCACCAGCGCCAGCACGATGGCGAGGGCAACCCCCAGTTGCGAGGCGATTCGGGCACGCGGTTGAGACATGGTCAAGCTCCTGGCAAGAGGCCGGGATCGTCCTGATCACGTGGGCCACCCGCTTGTTGTCATCGGGAAGCGCGCCCTCTTCCGGGACGCTGGTGCCACTTGATCGGCGTCGCCAGGGAATACTTGAGTGTCGGACCGGGATATTCGCAAACCTTTGCGCCTGGCATTCAAAGCGTCGGCAGAATCTGCACATCGGGCAGGTCCACCGCCGCCGCTTCGTCCTGCAGGAACCTGCTCAGCCGCCGCAAGCGCTCCCCGCCCGGGCGGGTGCGCGGCCACACCATGTAATAGTCCATACCGCTGGGAACGGCGGTCGGCCACGGCAGGCTCAGGCGTCCCTGTGCCACGTCCTCGGCGACCATCAGCAGGTCTCCCATGGAGATGCCGTAGCCGCGCGCGGCCGCGATCATGCCCAGTTCCAGGGTATCGAACACCTGCCCGCCCTTGAGCGAGACCTGGTCGCCGAGCCCCATGCGTTCGAGCCAGGCGCGCCAGTCGCGCTTGTCCGGCGTCGGGTGCAGCAGCTCGATACCGGCCAGCCGTCGCACATCCCAGGGGCCATCCGCGAGCAGGTCCGGCGCACCTACCGGTATCAGCAGTTCGGCGAACAACCGGCGCACCTCCCAGTCTGGCGGGAACACGCCGTCACTGAGCAGCACCGCACAGTCGAACGGTTCGTTGCTGAAGTCCACATGGTCGACGTCCATCCAGGCACTGGTCAGCTGCACTTCGTTGCCGGGCTGCAGGTGCCGGAACCGGCTCAGCCGCGCCAGCAGCCAGCGCATGGTCAGGGTCGAAGGCGCCTTCATGCGCAGGATGCCGTCTTCGCCACGCAAGGTATCGCAGGCCCGCTCCAGCGCGGCGAAGCCTTCCCGCACGCCTGGCAGCAGCACCCGCGCCGCTTCGGTCAGTTGCAGGCTGCGGCCATTGCGCACGAACAGGCGACAGGCGAAGTGGTCTTCCAGTGTGCGGATATGCCGGCTGACCGCGCTCTGGGTGATCGACAGTTCCTCACCGGCACGGGTGAACGAACTCAGCCGGGCGGCGGCTTCAAATGCACGCAGGGCATACAACGGGGGAAGCTGACGGGACATGAGGCACCTGCCATGCGGGGCTATGAACGGATCACCGCTGAGCATATATGCATGAGTCACACTCATGCCAACGATCGCTTTTATCCTTTTGTGCAAAGTTGACCAAAGCCTCAGAATCGCCCTTCGTTGATCGCCCCAGGAAGAAGGACCGTCCCATGCACGTCGCGCCCACTACCGAACTCAAGGCTTTGCTGCGCCTGGCCGGGCCGCTGATCGCCTCGCAACTGGCGCACATGCTGATGGTGCTCACCGACACCCTGATGATGGCCCGCATCAGCCCGCAAGCACTGGCCGGCGGTGGCCTGGGGGCGGCGAGCTATTCGTTCGTGTCGATCTTCTGCCTGGGCGTGATCGCGGCAGTCGGCACACTGGTGGCGATCCGCAAGGGTGCCAACGACATCGACGGCGCCACGCGCCTGGCGCAAAACGGTCTGTGGCTGGCCTGGGGCCTGGCGCTGTGCGCCGGGCTGGTGCTGTGGAACCTTGAGCCGGTGCTGTTGCTGTTCGGGCAAAAACCCGAGAACGTGGCCTCGGCCGCCGAGTTCCTCACCCTGCTGCCGCTGGCCCTGCCCGGCTACCTGACCTTCATGGCCTTGCGCGGTTTCACCAGCGCCCTGGGCCGCTCGACCCCGGTGATGGTCATCAGCCTGGTAGGCACGGTGCTCAACTACCTGCTCAACGTGGCGCTGATCGAAGGCATGTTCGGCCTGCCCAGGCTGGGCCTGATGGGCATTGGCCTGGTCACTGCAGTGGTGTCGATGGGCATGGCCATCGCCCTGGCGCTGTATATCCGCTGGCACCCGGCCTATGCGGCCTACCCGCTACGCAAAGGCCTGTCGCGCCCGTCGCTGCCGGCCCTGCGCGAACTGTGGCGGCTGGGCCTGCCGATTGGCGGTACCTACATGGTGGAAGTCGGCCTGTTCGCCTTCGCCGCGCTGTGCATGGGCGTGCTGGGCAGTACCGAGCTGGCGGCGCACCAGATCGCCCTGCAGATCGTCTCCACGGCGTTCATGGTGCCGACCGGCCTGTCGTACGCGGTGACCATGCGGGTGGGGCTGTACTTCGGCGCCGGCAACCTGCTGGCGGCACGCAGCGCCGGGCGGGTGGGTATCGGCTTCGGGGCCATGATCATGTTTGCCTTTGCCGCGTTGTTCTGGCTGCTGCCCGATGCGCTGGTGGGGCTGTTCATCGACCGCAACGACCCGGCCTTCGCGGCGATCTTCCAGCTGGCGGTGCAGCTGCTGGCGGTGGCGGCATGGTTCGAGCTGTTCGACGGCATGCAGACCATTGCCATGGGCTCGATCCGCGGCCTGAAGGATGCCAAGACCACCTTCCTGATCGGGCTGGTGTGCTATTGGCTGGTAGGGGCGCCGAGCGCCTGGCTGTTCACCTTTACCCTGGGCGGTGGCGCGGTGGGGGTATGGTGGGGGCTGGCGCTGGGGCTGGCATGTGCGGCGGTGGCGCTGACCTTTGGTTTTGAGTGGCGAATGAAGCGGTTGCTGGGGAAGGCCGGGCTGGCTGACAGGTCTGCAGTGTCTGTGTGACCGTTGGGGCTGCTTTGCAGCCCTTTCGCGACGCAAGGCCGCACCTACATGGGCCTGCGTTCGCCGATCAATGTAGGAGCGGCCTTGTGTCGCGACAGGAGGGCGAAGCCCTCCCCTGCGATGTCACAGGCTAATCAGCTTCGGCTTGCTGTAATCCAGCAAGAACTCCATCAACTCCCCCACCGGCAGCGGCTTGCTGACCAGGAAGCCCTGCACCTGGTCACAACCGAACCCGCGCAACAAGGCCAGCTGCTCTTCACTCTCCACTCCCTCGGCCACTACCTCGAGGTTGAGGTTGTGCGCCAGGTTGATCATGGCGTGCACCAGCTTGCGGTTCTCTTCACGCATTTCCATTTCGGCGACGAAGCTGCGGTCCACCTTGAGCAAGGTGATCGGCAGGCTGTTGAGATGCACGAACGAAGAGAACCCGGTACCGAAGTCATCCAGCGAGAAACGCACGCCCAGGCGCCCCAGGGCATCCATGGTCTGGCGTACCAGCTCGTTGCGGCGCATCACCGCTGTTTCAGTCAGTTCGAATTCCAGCCAGCGGGCATCGACACCATGCTCGATGATCAGCCGGCTCAAGGTCGCCAGCAACTGGCTGTCCTGGAACTGCCGGAAGCTCAGGTTGACCGCCATGTGCAGCGGCTCCAGCCCACCCTCGCACAGTGCCTGCATGTCACGTAGGGCTCGGGAAATGACCCAGTAGCCCAACGGTACGATCAACCCGCTCTGCTCGGCCAGCGGCACGAACTCACTGGGCGGCAACAGGCCACGCTCGGCATGCCGCCAGCGCACCAGCGCCTCCAGGCCGACGATGCGCCCATCGGCCAGGTTCAGCCGCGGTTGGTAGTGCAGCTCCAGCTCGTCACGGCGCAGGGCACGACGCAGCTCGCTCTCCAGGTCGGCAAGGCTGCGGGCATTGCGGTTGATGCGCTCGTTGAACACATGGAAGGTACAGCCCTGGCTGCCTTTGGCCTGG
Organism: Pseudomonas anuradhapurensis; assembly: GCF_014269225.2. NCBI lineage: Bacteria > Pseudomonadati > Pseudomonadota > Gammaproteobacteria > Pseudomonadales > Pseudomonadaceae > Pseudomonas > Pseudomonas anuradhapurensis. Next base: position 5,245,957 of record NZ_CP077097.1, read on the forward strand.
CGCATGGCAATGTGCGCGTGCCACATCAGCGGGTCGGCCCCGCCCTGGACACGCGCATGGGCCAGGCCCAGGCTGCAGCCCAGCAGCAGGCTTTCGCCGTCGATCCAGTACGGCTCGGCCAGTGCTTCGACAATGCGCTCGGCAATCCACTCGGCGCGGTTGGCGTCACGGCGGGTGTCGATCAGCAGGGCGAACTCATCACTGCCCAGGCGCGCCACCTGGTCACCCGCCTCCAGTTGCTGCTTCAGGCGTGCCACCACTTGCAGGATCAGGCGGTCGCCGCTCTGGTGACCAAGCGCATCGTTGACGTGACGGAAGTTGTCCAGGTCCAGATGGCCAAGGGCAACGCCGCGACCATCGTTCTCGGCCAGGCGCGCGGTGAGCAAGGCCTGGAAGCCCTGGCGGTTGGCGATACCGGTCAATGGGTCCTGCTCGGCCAGGCGCTGCAAGGTGGCCACCAGCACGCCGCGTTCACGCACATGGCGCAGCGAGCGGCGCAAGCTGTCGGCATTGAGTTGCTCGCGCACCAGCCAATCGCTGACCGCGCTCGGTGGCAGCTCGGGCTCATGCTCGAGCAGCAGGATGGTCGGCAGGTCGCAGCGCCCGGGTGCAGGCTGCAAAGCCGGTGTGGCCAGCACGACAGCCTGGCGGTCATTGCTGAACAGGCTGTCTACCGCCTCCCAGTTGGGTGCAGTCAGCAACACTGCAGCACCGTCCAATGCCTGCACGCAGTCGCGCAGCAATACGGTCCATTCCGGCTCATCAGCCAACAGCAGCAAACGCAGAGGTTCGACAGGCGTGGACAAGCGGGCTCCTTAGGGCTTCACGGTGCAACGGAAGAGTTCGGGTATGCTACTGCACAAATGAGAATGATTTCTAAATTTGTGCGCGCAAAGGCAGGCGTAACATCCCGACGCATTTTGTCGTGCATCCTGCGCGAAACGGACCCAACCGGCAAATACGTTTTTTTCAGTGCCTAGGATTAGCTGCACTAATACTGGAACGGTCACAAAAGTCTGACTCAGACGTCAGACGGTCGCGCCATAACGGCCGCATGCCTGTTAGAATGCGCGGCTATTTTCTGGCGACCCCCGGTTTCTAGCATGTCCCGACTCAATCCCCGGCAGCAGGAAGCCCGTGACTATGTCGGCGGCCCTCTTTTGGTGCTCGCCGGTGCAGGTTCGGGCAAGACCAGCGTGATCACGCGCAAGATTGCCCACCTCATCCAGAACTGCGGCATCCGTGCCCAGTACATCGTGGCGATGACCTTCACCAACAAGGCCGCCCGCGAGATGAAGGAACGGGTCGCCACCCTGCTGCGCCCGGGCGAAGGCCGCGGCCTGACGGTGTGCACCTTCCACAACCTTGGCCTGAACATCATCCGCAAGGAGCACGAGCGCCTGGGTTACAAGCCGGGCTTCTCGATCTTCGACGAGTCCGACATCAAGGCGTTGCTGTCGGACATCATGCAGAAGGAATACTCCGGCGACGACGGCATCGACGAGATCAAGAACATGATCGGTGCCTGGAAGAACGACCTGGTCCTGCCGCCCGAGGCCCTGGAAAAGGCGCGCAACCCGCGCGAGCAGACCGCCGCCATCGTCTACACCCACTACCAGCGCACGCTCAAGGCGTTCAACGCGGTGGACTTCGACGACCTGATCCTGCTGCCGGTAAAGCTGTTCCAGGAGCACCCCGACGTGCTGGAGCGCTGGCAGAACCGCGTGCGCTACCTGCTGGTGGACGAATACCAGGACACCAACGCCAGCCAGTACTTGCTGGTGAAGATGTTGATCGGCATGCGCAACCAGTTCACCGTGGTCGGCGACGACGACCAGTCGATCTATGCCTGGCGTGGTGCCCGGCCGGAAAACCTCATGCTGCTCAAGGAGGACTACCCCTCCCTGAAGGTGGTGATGCTGGAGCAGAACTACCGCTCCACCAGCCGCATCCTGCGTTGCGCCAACGTGCTGATCGCCAACAACCCGCACGCGTTCGAGAAGCAGCTGTGGAGCGAGATGGGCGTAGGCGACGAGATCCGGGTGATCCGCTGCAAGAACGAGGAAGCCGAGGCCGAACGCGTGGCCATGGAAATCCTCACCCTGCACCTGCGCACCAACCGCCCCTACAGCGACTTTGCCATCCTTTACCGGGGCAACTACCAGGCCAAGCTGATCGAACTGAAGCTGCAGCATCATCAGGTGCCGTATCGCCTGTCGGGCGGCAACAGCTTCTTCGGCCGCCAGGAAGTCAAGGACCTGATGGCCTACCTGCGCCTGCTGGTGAACCCGGACGATGACAACGCCTACCTGCGGGTGATCAACGTACCGCGCCGGGAAATCGGCTCCACCACCCTCGAAAAGCTTGGCAACTACGCCACCGAGCGCGGCATCTCGATGTATGCCGCCAGCGAGGAGCTGGGCCTGGGCGAGCACCTGGACGCCCGCTATACCGAGCGTTTGCAGCGCTTCAAGCACTGGCTGGACGGGGTGCGCCACAAGGTTGCCCTGGAAGACCCGATTGCCGCACTGCACGAGATGATCCGCGACATCGACTACGAGAACTGGATCCGCCAGCAGACCGCCAGCGACAAGGCTGCCGAGTTCCGCATCAGCAACGTCTGGTTCCTGGTCGAAGCGCTGAAGAACACCCTCGAAAAGGACGAAGAGGGTGACATGACCATCGAGGACGCCATCGGCAAGCTGGTGCTGCGCGACATGCTCGAGCGCCAGCAGGAAGAGGAAGAGAACGCCGAAGGCGTGCAGATGATGACCCTGCATGCTTCCAAGGGCCTGGAGTTCCCCTACGTGTTCATCATGGGCATGGAAGAGGAGATCCTCCCGCACCGTTCCAGCATCGAGGCCGACACCATCGAAGAGGAACGCCGCCTGGCCTACGTGGGCATCACCCGCGCGCGCCAGACCCTGGCCTTCACCTTCGCCGCCAAGCGCAAGCAGTACGGCGAAATCATCGACTGCACACCCAGCCGCTTCCTCGATGAACTGCCGCCGGAAGACCTGGCCTGGGAGGGCCTGGACGATGCGCCGGTCGAGGTCAAGGCGGCACGCGGCAACAACGCCCTGGCCGATATCCGGGCGATGCTCAAACGCTGATCAACCATTACTCTTTACTATTGCCGCGTACAGCGGCCACCTTTGTTTCGAGGTAAACACAGTGGAAGCACTGCACCAGAAGATTCGCGAAGAAGGCATCGTGCTTTCCGATCAGGTTCTCAAAGTCGATGCGTTTCTCAACCACCAGATCGACCCTGCGCTGATGCAGTTGATCGGTGACGAGTTCGCCCGCCTGTTTGCCGACGCCGGCGTGACCAAGATCGTCACCATCGAGGCCTCGGGCATCGCCCCGGCGGTGATGACCGGCCTGAAGCTGGGCGTGCCGGTGATCTTCGCCCGCAAGCACCAGTCGCTGACCCTGACCGAAAACCTGCTGACTGCCTCGGTGTATTCCTTCACCAAGCAGACCGAGAACACCGTGGCCATTTCGCCGCGCCACCTCAACAGCAGCGACCGCGTGCTGGTGATCGACGACTTCCTGGCCAACGGCAAGGCGTCGCAGGCACTGATCTCGATCATCAAGCAGGCCGGCGCGACCGTGGCCGGCCTGGGCATCGTCATCGAGAAGTCGTTCCAGGGTGGCCGTGCCGAGCTGGACAGCCAGGGCTACCGCGTCGAATCGCTGGCCCGGGTGAAGTCGCTGGAAGGTGGTGTGGTGACTTTCATCGAGTGATGCCCCTCGGGGCCGCTGCGCGAGCCCATCGCGACACAAGGCCGCTCCTACACGAGTACATGAGCCGCATACTTGAGCCGCGCCCAAATTGATGGACAGGTGTCCAACATCTGGGCGCAGCTCAACTCCTTGTAGGAGCGGCCTTGCGTCGCGATGGGCTGCAAAGCAGCCCCGGCAATTCAACCGGCTGCCGCCAACCCCGCCAGCAACAGCCGCTGATACAGCTCGTCCTTCAGCCCCTGCGGCCGATCCAGGCCCATCCGCGCCAGATGCCGCTCGTACCCTTCGGGCCCCGGCGCATCCAGTGCTGCCTTGCCCAGCTCCAGCACCTCGCTCAGCTTGAACTTGCTCTTCAACCAGTTCAGCGCCCGCAGCAAATCCCGCTCTTCAGCCGTAAAGTCCGTGCCCAGCGGGTACTCCGGGAACAGCCGCGCATGCTTCGCCCTGATCGCTTCCAACCGCTGCGGCGTGTTGTCGGTGAAGCGCGAATCCAGCTGGAAATCCCGGGCGAGCTTGCCAGCATCTTTTGCCTGTTCTATCAGCCCCTGCTGGAACCGTGAATCACACACCGCCAGCAAACGTGCGATTACCTCGCTGTCGGTCTGCCCGCGCAAGTCGGCAATGCCATATTCGGTCACCACGATATCGCGTAGGTGCCGCGGAATGGTGCAGTGGCCATAGGTCCAGAACAGGTTCGAGGTCACCTCGCCGCCCGCCTCGCGCCAGCTGCGCAGCAGCAGGATCGAGCGCCCACCTTCCAGCGCATGCCCTTGGGCGACAAAGTTGTACTGGCCACCCACGCCGCTGAGGACACGGCCATCTTCCAACTGGTCGGCCACCCCGGCACCGAGCAGGGTCATGCCGAACACGGTATTGATGAAGCGCGCATCGCGACGCTGGCGGCGCTTGAGTTGCTCCTGCCCATACAGCTCGTTGATGAAGCTGATGCGGGTCATGGCAAACCGCGCCCGCTGTTCCAGCGTCATGTCACGCAGGCGCTGGTAGAAGGCCTGAGGGCCAAGGAAGAAGCCGCCATGCAGCACGCTGCCCTGCGCATCCGCCGGGCGTCGCAGCAGGCCCGCCTCAGCCAGCACCAGCAGGCCGTTGACGAACATCTCGCTGCAGCCATACAACCCCTGGGCGAAACCACCCAGCCCCCCTTCCCGTTCGATCAGCGCTTGGCATGGGCCAATATCCAGGTCATCGAGCACGGCACGGTAGCCGGCGTTGTCGCCCTGGCGCGCCAGCAGGGCGGCGGCTACCGCATCGCCCATGGCACCGATGCCGATCTGCAACGTGCCGCCGTCCCGTACCAGGCTGCTGGCATGCAGGCCGATGCAATGATCCTGGGTGCTCACCGGCATGTTCGGCGTGGAAAACAGGCGACGCTGCTCGGCTTCATCGAGCAGCAGGTCGAAGGCATCCATGGGCAGCTCGGCGTCGCCGGGCATGTACGGCAGTTCGGCATGCACCTGGCCAAGCATGAGGATGGTTTCGCCAGCGGCACGGCGCCTGGCGACCATCGGCAACAGGTCGAGGGTGATGTCAGGGTTGCACGCCAGGCTCAGGTGCACCGGCCGCTCCGGGGTGGCAGCCACCAGTTGGGCGATCAGGTTCAGGCCCTTGGCGTTGATATCGCGCGCGGCGTGGCTGTAGTTGCTGCTGACGTAGTCCTGCTGGGCAGACTCGCTGTGCAGCAGGCTGCCGGGCTGCAGGAAGAACTGCTCGACCCGGATGTTCGGCGGCAGGCTGTCGTTGCGCAGGTCGGCGAGGTAGCTGAGTTCTTCGTAGTCGGCGAACACCCGTTCGACGAAGGGTTCGAGAAAGCGCCGCTGCAGGCCATCGCCCAGTGCTGGACGGCCGAGCGAGAGTGCGGTGTAGATGGTCAGGCGGCGCTCGGGCTGCTCGCGTATACGGGCATACAGGGCATTGACGAAAGCGACCGGCTTACCCAGACCCAGCGGCAGGCCCATGTGGATGTGGGCTGGCAAGCGCGCCAGGACCTGCTCGACAGCCTGATCGATGGAGCAGAGGTGCATCGGGGCCTCCTGAGACATCCGTGGGTTCAGGAGTTGGACATGGGCTTTGGTGGGTTGGTTGCCCGTGCCGGCTCCTTCGCGGCTAAAGCCGCTCCCACAGTTACAGCACAAGATTCAAGAACTGCGAGATGCTTGTGTGAGCGGCTTTAGCCGCGAAAGGGCCGGTACAGGTACCACAAAAACAAAGCCCGCCATCAATGGCGGGCTTCATGCAATTCAGCTGTTTCTCACAGCCCGGACATCTTCTTGATCGCCCCTTTCAGCTCATCATCCGAGCAATCCGCGCAGGTGCCTTTCGGTGGCATGGCGTTGATACCGGTGATGGCCTTGGCCAGGATGCCATCCAGGCCGCCCTGATGGTCGGCACGCTCTTTCCAGGCTGCGGTGTCGCCAATCTTCGGCGCGCCGAGCAGGCCGGAGCCATGGCAGGCATTGCAGTGCTTGGCGATGATCTGATCCGGCGTCTTGGCACCACCGCCACCAGCGGCAGCGGCCACTTCCATGCCCTTGCATTCCTGGCCCTGCACACACACCTGGCCGACCGGCTCCAGGCGCTTGGCGATGTCATCCTTGGTCGCAGCGGTTGCGCTCATTGCCCAAAGGGCGAATACGGCTGCTGGTACGGCCAGCATCTTCTTGATTTGGTTCACGCGAACACCCTCATGGTGGCTAATCACGCTCGCGGCCACGGATCGGCGAGCGCTGAAAAGTATAGCGGGAACCCGGAGGCCGTGAAACGACCCTACACGGGAAAGGGGTATTGCCGAATCAATGCACTGCGCTGGATCAAAAGTTCGAAGGTGTCGCCGCGCTGATCAACCGCGCCGGCCGGTCGAACGGGTTGCGAAAGCGGTGTGGGCGGGTGCTTTCGAAGTAGTAGCTGTCGCCTTCCTCGAGAATGAAGATCTCGTTGCCGACCACCAGCTCCAGGCGGCCTTCCAGCAGAATGCCAGTTTCCTCGCCATCGTGGGTGAGCATTTCGGCACCGGTGTCGGCGCCCGGTGGGTAGACCTCGGTGAGGAAGGCGATGGCACGGTTGGGGTGCGACTTGCCGACCAGCTTCATGGTCACCGCACCGTCCGAGATATCGATCAGCTCATGGGCCTTGTAGACGATCTGCGTGGGGCTTTCAGGTTCCAGCTCGACCGAGAAGAACTCGACCATGGACATGGGAATGCCGCTCAGCACCTTGCGCAGCGAGCTGATCGAAGGGCTCACGCTGTTCTTCTCGATCATCGAGATGGTGCTGTTGGTCACCCCGGCTCGCTTGGCGAGTTCACGCTGGGACAGGCCCTTGAGCTTGCGGATGGCTTGCAGTCGTTCGCCGACGTCCAAAGCTGGAGCCTCCTGAAACGGTGGAAAAGGGGGTGGATGTGAACGATATCATGGCAATGCCGTTCAGTATTTACAACACACAGCCCCTCAACCTGTCCGCTTCAGCGTTTCATTCGCCGCAGTAGTCCCGCGGTACCCGCTTCAGGTTGCAGAAGATCTGGTAGGGAATGGTGCCAGCCTGGGCAGCCACCTCGCTGGCCAGCACATGCTTGCCCCACAGTTCGACCGGGCTGCCGACGGTCGCTTCCGGTATGTCGGTCAGGTCGATGCTGAGCATGTCCATCGATACACGGCCGATCAGTTGCGTGCGCTTGCCGGCGACCAGCACCGGGGTGCCATTCGGCGCCTGGCGTGGGTAGCCATCGGCATAGCCCATGGCGACCACGCCCACACGGGTCGGCCGCGGGCTGACGAACTTGGCGCCATAGCCCACCGGCTCGCCGGCGGGCAGCTCGCGCACGCTGATCACCCGCGATTGCAGGGTCATCACCGGCTGCAGGCGTTCGGCCTCGGCCTGCGCCACCTCGAACGGCGTGGCACCGTACAACATCAGGCCCGGGCGTACCCAGTCACTGGGTGCCTGCGGCCAACCCAGCACAGCGGGCGAATTGCGCAGGCTGCATTCGGCGGCCAGGCCTTGGCGAGCGGCTTCGAATACGGCGATCTGCTGGGCGGTAGCATCGGCATCCAGCTCGTCGGCGCGGGCAAAGTGGCTCATCAGCACGATGCGCGCGACCTTGCCACTGGCCAGCAGGCGCTGGTAGGCCTCGTGGTAATCCTTGGGGTGCAGGCCGACTCGGTGCATGCCGCTGTCGAGCTTGAGCCAGACAGTGAGCGGCTTGTGCAACTGGGTCTGCTCGATCGCCTCCAGCTGCCACAGCGAGTGCACCACGCACCACAGGTTGTGCTCGGCGATCAGCGCCAGTTCGCTGGCCTCGAAAAAGCCCTCCAGCAACAGCACCGGGGCCTTGATACCGGCGGCGCGCAGCTCCAGCGCCTCTTCGATGCAAGCCACGGCAAAGCCGTCGGCTTCGGCTTCCAGGGCCAGCGCACAGCGCACGGCGCCATGGCCGTAGGCATCGGCCTTGATCACGGCGAGGGCTTTGGCACCGCTCAGTTCACGGGCCAGACGGTAGTTGTGGCGCAGGGCCTGGAGGTCGATCAGGGCGCGGGCGGGACGCATGGCGGCTGCCTTATGGTGGTTCGGGTTGAAATCGGTGTTGGGTTCTTCGCGGGCTCGCCCGCTCCCACAGGTACTGCACAGTTTTCAACATCTGTGGTGTTCCTGTGGGAGCGGGCGAGCCCGCGAAGAGGCCGGTACAGGCGAACTTACTGCTGGTGAGCCGGCGCAGCCTGCCCATGCTTGGCCACTTCCCGGCTGTTGCCATAGCGGAAGATGTCCAGGCCTTCGGCACTGATCTGCGGCTTCTTGCGCGCAATCAGGTCGGCCAGCAGGCGACCGGAGCCGCACGCCATGGTCCAGCCCAAGGTACCGTGGCCGGTATTCAGGAACAGGTTGCGGAACGCCGTGGCACCGACGATCGGCGTACCGTCCGGGGTCGCCGGACGCAGGCCGGTCCAGAAGCTGGCCTGGCTCAGGTCACCGCCGTGAGGATAAAGGTCGTTGACGATCATCTCCAGCGTTTCGCGCCGACGCGGGTTCAGCGACAGGTCAAAGCCGGCGATTTCAGCCATGCCACCAACCCGGATACGGTTGTCGAAACGGGTGATCGCGACTTTGTAGGTCTCGTCGAGGATGGTCGACGTCGGGGCCATGTCGGCGTTGGTGATCGGCACGGTCAGCGAGTAGCCCTTCAGCGGATACACCGGAGCCTTGATGCCCAGCGGCTTGAGCATCTGCGGCGAGTAGCTGCCCAGTGCCAGCACGTAGCGGTCGGCGGTTTCCAGCTTGCCGTCGATCCACACACCATTGATACGGTCGCCGGCGAAGTCCAGGCGCTGGATGTCCTGGCCGAAGCGGAACTCCACGCCCAGCTTGGTGGCCATGTCGGCCAGCTTGGTGGTGAACAGCTGGCAGTCACCGGTCTGGTCGTTGGGCAGGCGCAGGGCGCCGGCCAGAATGTCTTTCACGCCAGCCAGGGCCGGCTCGACGCGGGCAATGCCGTCGCGGTCGAGCAGCTCGTAAGGCACGCCGGACTGTTCGAGCACGGCAATGTCCTTGGCTGCGGCATCTACCTGGGCCTGGGTCCGGAACAGCTGGGTAGTGCCCAGGCTGCGGTTTTCGTAGGCGATGCCGGTTTCTGCCCGCAGCTCGTCGAGGCAGTCACGGCTGTACTCGGACAGGCGCACCATGCGCTCCTTGTTCACCGCGTAGCGGCTGGCGGTGCAGTTGCGCAACATCTGCGCCATCCACAGGTACTGGTCGACGTCGCCGGTGAGCTTGATGGCCAATGGGGCATGGCGCTCCAGCAGCCATTTGATGGCCTTCAGCGGCACGCCCGGTGCAGCCCAGGGCGAGGCATAGCCGGGCGAGATCTGGCCAGCGTTGGCAAAACTGGTTTCCATGGCCACCGCCGGCTGGCGGTCGACCACCGTTACTTCGAAACCTTGCCGGGCCAGGTAGTAGGCACTGGCGGTTCCGATTACACCGCTACCAAGTACCAGAACTCGCATCGTTTTATTCCTCGCACGCGGCGCACCGCAGTCTTTTGTTGAAATGGCATGGATGCGCGCAGTATAGGAATTTGAAGGCAGTGCAATTCACTATATAAAAGCCTATTATTGGCGAGAATTCTCGGCAAGATTGCCTTTCACGGAGGGGCATCCCCTATGCGAACCCAGCACCAGAGCAAGCGTGAGCTGGACAAGATCGACCGCAACATCCTGCGTATCCTGCAGAACGACGGGCGTATTTCCTTCACCGAACTGGGCGAGAAAGTCGGGCTGTCCACTACCCCTTGCACCGAGCGGGTTCGCCGCCTGGAGCGCGAGGGCATCATCATGGGCTACAACGCCCGCCTTAACCCGCAGCACCTCAAGGGCAGCCTGCTGGTGTTCGTGGAAATCAGCCTGGACTACAAGTCGGGGGATACCTTCGAGGAGTTCCGCCGTGCGGTGTTGAAACTGCCACATGTGCTCGAGTGCCACCTGGTTTCGGGCGACTTCGACTACCTGGTGAAGGCGCGCATTTCGGAAATGGCCTCGTACCGCAAACTGCTTGGCGACATCCTGCTGAAGCTGCCGCACGTGCGCGAATCGAAGAGCTACATCGTGATGGAAGAGGTAAAGGAAAGCCTCTGCCTGCCGATTCCGGACTGAGGCTAGACCAGCACCTGGCGCGTGGTGGCGATGAACTGGTGGACCAGCTGCTCGGCGGCAGGGTCGATCATCTGCTCCGGGCCACGGCCCCGCGGGCAGGCCAGGCGCGGGGTGGTGCCGAACAGCCGGCAGATCATCGGCCGCTCTTCGTAGACGGTGCAGCCGTTGGGGCCCAGGTGAACGCAATCCAGGCGTTCCAAGGCAGCGTCCTGCTCGGCCTGCGACTTGCGCGGCAGGCGCGCCATTTCTTCTGCCGACGTAGTGACCGGGCCGCAGCAGTCATGGCAGCCGGGTTCGCACTCGAATGAAGGGATGAGTTCGCGCAGGAAATGGATCTTGTGGCGGTTGCAGGACATGGCTGAATACAACGTAGGGAACCTGGCCGGATTATAGGCTCACCGGCGCCTTGCAGGAGCGGCCTTGTGTCGCGAAAGGGCCGCAGCGCGGCCCCAGCATCCCTGACACGCCAGGCCAGGCGGTTGCCCACCCCACAGCCCCGGCTTATCCTCCTCCCCTTGCCCACCAGCTTCAGGACCGAGCCAATGATCCACAGCGCGCAGCACGCCGCCTCCTACTACGCCGCCAGCAGCGCGCCACACCCTGATCACTCTTTCCTGCAAGGTGAACACAGCGCCGATGTGTGCATCGTCGGTGGTGGTTATTCGGGCCTGAACACCGCCATCGAGCTGGCTGAGCGCGGCTTCTCGGTCATCCTGCTGGAAGCCCGCAAGCTCGGCTGGGGCGCCAGTGGGCGCAATGGCGGCCAGCTGATCCGCGGCGTCGGTCATGGCCTGGAGCAGTTCGCCCCGGTGATCGGCGAGGAAGGCGTACGCAGCATGAAGCTGATGGGCCTGGAGGCTGTGCAAATCGTCCGCGAACGGGTCGAAAAGCATGCCATCGCCTGCGACCTGACCTGGGGCTACTGCGACCTGGCCAACAAGCCTGCCGAACTGCTGGGCTTTGCCGAAGACGCCGAAGAACTGCGCAGCCTGGGCTATACCCATGAACTGCACCTGGTCGGCAAGGACGATATCCACAGCGTGGTCGGCGCCGACTGCTATGTGGGCGGGCTGGTCGACATGGGCTCCGGGCACCTGCACCCGCTCAACCTGGCCCTGGGTGAAGCCGCCGTGGCCAGCCGCCTGGGCGTGCAGCTGTTCGAGCAGTCCGAGGTCACCCGCATCGACTATGGCCCAGAAGTACAGGTACATACCGCGCAAGGCCGGGTGCGGGCCAAGACCTTGGTGCTGTGCTGCAATGCCTACCACAACAACCTCAACCGCGAACTGGGCGGCAAGGTGCTGCCGGCGGGCAGCTACATCATCGCCACCGAACCGCTGGGCGAAGAGCGTGCGCGTATGCTGCTGCCGCAGAACATGGCCGTGTGCGACCAGCGTGTAGCACTGGACTACTATCGCCTGTCCGCCGACCAGCGCCTGTTGTTCGGCGGTGCCTGCCATTATTCAGGGCGTGACCCCAAGGACATTGCCGCCTACATGCGGCCGAAGATGCTGAAGGTATTCCCGCAACTGGCCGATGTCCGCATCGACTATCAGTGGGGCGGCATGATCGGCATCGGCGCCAACCGCCTGCCACAGGTCGGCCGCCTGGCCAGCCAGCCGAATGTCTATTACGCCCAGGCCTACTCCGGCCATGGGCTGAATGCCACGCACCTGGCCGCGCGCCTGTTGGGCGAGGCCATCAGCGGCCAGGAGAGCGGGCGTTTCGACCTGTTCGCCAAGGTGCCGCACATCACCTTCCCGGGCGGCCAACACCTGCGCTCGCCACTGCTGGCGTTGGGGATGCTGTGGCATCGCCTGAAAGAGCTGATCTGAAGCGTAACAGCGGCCTTGTGTCGCGAAAGGGCCCACCGCGGCCACGGCAATACCTGCGGTAACTGGAAGCTTGGGGGCGCTACGCTCCCCTTTCGCGATACAAGGCCGCTCCCACACAGACCGAGCGGCACCTGCGGTGACTAGTCTTTCCAGAAGGGTTTGCGCCCTTCTGTACGCGCCTGTTCCCAGCTCAGCCCGACGTCGCGCAACTCATCGTCAGTCAGCTGCAGCAACGCCCTGCGGGTATGCCAGCGATGCAGCATCAGCCCCCAACGCCCCAACCCTTGCGGCGCGTTGAACACCTTGGCCTGCTGCCCGGCTTCCAGTTCCTTGGCCAACAGTTGCAAGCGCACATCGCTCATGCCACCCATCGCTGCGTTCTCCGTTCGATTGATACCGTGGAGAAAGCATGCGCGCTGCACGCACCGGCAATACAGATCCAATACAGCCTTATTATTCCCATACAGAATTGGCCGCTGACTGACTGAATGCTGTATTTTCAACGCAACTGTACCGGTCGCTATGCCAATGCAGCTCAGGAGTATGCCGTGACCCTCTACCTGAACCTCGCCGAACTGCTCGGCGCCCGTATCGAGCAGGGCCTCTACCGCCCCGGCCAGCGCCTGCCGTCGGTGCGCGCCCTGAGTGTGGAGCACGGGGTCAGCCTGAGCACCGTGCAGCAGGCCTATCGCATGCTGGAAGACAGCGGCATGGTCTCGCCGCGACCCAAGTCCGGCTACTTCGTCAGCAACCTCCGCCAGCTGCCTGCCCTTCCCGCCGTCAGCCGCCCGGCCCAGCGTCCGGTGGATATTTCACAGTGGGAACAGGTGCTGGAACTGGTGCGCAGCACGCCGCGCCAGGATGTTGTCCAGCTCGGCCGCGGCATGCCCGACATCGACAGCCCCACCCTCAAGCCACTGCTGCGCAGCCTCGCCCAACTGAGCAGAAGGCAGGACATGCCTGGCCTGTACTACGACAACATTCACGGCAACCTGGCCCTGCGCGAGCAAGTGGCGCGGCTGACGCTCGACTCTGGCTGCCGCCTGAGCCCGGCCGACCTGGTGGTGACCACCGGTTGCCATGAGGCGCTGTCGTGCAGCATCCGCGCGGTATGTGAACCCGGCGGCATCGTCGCAGTCGACTCGCCGAGCTTCCATGGGGCCATGCAGACCCTCAAGGGCCTGGGCATGAAAGCCCTGGAAATCCCGACCGACCCAGTCACCGGCATCAGCCTGGAGGCGCTGGAGCTGGCCCTGGAACAATGGCCGATCAAGCTCATCCAGATCACCCCCAACTGCAACAACCCGCTCGGCTACATCATGCCCGAGGCGCGCAAGAAGGCCTTGCTGAGCCTGGCCCAGCGCTACGACGTGGCCATTCTCGAAGACGATGTGTACGGTGACCTGGCCTACACCTACCCGCGCCCGCGCACCCTCAAGTCTTTCGACGACGATGGCCGCGTGCTGCTGTGCAGCTCGTTCTCCAAGACCGTCGCCCCCGGCCTGCGGATAGGCTGGGTGGCGCCCGGGCGTTACCTGGAACGCGTGCTGCACATGAAATACATCAGCACCGGCAGCACCGCCAGCCAACCGCAGCTGGCCATTGCCGACTTCATCGCCGCCGGGCACTACCAACCCCATGTGCGGCGCATGCGCAGCCAGTACCAGCGCAGCCGCGACCTGATGAGCGACTGGGTGACCCGCTACTTCCCGCCGGGCACGCGGGTCAGCCGGCCGCAGGGTGGTTTCATGCTGTGGGTGGAATTACCCGAACATTTCGATACGCTGCGGCTAAACCGCGCTTTACTGGAGCAAGGCGTGCAGGTTGCCGTAGGCAGCATCTTTTCGGCCTCGGGCAAATTCCGCCACTGCCTGCGCATGAACTTCGCCGCGCGGCCGACAGCGCAGATCGAAGCTGCAGTGCGCAAGGTCGGTGAAACCGCCCTTCGTCTACTGGATGAAGAAAACGCGGGCGCGTAACTTTGCGCCGCCCGCTACGGTCCAACCCTTCAAGCCTTCGTTGCACAGGACGATTCACCCTTGAGACTCCAGCGAGCCCTGCCTCTGCTGCTGGTGCTACTGCTCGGCCTTGCCGGCTGCGCCAGCGTCGGCACGCCCCGCGAAACCAGCCAGGCGCTGCCGGCCAACGACTCGGCGTTCGGCCGCTCGGTGCTGCGCCAAGCTGCACCGTACAGCGGCCGCTCCGGCTTTCGCCTGCTGCCCAACAGCAACGAGGCGTTCCGCGCCCGCGCCGAACTGATCCGCAACGCCCAGACCAGCATCGACCTGCAGTACTACATCGTCCACGACGGCCTCAGCACCCGCGCCCTGGTGCATGAGCTGCTGCGTGCTGCCGACCGTGGCGTACGCATACGCATCCTGCTCGACGACACCACCAGCGATGGCCTGGACGTGATCATGGGCACCCTCGATGCCCACCCGAACATCCACATCCGCGTGTTCAACCCATTGCACCTGGGCCGCAGCACCGGTGTAACGCGCGCCGTAGGCCGCCTGTTCAACCTGTCGCGTCAGCACCGGCGCATGCACAACAAGCTGTTCCTGGTGGATAACAGCATGGCCATCGTCGGCGGGCGCAACCTGGGCGACGAGTATTTCGATGCCGAGCCCAACCTCAATTTCACCGACATCGACCTGCTGGGGGTAGGCCCGATCGCCGAGCAGTTGGGGCACAGTTTCGACCAGTACTGGAACAGCGCTCTCAGCCGGCCGATCACCGACTTCCTCTGGCACGACCCGGATGCCAGCGACCTGAGTGCCAGCCGCCACCGCCTGGAAGTGTCGTTGGCCGAAGCCAGGACCCAACGTAAAGCCCTGTACGACCGCTTGATGGCCTACCAAGCCCAACCGCGCCTGGACGTGTGGCGCAACGAACTGATCTGGGCCCACGCCCAGGCGCTGTGGGATGCACCAAGCAAGGTGCTGGCTGATGACGAACCGGACCCGCAACTGCTGCTGAGCCAGCAGCTCGCGCCGGACCTGGCCAACGTGCATCGCGAACTTATCCTGATGTCGGCGTATTTCGTGCCGCGCGAGCCTGGCCTGCTGTACCTGACCGGCCGTGCCGACGCCGGCACGTCGGTGAAGCTGCTGACCAACTCGCTGGAGGCCACCGACGTGCCGGCGGTGCACGGCGGCTATGCGCCCTACCGCCGGGCCTTGCTTGAGCACGGCGTGCAGCTTTACGAGCTGCGTCGGCAACCCGGTGACCCCAGCGCCGGGCGCTTGAGTTACCACGGCAGCTCGGATTCGAGCCTGCATACCAAGGCGATCGTGTTCGACCGGCGCAAGACCTTCATCGGCTCGTTCAACTTCGACCCACGTTCGGTGCTGTGGAATACCGAGGTCGGCGTGTTGGTGGACAGCCCGGAACTGGCCGAGTACACCCGCGAGCTGGCCCAGCAGGGTATGGCGCCCGCGTTGAGCTACCAGGTGAAGCTGGTGGGCGACAAACTGGTGTGGGCGACCGAGGACAATGGCCAGCGGCACATGCTGACCTCCGAGCCGGGCGGCATATGGCGGCGGTTCAATGCCTGGATCAGCAAGGCGGTCGGCCTGGAAAAGATGCTGTAACCGGATTTGGCGCTGCTTTGCAGCCCATCGCGACGCAAGGCCGCTCCTACCGGGGATATATCGCCTGTGGGAGCGGCCTTGCGTCGCGATGGGCCGCAAAGCGGCCCCAGGTTCCATCAAGCCGATGCAGGCTCGAAAGCCCCACGCCGCCGGGTCAACACCACCAACCCCGCAGCCCCCAGCGCCAACAGCAACGGCAGCGCGTGCCCACTGAGCCACTGGCTTCCCGCCCCTGCCAGCAATGGCCCGAGCAGGCAGCCAATGCCCCACAGTTGTGCCACATGGGCATTGGCCCGGACCAGCTCATCATCGCGGTAGCGCTCGCCGATCAACACCAGCGACAAGGTGAACAAGCCCCCGGCGCTGGCCCCGAACAACACCCACAGCGGCCAGATCAGCGGCGTGTGCAGCGATAGCGGAATGACCAGGCTGGACACCAGCAAGGTCACCGCACAACCGGTGAACAGGGCACGTCGCGACATACGGTCAGCCAGCGCGCCAATGGGCAGTTGCAACACCGCATCGCCCACCACCACGGTACTGACCATGAACAGGGCCGTTTCGGTACTGAAACCCTGCTGCAGGCAGTACACCGGGAGTAACGTCAGGATCATCGCCTCGAACGAGGCGAACAGGGCGATGGCCCAGGCAATCACCGGCAAACGCCGGCAGAAGGCGAACAGGTCGCTGAAGGTGACAGTGCAGGCTTCGGTGCTCGGTGCGCCGCCACGCCCCAGGAGAATCAGCGGTGCCACCAGTAGCAAGGCGGTAGCGGCCCAGAAGCCAAAGTCATCATCGGAGCCGAGAAAGCCGAGCACCAACGGCCCGGCCAGCTGGCTGAGGGCATAGCTGCTGCCATACAGCGCCACCAGGCGGCCTCGCCACTGCTCTACCACCAACTGGTTGATCCAGCTCTCGCCGAGGATGAACACCACGGTCAGCGACATACCGATCAGCAGGCGCAAGAACAGCCACAGCGGATAACTGGGCAGCAAGGCGACCAGGCCGATCGACAGCGCCCCGCCCCACAGGCAAAGGCGCATGGCTGAAGGGACGCCGACCCAGCCAGCCAGGCGGCTGGCCAGGCTGGCGCCGACCAGTACACCCAGCGCCGGCATCGCGGCCATCACGCCAATGGCGAAGCTGCCATAGCCCCACGCCTCCAGGCGCAAGGATACCAGCGGCATGCTCACGCCGAGCGCCAGCCCGACGCTGAGCACCGATGCCAGTACGGCGAAGTAGCTCCCCCAACGCATTGCAGCCTCCCAGGCAGAAATTCGAACAGCAGAAACGACGAAGCCGGGCAGCGTTAGCCTACCCGGCTATCGTTGGGGCTGCCGTGCAGCCCCCCTGGGATTACAGCTTGATCCAGGTCGCCTTCAGCTCGGTGTACTTCTCCAGCGCGTGCAGCGACTTGTCACGACCGTTACCCGACTGCTTGAAGCCACCGAACGGCGCAGTCATGTCGCCGCCATCGTACTGGTTGACCCAGACGCTGCCAGCGCGTACGGCACGAGCGGTCTTGTGCGCCTTGGAGATATCCGACGTCCAGATGCCCGCCGCCAGGCCATACGGCGTGTCGTTGGCAATGGCCACGGCCTCTTCGGCGGTATCGAAGGCGATTACCGACAGTACCGGGCCGAAGATCTCTTCCTGGGCGATCTTCATCGCGTTGGTCACGCCGTCGAAGATGGTCGGCTCGACATAGGTGCCACCGGTCTCTTCCAGGGTGCGCTTGCCGCCAGCCAGCAGCTTGGCGCCATCCTTGTGACCGGCCTCGATGTACGACAGCACGGTGTTCATCTGCTGGGTATCGACCAGGGCACCGACGGTAGTCTGTGGGTCCAGCGGGTTACCTGGCTTCCAACCTTTCAGGGCCTCGACCACCATGGGCAGGAACTTGTCCTTGATCGAGCGCTCGACCAGCAGACGCGAACCTGCGGTGCACACTTCCCCCTGGTTGAAGGCGATGGCGCTGGCAGCGGCCTCGGCTGCTGCCTGCAGGTCCGGGGCATCGGCGAAGACGATGTTCGGGCTCTTGCCGCCCGCTTCCAGCCAGATGCGCTTCATGTTCGATTCGCCAGCATAGACCATCAGCTGCTTGGCAATCTTGGTCGAGCCGGTGAACACCAGGGTATCGACATCCATGTGCAGGGCCAGGGCCTTGCCCACGGTGTGGCCGTAGCCTGGCAGCACGTTCAGTACGCCTGCCGGGATACCGGCTTCGATGGCCAGCTGGGCAATGCGAATGGCCGTCAGCGGCGATTTTTCGGACGGCTTGAGCACCACCGAGTTACCGGTGGCCAGGGCCGGGCCGAGTTTCCAGCAGGCCATCAGCAGCGGGAAGTTCCACGGTACGATGGCAGCGACCACACCCACTGGTTCGCGGGTAACCAGGCCAAGCTGGTCATGCGGGGTCGGGGCGACTTCGTCGTAGACCTTGTCGATGGCTTCGGCGGTCCAGTGGATGGCATTGGCTGCGCCCGGGATGTCGATGCTGGAGGAATCGCCGATCGGCTTGCCCATGTCCAGGGTTTCCAGCAGCGCCAGTTCTTCGACGTTCTTGCGCAACAGGTCGGCGAAGCGGATCAGCTTGGCCTTGCGCTTGGCCGGGGCCAGTTGCGACCACACCCCAGCGTTGAAGGTGGCACGGGCGTTTTCCACAGCGCGGTTGGCGTCGGCCAGGTCGCAGCTGGCAACCTTGGCCAGGAAGCGTCCGTCGACCGGGCTCAGGCACTCGAAGGTTTCACCGGATGCGGCATCGGTGTATTCGCCGTTGATGAAGGCACGCCCTTCGATCTTCAGTTGCTGGGCACGCTGTTCCCAGTCCGCACGAGTCAGGGTGGTCATACGAAACTCCTCCTCTTGTTTAGGTGCAACGCCGCACTGAGGACTCGCAGGCGTTGTCAGAATTCTGGCCGGGCGACGAGCGCACACTGGCAGGCAATACCCTAAACCAGGCCGGACAAACTATCAATATATTTGACACAGAAGCCCCAAAAGCCTACTGATGTGCATTTTATTAAACAACAACAGGAGCCGAACCATGAGCATTGCCAGCATCATCGACTTCGCCCAGGTCATCACCGAGGCCGAACGCTACCGCCCGGCGGCGGAAAAAATCCTCAAGGGCGAGCCCGACCAGGCCGTCTATAACCATTATTCCAGCCCCTGCGGGCAGTTCGCCGCTGGCGTGTGGGAGGGTGAAGTGGGGCAGTGGACGGTGAACTACACCGAGCATGAATACTGCGAGATCGTTCAGGGCGTGTCGGTGCTGCGCGACCAGGACGGTGGCGCCAAGACCCTGCGTACGGGCGACCGGTTTGTCATCCCGGCCGGCTTCAAGGGCACCTGGGAGGTGCTGGAGCCTTGCCGCAAGATCTATGTGATGTTCGAGCAGAAATGATCTGAGGCCCTGACAGGCATAAAAAAACCCGCGTCCTTTCGGAGGCGGGTTTTTTTCAGGTCGCCGATCAATTACTTGATCTTGGCTTCCTTGTACACCACGTGCTTGCGAACAACCGGATCGTATTTCTTGATCTCGATTTTGTCCGGAGTGGTGCGCTTGTTCTTGTCGGTGGTGTAGAAGTGGCCAGTGCCAGCACTCGAAACCAGACGGATCAATTCACGCATGACGTTCTCCTTAGAACTTTTCGCCGCGAGCGCGCAGCTCGGCCAGCACTACGTCGATACCACGCTTGTCAATGACGCGCATGCCTTTGGCGGATACGCGCAGACGCACGAAACGCTTCTCGGATTCAACCCAGAAACGGTGGTGCTGCAGGTTCGGCAGGAAACGACGACGGGTTTTGTTGTTTGCGTGGGAAATGTTGTTCCCGGTTACTGGACCCTTACCAGTAACTTGACAGACTCTCGACATGACTCAGCCCTCTAAAACCACATGCCCAACCCGGCATGGGTTGGCCGCTTAATCTCTCAGTCTTTGGCGCCTGGGCGCCGTGATTCTGGAGGTCTTACCGACCGGATACGCTGACGCGACAGGCCGAGCCCCTAGAAAAGAGCGCTGCTTTATACCAGAAAGACTTGGCCACAACAACAGAAGATACATTTCCGGCGCCGGCCAAGCGCGCCGGGCCAGCATAGCGGCAGGCCCCGCCAGCCGTCGACCGCTCGTCGCCAGTTTTGTAAAAAAGGGTGTGGTCATTTCCCTACAGGCGCACTAGGGTAGGCCTTTTCCAGACTGCACTGGCAGATGGGCCACTGACAGCCAAGGAGCCACCATGCGTGCCGCCGCCCTTTCCTTATTGTTCAACTCCGTGTTCGCCGCCGGCGCCCTGTTCGCCGCCGGCGTTGCCCAGGCTGCCCCGCTGAGCGTCTGCAGCGAGGCCAGCCCCGAAGGCTTCGACGTGGTGCAGTACAACTCGCTGACCACCACCAACGCCACCGCCGACGTGCTGATGAACCGGCTGGTGGAGTTCGATGCGCAGCAAGGCAAGGTGGTGCCGAGCCTGGCGGCCAGCTGGACGGTATCGGCCGACGGCCTGGTCTATGACTTCAGCCTGCGCGATGACGTGAAATTCCACACTACCGCCTACTTCAAGCCCAGCCGCGCACTGAATGCCGACGATGTGCTGTTCAGCTTCCAGCGCATGCTCTACCCCGCCCATGCCTGGCACAAGACCGCACCGGGTGGTTACCCGCATGCCCAGTCGTTGCAGCTGGGCAGCCTGATCAAGGCGATCGAGGCGCCGACGCCAAACACCGTGCGCTTCACCCTCAACCACCCGGACGCCACGTTCCTGGCCACCTTGAGCATGGGCTTCGCCTCGATCTACTCCGCCGAATATGCCGACAAGCTGCTCAAGGCCGGCACCCCGGAGAAGCTCAACAGCCAGCCGGTCGGCACCGGGCCGTTCGTGTTCCAGCGCTTCCAGAAGGACGCCATGGTGCGCTACCGCGCCAACCCGGACTATTTTGCCGGCAAGCCGGCGGTCGACCCGCTGATCTTCGCCATCACCACCGACGCCAATGTGCGCCTGCAGAAACTCAAGCGCGGTGAGTGCCAGGTGGCCTTGTCGCCCAAGCCACTGGACATTGCCGAAGCAGGCAAGGATGGCAACCTCAAGGTGGCCACCACCCCGGCCTTCATGACGGCCTTTGTCGCCATCAACAGCCAGCACCGGCCGCTGGACAAGCCGGAGGTACGCCAGGCCATCAATCTGGCTTTCGACAAGCAGGCCTACCTGAAGGCGGTGTTCGAGGACTCCGCAGTGGCCGCCAATGGCCCCTACCCGCCCAACACCTGGAGCTACGCCAAGGACCTGCCCGGCTATACGCTGGACCTGAAAAAAGCCAAGGCGCTGCTGAACAAGGCTGGCCTGGCCGAAGGCTTCAACACCACCATCTGGACCCGCCCGTCGGGCAGCCTGCTCAACCCCAACCCCAGCCTGGGCGCGCAGATGCTGCAGGCAGACCTGGCCAAGGTTGGCATCAAGGCAGAAATCCGCGTGATCGAATGGGGCGAGCTGATCCGCCGCGCCAAGGCCGGCGAGCATGACTTGCTGTTCATGGGCTGGGCAGGTGACAACGGCGACCCGGACAACTTCCTCAGCCCGCAGTTTTCCTGCGCGGCGGTGCAATCGGGGACCAACTTCGCCCGCTTCTGCGACAGCCGCCTGGATCAGCTGATCAGCGCCGGGCGCACCACCAATGACCAGAGCGTGCGCAGCCGGCTGTACCAGCAGGCGCAGACGTTGATCCAGCAACAGGCGCTGTGGGTGCCATTGGCGCACCCGACGGCGGCGACCTTGCTGCGCCGGGACGTCGAGGGGTATCAGGTGAGCCCGTTCGGGCGGGTGGACTTCAGCAAGGTCTCAGTGACCAGGTAAACCTGCACCGGCCTCTTCGCGGGCTCGCCCGCTCCCACAGTGACAGCACAACATTCAAGGTTGGTGCGATACCTGTGGGAGCGGGCGAGCCCGCGAAAAGGCCGGGACAGGCTGCACAAGTGCCTAAGCCACAATCCACCCATGCTCGACCATCGACAGCGGCTCCCCGTCACCGATAATGATGTGATCCAGCACCCGCACATCGATCAACGCCAGCCCGCGCTTCAACGACAGGGTCAGATGCACATCGTCCTGGCTGGGTTCACTATTGCCCGAGGGGTGGTTGTGGCACAGGATCAACGCCGCCGCGTTGTGCAGCAACGCCCGCCGTACCACCTCCCGCGGGTAGACACTCGCCCGGTCTATCGTACCCCTGAACAGGATTTCAAAAGCCAACGGCCTGTGCTTGGTATCGAGAAACAGGCAACCGAATACCTCACTGGCTTCATGACGCAGCATGGCCTTGAGATAACGCCGTACCGCCGCCGGGCCTTCGAGAACCGCTGCGCGCTCGATGTTCTCATCCAGATAACGCCGGCCGATCTCCAAAAGCGCCTGTAACTGGGCATATTTAACGGCCCCTATGCCCGGCTCACGCAGTACAGCGTCGCGATCGGCTTCAAGAAACTGCCTGAGCCCGCCAAACCGCGCCAGCAGCCCTCGCGCCAGGTCCAGCACATTGCGCCCGGCAACTCCCGAGCCGAGCAGTACAGCGAGCAACTCGGCATCCGAAAGCACCGCCGCTCCACGCTGCAACAATTTCTCCCTCGGCCGCTCTTCCGCCGGCCACTCCCTGATATTCATCCGCCGTCTACCCTTGCTGCGACCGATTTCGGCCCTGTGTTAATCTATTTCGCCTCGTACATGCGACGTTCTGCCGCAGGCATTCCCAAACGTCGTCGCCCGCTCTCACTGGAAAAAGGCAAGCCTATGCAGCGGCTGTATCGCAAGCGCATCGTTCTCGGCGTGGGTGGCGGCATTGCCGCCTACAAAAGCGCCGAACTGATTCGCCGACTCCTGGAGCACGGCGCGCAGGTGCGCGTCGTCATGACCCGTGGTGGTGCAGAGTTCATCACCCCGCTGACCCTGCAGGCACTGTCCGGCCACCCGGTGCACATGGACCTGCTCGACCCTGCCGCCGAAGCGGCCATGGGCCACATCGAACTGGCCAAGTGGGCCGACCTGGTGCTGATCGCCCCGGCCACCGCCGACCTCATGGCGCGCATGGCCCAAGGCATGGCCGATGACCTGCTGACCACCCTGGTGCTGGCTACCGACGCCACCGTCGCCGTGGCCCCGGCCATGAACCAGGCGATGTGGCGCGATCCCGCCACCCAGGCCAACCTCGAGCTGCTCAAGAGCCGTGGCATCCAGGTGTTCGGTCCGGCGTCCGGCAGCCAGGCCTGTGGCGACGTGGGCCTGGGCCGCATGCTCGAAGCCACCGACCTGGCCTGGTGTGCCGCGGAAAGCTTCAAGCGCCAGGCACTGACCGGCAAGCATGTGCTGATCACCGCCGGCCCGACCCAGGAAAACATCGACCCGGTGCGCTACATCACCAATCATAGCTCCGGCAAGATGGGCTTCGCCCTGGCCGAAGCGGCCGCAGAAGCCGGGGCTCGGGTCACCCTCGTCACCGGCCCGGTGCACTTGCCAACCCCCGACCGGGTCAGCCGCATCGACGTGGTCAGCGCGCGGGACATGCTCGCCGCCTGTGAAGCGGCCATGCCGTGTGACCTGTTCATCGCCTCGGCGGCGGTCGCGGACTACCGCCCGGAAGTCGTTGCCACGCAGAAACTCAAGAAGGATCCTACGACCGGCGACGGCATGCTGCTGCAGATGGTGCGCAATCCCGATATCCTTGCCACCATCGCCGGCCGTGCCGACCGCCCGTTCAGCGTCGGCTTCGCCGCCGAAACCGAACACTTGCTCGACTACGCCACGCGCAAGCTCAAGGACAAGAACCTCGACCTGATCGTTGCCAATGATGTGGCCAACCCCAGCATCGGCTTCAACAGCGAAGAAAACGCCTTGACCGTAATCGACCGCCAGCAGCACCAGACCCTCTTCGCGCAGACCAGCAAGGGCAAGATCGCCCGGCAACTGGTCGCCTTCATCGCCGAACGGCTCAATCAGGTTCAATAAGTTACATGCACGCTCTTCAAGCCAAGATCCTCGACCCACGCCTGGGCAGCGAATTCCCTCTGCCGCAGTACGCCACCCCCGGCTCCGCCGGCCTCGACCTGCGCGCCCTGCTCAAGGAAGACACCATCATCGAGCCGGGCCAGACCCTGCTGATCCCTACCGGCCTGTCGATCTACATTGGCGACCCAGGCCTGGCAGCGGTGATCCTGCCGCGCTCGGGCCTGGGCCATAAGCACGGCATCGTGCTGGGCAACCTGGTCGGGCTGATCGACTCGGACTACCAGGGCGAGCTGATGGTGTCGTGCTGGAACCGTGGCAACACCGCGTTCACCATCGCGGTGGGCGAACGTATCGCCCAGTTGGTGCTGGTACCGGTGGTACAGGCCCATTTCGACATCGTCGAAGCGTTCGATGAAACCCAGCGTGGCGCTGGCGGCTTCGGCCATTCTGGCAGCCACTGAGCCGACAGATGACCGTTCAGGCCAAGGATGGCGAACTCTCTGGCGAAACCACCGTCCAAGCGTTCAGTTTGCGCCTGCCCAGAAAGCCTTTGACTAATGGAGCTTCCAGAGATGAACGACATGGCCCACCTGGTACCCGCAGCACTACCAGACAGCATTTTCCGCGCGTATGACATCCGCGGCGTGGTCGGCAAGACCCTTCACGCCGAAACCGCCTACTGGATCGGCCGCGCCATCGGTGCACAGAGCCTGGCCCAGGGCGAACCGCAGGTTTCGGTCGGCCGCGATGGCCGCCTGTCCGGCCCGATGCTGGTCGAAGAGCTGATCAAGGGCTTGGTCGACGCCGGCTGCCACGTCAGCGATGTCGGCCTGGTGCCTACCCCGGCCCTGTACTACGCAGCCAATGTGCTGGCCGGCAAGTCCGGGGTGATGCTGACCGGCAGCCACAACCCGTCGGACTACAACGGCTTCAAGATCGTGATTGCCGGTGACACCCTGGCCAACGAACAGATCCAGGCCCTGCTGACCCGCCTGAAAACCAACAACCTGAGCCGCGCCGATGGTCGCGTGGAAAAGGTCGAGATCCTTGACCGCTACTTCCAGCAGATTGTCGATGACGTGAAGCTGGCGAAGAAGCTCAAGGTGGTGGTGGATTGCGGCAACGGTGCCGCTGGCGTGATCGCGCCGAAATTGATCGAAGCCCTGGGCTGCGAAGTGATCCCGCTGTTCTGCGAGGTCGACGGCAACTTCCCCAACCACCACCCGGACCCGGGCAAGCCGGAAAACCTCGAGGACCTGATTGCCAAGGTCAAGGAAACCGGTGCCGACATCGGCCTGGCCTTCGACGGTGACGGCGACCGGGTCGGCGTGGTGACCAACACCGGCAGCATCGTCTACCCCGACCGCCTGCTGATGCTGTTTGCCCAGGACGTGCTGTCGCGTAACCCGGGTGCCGAGATCATCTTCGACGTCAAATGCACCCGCCGCCTGACCCCGCTGATCGAACAGCACGGTGGCCGCGCGTTGATGTGGAAGACCGGCCACTCGCTGATCAAGAAGAAGATGAAGCAGTCCGGCTCGCTGCTGGCAGGCGAGATGAGCGGTCACATCTTCATCAAGGAACGCTGGTACGGTTTCGATGACGGTATCTACAGCGCCGCGCGCCTGCTGGAGATCCTCAGCAAGGCCGGGCAAAGCGCAGAAGACCTGTTCGCCGCCTTCCCGAACGATATTTCCACGCCGGAAATCAATATTGATGTGACCGACGAGGGTAAATTCAGCATCATTGATGCACTGCAACGCGACGCCGACTGGGGCGAAGCCAACCTGACCACCATCGACGGTGTGCGGGTGGACTACGCCCACGGCTGGGGCCTGGTTCGCGCCTCCAACACCACCCCGGTGCTGGTGCTGCGCTTCGAGGCCGACAGCGACGCCGAATTGCAACGTATCAAGGATGTTTTCCGTACCCAGTTGCTGCGGGTAGAGCCTGAGCTGCAACTGCCGTTCTGACCGACTATCTGTTCCTTACAGGAGCCCTGCATGACCCTCGATCGCGATGCCGCTTCCCATGTAGCCGAGGTTTTGTCCGAAGCACTGCCTTACATTCGCCGCTTTGTCGGCAAGACCCTGGTGATCAAGTACGGCGGCAACGCGATGGAGAGCGAGGAGCTCAAGACCGGCTTCGCCCGTGACATCGTGCTGATGAAGGCTGTAGGCATCAACCCGGTGGTGGTCCACGGTGGCGGCCCGCAGATCGGCGACCTGCTCAAGCGCCTGTCGATCGAAAGCCATTTCATCGACGGCATGCGCGTCACCGACGCGGCGACCATGGATGTGGTGGAGATGGTGCTGGGCGGCCAGGTCAACAAGGACATCGTCAACCTGATCAACCGCCACGGCGGCAGCGCCATCGGCCTGACCGGCAAGGACGCGGAGCTGATCCGCGCGCGCAAGCTGACCGTCAGCCGCAAGACGCCGGAAATGACCACCCCGGAAATCATCGACATCGGCCACGTCGGTGAAGTGGTGAGCGTGAACACCGACCTGCTGAACATGCTGGTCAAGGGCGACTTCATCCCGGTCATCGCGCCAATCGGTGTAGGTGCCGACGGTGAGTCGTACAACATCAACGCCGACCTGGTGGCGGGCAAGGTGGCCGAGGCGCTGAAGGCCGAGAAGCTGATGCTGCTGACCAACATCGCCGGCCTGATGGACAAGCAGGGCCAGGTACTGACCGGCCTGACCACCGAGCAGGTCAACGAACTGATCGCCGACGGCACCATCTACGGTGGCATGCTGCCGAAGATCAAATGCGCGCTGGACGCGGTGCAGGGCGGCGTGAACAGCTCGCACATCATTGACGGTCGTGTGCCGAATGCGGTGCTGCTGGAGATCTTCACCGACAGCGGCGTAGGTACCCTGATTACCAACCGCAAGCCGCGCTGACAGCCTGCTACTCCCTATCGCCGGCAAGCCGGCTCCTACAGCGATTGCACTGACCCAGGTTGGTGCAGGGCCTGGGAGCCGGCTTGCCGGCGATGCTTTTTGCGGCAAATACTGTCAGAATGCCACCTCGCTTCAATTTGATCTTTTCTGGAGAAACTGCGTGAAATACGCATCACAAGGACTCGTGCTGGCAGCCGCCCTGGCTGTCGGGTCCATCGCCGGCTGCGCCACCGAAACATCCACCGCTGTTGCCGTACAACAGGTTGAAAGCGTCAGCCGCCCCTACAGCGGTGTACGCGCACCGATTGCCGTCGGCAAGTTCGACAACCGTTCCAGCTACATGCGCGGCATCTTCTCCGATGGCGTCGACCGCCTCGGCGGCCAGGCCAAGACCATCCTCATCACCCACCTGCAGCAAACCAACCGCTTCAACGTGCTCGATCGCGACAACATGGGCGAGATCCAGCAGGAAGCCGCGATCAAGGGCCAGGCCCAGCGCCTGAAAGGTGCCGACTTCGTGGTGACTGGCGACGTTACCGAGTTCGGCCGCAAAGAGGTTGGCGATCACCAGCTGTTCGGCATTCTCGGTCGCGGCAAGACCCAGATCGCCTACGCCAAGGTGGCGCTGAACATCGTCAACATCAGCACTTCGGAAGTCGTCTACTCCAGCCAGGGTGCGGGGGAATACGCCCTGTCCAACCGCGAGATCATCGGCTTTGGCGGCACCGCCAGCTATGACTCCACGCTGAACGGCAAGGTGCTCGACCTGGCCATGCGCGAAGCCGTCAACAAGCTGGTGAACGCAGTCGAAAGCGGCCAGTGGAATCCGAAGGCCCAGTAACAGATTCTTCCAGGAAGGACTCCTACATGAGCATCACCCTCTCGGCCGTGCGCAGCTGCGCCGGCCTGGTGTTGGGCAGCATCCTGCTGGCCGGCTGCAACGCGCCCAAACCGCTGTACCAGTGGGAAAGCTACCAACCCCAGGTGTATGGCTACCTCAAAGGCGATTCGAAAGAGGAACAGGTCACCGCGCTGGAGCGCGACCTGGAAAAGATCAAGGCCAAGAACGGCGCCGTACCACCCGGCTACCATGCGCAGCTGGGCCTGCTGTATTCCAGCCTCGGCAAGGATGACCAGATGATTCAGCAGTTCCGCACCGAGAAGGCACTGTTCCCGGAATCGGCGACGTACATGGACTTCCTGATGAGCAACGCGAGCAAGGGAGCCAAGCAATGATCAAGCGCCTGAGCCAACTGATCACCACCGTTTGCGTGCTGGCCCTGTTCGCTGGCTGCGCCGAGCGCAAGACCATCGACTACTCCGCTTACAAGCAGAGCCGGCCGAAGTCGATCCTGATTCTCCCGCCACTGAACGAGTCGCCGGATGTGAAGGCGACCTACAGCATGCTGTCGCAGGTCACCTACCCGCTGGCCGAGGCTGGCTACTACGTGATGCCCGTGGCGCTGGTGGACGAGACCTTCCGCCAGAACGGCATGACCACGCCGGCCGACATCCACCAGCTGCCAATGCCCAAACTGCGTGAGATCTTTGGCGCTGATGCCGCGTTGTATGTGACCGTATCGGACTACGGTACCCGTTACATGGTGCTGAGCAGTGCAACTATCGTCACGGCCAATGCCAAGCTGGTCGACCTGAAGACCGGCACCACGCTGTGGACTGGCAGCGCCACGGCGTCCAGCCAGGAGAATCAGCAGAACCAGGGTGGCCTGGTCGGCATGCTGATCGTTGCGGCAGTCAACCAGATCGTCAGCAGCGTGCAGGAAGATGCTGGCTACCCCATCGCCGGCATGACCAGCGCACGCCTGCTGACGCCACATCCGAACGGCGGCATTCTCTACGGGCCACGTTCGCCCAAGTACGGCACTGACTGAGTGACACAAAAAAGGCGACCTTCACGCGAAGGTCGCCTTTTTCAGTTCCAGGCCGGGATCAGATCCCGTACTGCGCCCGGTAGGCCTCGACAGCTGGCAGGTGCTGCTTCAGCTGCGGGTCATCGGCGAGGAATTCCAGCACCTGGGTCAGCGAAACGATGCTGACGACCGGAATGCCGAAATCACGCTCCACTTCCTGGATCGCCGACAGTTCGCCATTGCCGCGCTCTTCGCGGTTCAACGCGATCAATACACCTGCGGCCTTGGCCTCTTGCGCATTGATGATCTGCATGACTTCACGGATGGCCGTACCGGCAGTGATCACATCGTCGATGATCAGCACTTCACCGGCCAACGGCGCGCCAACCAGGCTGCCGCCTTCGCCGTGGTCCTTGGCTTCCTTGCGGTTGAAGCACCATGGCACGTCGAGCTGGTGCTGCTCGGCCAGGGCCACGGCAGTCGCCGCCGCCAGCGGGATACCCTTGTAGGCCGGGCCGAACAGCACGTCGAACGGGATCTTGCTGTCGACGATGGCCGCCGCATAGCAACGACCCAGCTGGGCCAGGGCAGAACCGCTGTTGAACAGGCCGGCATTGAAGAAATACGGGCTGGTACGCCCCGATTTCAGGGTGAATTCACCGAAACGCAGTACCCCGCGATCGATGGCAAAACGGATGAAGTCGCGCTGATACGGCTGCATGGATAGTCCCGGACACCACGGATTTAGCTAAATGGGTTGAGCTCGGGTATCATACACGCACGAGATTTTTGGGGCCATTTATGCGGATCATCAGTGTGAACGTAAATGGCATTCAGGCTGCGGCCGAGCGTGGTTTGCTCAGCTGGCTGCAAGCCCAGAATGCCGACGTCATCTGCCTTCAGGATACCCGCGCCTCGGCCTTTGAACTCGATGACCCAGCTTTCCAGCTCGATGGCTATTTCCTTTATGCCTGCGACGCGGAGGTGCCTGCCCAAGGTGGTGTGGCCCTGTATTCGCGGATGCAGCCCAAGGCAGTCATCACCGGCCTGGGCTTCGAGACAGCCGACCGCTACGGGCGTTACCTGCAAGCAGATTTCGACAAGGTCAGTATTGCCAGCCTGCTGCTGCCTTCGGGTATGAACGGCGACGAAGACTTGAACCAGAAGTTCAAGTTGATGGACGACTTCGCCAAGTACCTGGACAAACAGCGTCGCAAGCGTCGTGAGTACATCTACTGCGGCTCGTTCTACGTGGCGCAGCAGAAGCTCGACATCAAGAACTGGCGCGACAGCCAACAGTCACCAGGCTTCCTGGCACCGGAGCGCGCCTGGATGGATGCGATCACCGGCGAGATGGGTTACGTCGATGCCCTGCGTGAAGTCAGCCGTGAAGGCGACCAGTACAGCTGGTGGCCCGACAACGAGCAGGCCGAGATGCTCAACCTGGGCTACCGGTTCGACTACCAGATCCTCACTCCGGGCCTGCGCCGCTTCGTGCGCAATGCCCGCCTGCCGCGTCAGCCGCGCTTCTCCCAGCATGCGCCGCTGATTGTCGACTATGACTGGACGTTGACCATCTAAACGCATGGGGCCGCTTTGCGGCCCTATCGCGACACAAGGCCGCTCCTACAGGGGAATGCATATCCCTTGTAGGAGCGGCCTTGTGTCGCGATAGGGCTGCAAAGCAGCCCCAATGGCTATTTGATCGGCCGCCAGATCATCGGGTAGCGATACGGCTTGCCTTCATTGGCCCGCACCGCCGCAATGATGATCAACACCAGCACCGCCACCATCAGCATGGCGAACAGCATCAGCCCGATGAACACGAACATCAGCAGGAAGCAGATGAACCCGGCAATGGTCACGCTGATCTGAAAGTTCAGCGCCTCCTTGCCCTGGGCATCGATGAAAGGGTCTTGCTCGCGCTTGAGATGCCACAGCACCAGCGGGCCCAGCAAGTGCCCGAGCGGCACCACCAGGCCCAGCAGCGCAGAAAGGTGACAGAACATCGCCCACTGCCGGACTTCGGCATTGGGCGGGGTGATCGACAGGTTGGAATCGCTCATGCCCCGCACCTCCTTGGCTGGGTTCAGTCGGCCAGTGCGGCCTGCTGCAGTTCGAAGATTTCAGCCATGCCCATCTGTGCCAGGGCGAGCATGGCGTTGAAGTCTTCCGGCTGGAACGGCGCGCCTTCGGCGGTACCCTGCACTTCGATGAAACCACCGGCGCTGGTCATGACCACGTTCAGGTCGGTCTCGGCGGCGGAGTCTTCCAGGTAGTCCAGGTCGAGTACCGCTTCACCCTGGTACATGCCCACCGACACCGCGGCGATCATGTGCTTGAGCGGGTTGCCGGCCTTCAGGCCGCCGCGCTTCTTGATCACCGCCAAGGCGTCGCACAGGGCGACCATGGCACCGGTGATGGATGCAGTGCGGGTACCGCCATCGGCCTGAATCACGTCGCAGTCGATGTACAGGGTGATGTCACCGAGTTTGCTCATGTCGAGCGCAGCGCGCAGCGAACGGCCGATCAGGCGCTGGATTTCCAGGGTGCGACCACCCTGCTTGCCACGGCTGGCCTCGCGCTGATTACGCTCGCCGGTGGAACGCGGCAACATGCCGTACTCGGCGGTCAGCCAGCCCTGGCCCTGCCCTTTGAGAAAGCGCGGCACACCGTTTTCCACACTGACCGTGCAGATGACCTTGGTGTCACCGAACTCGACCAGTACCGACCCTTCGGCGTGCTTGGTGTAGTTGCGGGTGATGCGGATCGAGCGGAGCTGATCGGCGGCGCGACCACTTGGACGTTTCATCTGGGATACCTGTACTGGGACTTGAATCTGCCGAGCATTATAGAGCCCGCGGCCCGGGGAGGACATGCCTATTGTCGCGCCCGGCGCTGCCCGTCGCCTTTTCCTGCTGCGCCAGCCAGCCCTCGGTAACATGGGTGGATTGGGCGCCAGGGCGCCACTGCGCTACAATCCTGCGCCTTGCAGCCGAGAGGCTCCCACCGTTCATTCATCTACGCGAGGTACTCCCCATGGTGCACAGCATGACCGCTTTTGCTCGTGTCGAGCGCGCCGGCAGCCAAGGCACCCTGGTCTGGGAGCTGCGTTCGGTCAATCACCGTTACCTGGAGCCGCACCTGCGCCTGCCCGAAGCCCTGCGCGACCTCGAGGGCGCCGTGCGTGAGGGCCTGCGCCAGGGCCTGTCGCGGGGCAAGGTGGAATGTACCCTGCGCCTCAACGACGACAGCAACGGCAAACCGCTGAAGGTAGACCGCGAGCGCGCCGCACAACTGGTTGCCGCTGCCGAGGAAGTGGCCGGCCTGATCAAGCAACCGGCACCGCTGAACCCGCTGGAAGTGCTGTCGTGGCCAGGCGTGCTGGTGGCCGACGCCAGTGACCCGCAGGCGCTGAATGCCGAAGCCATGGCACTGTTCGACGAAGCCCTCGCCGAACTCAAGGCCGGGCGCCAGCGTGAAGGCCAGGAGCTGGCCCGGCTGATCAACGAACGCCTGGACAACATGGCCAGCGAAGTCACAACCCTGCGCGCCCTGGTGCCACAGATGCTGGCGGCACAGCGACAGAAGATCCTCGATCGCTTCGGCGACGTGCAGGCCGAACTCGACCCGCAACGCCTGGAACAGGAGCTGGTGCTGCTGGCCCAGAAGAGCGACGTGGCCGAGGAACTCGACCGCC
The DNA here is from genome assembly GCF_014269225.2 of Pseudomonas anuradhapurensis. Classification (NCBI taxonomy): domain Bacteria; kingdom Pseudomonadati; phylum Pseudomonadota; class Gammaproteobacteria; order Pseudomonadales; family Pseudomonadaceae; genus Pseudomonas; species Pseudomonas anuradhapurensis. The sequence goes on from NZ_CP077097.1 coordinate 5,278,256, forward strand.
TGAGCACCCACGTCACCGAAGTACGCCGAGTGCTCAAGGGTGGCGGTGCCGCCGGCCGGCGCCTGGACTTCCTGATGCAGGAACTCAACCGCGAGGCCAATACCCTCGGCTCCAAGGCCTTCGACCCACGCAGCACGCAAGCGGCGGTCAACCTGAAGGTACTGATCGAACAGATGCGTGAACAAGTACAGAACATCGAGTAAGGCCACCCCGACCATGAACCACAGCAGCGGCACCCTCTATATCGTTTCGGCCCCTTCCGGCGCCGGCAAGACCAGCCTGGTCACCGCCCTGACCAAGGACGACCCGCAGATCCGCGTCTCGGTCTCGCACACCACCCGCGCCATGCGCCCGGGCGAGCAGCACGGGGTGAACTATCACTTCGTCGTCCACGAGGAGTTCAAGGCCCTGATTGCGCAAGGTGACTTCCTTGAGCATGCCGAGGTGTTCGGCAACTTCTATGGCACCTCGCGCAGTGCGCTGCAGCATACGCTGGACCAGGGTTACGACCTGATTCTGGAAATCGACTGGCAAGGCGCCCAGCAAGTGCGCAAGCTGATGCCGCAGGCATTGTCGATATTCATCCTGCCGCCAAGCCAGCAGGCCTTGCGTCATCGTCTGGACGGCCGCGGGCAGGACAGTGAAGAGATCATTGCCGGGCGCATGAAAGAAGCGGTCAGTGAGATGGTGCACTACGACGAATATGACTACGTGATCATCAACGATGATTTCGACGTGGCGCTGGAGGATTTGAAAGCGGTGTTCCGCTCGAACCGCCTAGTGCTGAAGAAACAGCAACAGCGCAACAGCGGGTTGCTGAAAGAACTGCTCTCCTGAGAGACCGTACGGGGCCGCTTTGCGGCCCTATCGCGACACAAGGCCGCTCCTACAAGGGATCGCGTTAGTCAGGCTTGCGCGATCTCCTGTAGGAGCGGCCTTGTGTCGCGAAAGGGGCGCGAAGCGCCCCCCGGCTTTATTCCTGCAGTGGCAAGGTAGCCTGCTGACGCAGGGTAGCCCCGAGGAAATACGCCGGTGCGCGCATGCGCGACAGCATCATCAGCCCGATGCCGAGCACCGAAATGATCGCGGCAATCACGAATACCAGCCCCAGTCCGCCCACATGTGAGCCACTGCCGAAGTCTGGCGAAGCGCTGTCGATGGCAGTACGCACGAAGATCACCGACAGAATCACCCCACCCACCAACGGGCACAGGCCACGCATGATGAAGTGGCGCAGGCTGTCGAACAGGCTGTCGCGGAAATACCAGACGCAGGCGAATGCGGTCAGCGAATAGTAGAAGCAGATCATCATGCCCAGGGCGGTAATGGTATCCGCCAGCACGTTCTCGCTCAGGGTACGCATGGTCACGTAGAACAGGCCCGCGGCCAGGCCGGCGCAGATGGTGGCGTAGCGTGGGGTTTGCGAACGCGGGCAGACGCTGGCGAACTTCTGCGGCACCGCACCGTAGTAGCCCATGGCCAAGAGCGTGCGCGCGGGCGCAACGAAGGTCGACTGCAGCGAGGCTGCGGTACTGGCCAGCACGGCAATGGACATCAGGATCGCCAATGGCCCCATGACCGGGCCGGCCAGGTGAGCGAACACGTTTTCCTGGATGCGCGGGTTGTTCAGGCCCAGGCCAGACTCGCTGATCCCGGCAAACTGCAGGGTGGCGATCGCAGTGAACAGGTACAGGCCGAGAATCAACATCACGGTCCAGGTGGCCGCCTTGCCCGGTACCTCTTCACTGCCTACCGACTCTTCGCTGACGGTCAGGCAGGTGTCCCACCCCCAGAAGATGAAGATCGACAGCGACAGCCCGGCGGCGAAGGCCGAGAACGACTCGACACCGAACGGGTTGAACCAGGCGAAATCGAATTCCAGCGGCGGCGGCGCGGTGGTACCGTCGAAGGCGGCAAAGGCAAAGCCGATCAGCACCACCAACTGCAGCGCCACCAAGCCGTACTGCACGGTCATGGTGGTGGCGATACCCCGACAGCAGATCCACACCGCCAGGGCAATGAACACGCAACAGGTCACCACGTTGATCAACAGGTTGTCGGCCAGTGCCGCCAGCTCGTGATGGCCGGTGATCTGGCCGAGGAACAGGTAGAAGAAGTCGACGGCCACGCCCGCCAGGTTCGACAGCACGATGGTGGTGGCGACGACCAGACCCCAGCCGCCGATCCAGCCGATCATCGGGCCGAAGGCACGCGCCGACCAGGTAAACGATGTGCCGCTGTCCGGCTCGGCCGAGTTCAGCTCGCGGTAACCGAGGGCGACCAGCAGCATCGGAAGGAAGCCGACGATGAACACCGCTGGCAGGTGGGCGCCCACCTCGCGCACGGTCGGGCCAAGTGCGCCGGTCAAGGTATAGACCGGGGCGATGGTGGAAATGCCCAGCACCACGCTGGCCAGCAAGCCCAGCCGGCCTTTGGCCAGGCCCTTGCTGCGCTGGGTATTGCCCGCGTCGGCCACCACGTCGGGTGGGCGGCCGGCTTCTGTGTAATCGCTCATGAGTATTTGCCGTAGATTTTGGAATTGTTTTCACTGGCCTTGCGCACAAGGCTCGCTTTCACTCATTGAAAGCTGCTGCCGGGAATCAGTCATCCGAGACCTTCGGCTGACGTCAGAATGCTTTCTGCCGTGCGCCCTCCCGTGCTGCGTAGGCAATGCAAGCCTCGCGAAACGCCTGGAACAGGCGCAGCGAGACCGGGTTTTCGCTAAATCGCCATTCCGGGTGCCATTGCACGCCAAGCACGAAGCCCGGCGCCGCAGGCATGGATACCGCTTCGATCAGGCCATCCGGGGCCCGTGCCTCGACGCGCAGGCCAGGGGCCAGGCGGTCGATGCCCTGGCTGTGCAGCGAGTTGACCTCGAACTGCGCAGCCAGGCCCAGGCGCTCGAACAACCCGCCCGGCTCGATGCCGACAAGGTGGCGAGGGCCATATTGCACTTCCAGGGGTGCGTCCTCGGGTTCGCGGTGGTCCTGGTAACCGGGCAGCTCCTGCACGCGCTGGTGCAGGCTGCCGCCCAGGGCCACGTTCAATTCCTGGTAACCGCGGCAGATGCAGAACACCGGCACCCCGGCAGCGATGGCCGCCTGCAGCAGCGGCAGGGTCAGGCGATCGCGCGCCAGATCGTGCCGGGTACCGGCCGCGCTGGGGGCGCCATTGTAATGATGCGGTTCGATATTTGAAGGCGAGCCGGTAAAAACAATGCCGTCCAGACGGGCCAGCAGCGCCTGTGTGTCGCTGCCACCGTCACGCGCCGGCAATATCAGCGGCAGGCCGGCAAAGCCGGCCGCCTCGACATACTTGTCGCCTACCGTGTGCGACGGGTTCTTGCCGACCTGCTGGCGGCAGGCGCTGACACCGATCAAGGGGACCGCATTTGCGCTCATGGGCTTACACCGTGTGCAGGTACCAGTTGTATTCGAGGTCGGAGATTGACACTTCGAATTCGGCCAGTTCGCTTTCCTTGCAGGCCACGAAGATATCGATGTAGTCCGGGCTGATGTATTGGTTGAGCACTTCGCTGTCATCCAGCGCGCGCAGGGCATCGCGCAGGTTGTTCGGCAGGCTCTGCTCCAGCTGCTCGTAGGAGTTGCCTTCGATCGGTTCACCCGGCTCGACCTGGTTGGTCAGGCCATGGTGCACACCGGCGAGAATTGCCGCGAGCATCAGGTAGGGGTTGGCGTCGGCGCCGGCGACACGGTGCTCGAGGCGCACATTGTCGCTGCTGTCGGTGGGTACGCGCACGGCCACGGTGCGGTTGTCCAGGCCCCAGCTTGGCGCGTTGGGTACGTAGAACTGCGCACCGAAACGGCGGTAGGAGTTGATGTTCGGGCAAAGGAAGGCCATCGACGCCGGCATGGTCTCCAGCACGCCGCCGATGGCATGGCGCAAGGCGTCGCTTTGCAGCGGGTCATCGCTGGCAAAGATGTTCTTGCCGGTTTTCTTGTCCAGCAACGAAATGTGCACGTGCAGGCCATTGCCGGCCTGGCCCGGGTAAGGCTTGGCCATGAAGGTGGTGTCCATTTCATGGTCATAGGCCACGTTCTTGATCAGGCGCTTGAGCAGGATCGCGTAGTCACAGGCCTTCAGCGGATCAGCCACATGGTGCAGGTTGACTTCGAACTGCGCCGGGGCGCTTTCCTTGACGATGGCGTCGGCAGGCAAGCCTTGTTCCTTGGCCGCTTCGAGCATGTCCTGCAGGCAGTCGGCATACTCGTCGAGGTCGTCGATCAGGTACACCTGGGTCGACTGCGGACGCTTGCCCGAAATGGGCGAGCGCGGCGGCTGCGGGCGGCCGTTCAGGTTGTCCTGGTCGATCAGGTAGAACTCCAGCTCGAACGCGGCACAGATATCCAGGCCCAGGTCGTCGAACCGGCTCACCACCTGGCGCAGCACCTCGCGCGGGTCGGCGAAGAACGGCTGGCCGTCCAGTTCATGCATGGTCATCAGCAGCTGGGCGGTCGGGCGCTTCTGCCAGGGCTCGTCCGACAGCGTGCCCGCGATCGGGAAGCAGATACGGTCGGCATCGCCGATATCCAGGCCTAGCCCGGTGCTTTCGACGGTGGAACCGTTGATGTCCAGGGCGAACAGCGACGCCGGCAGGTTGATGCCTTTCTCGTACACCTTGTGCAGGCTGGCCCGCTCGATGCGCTTGCCACGTACCACGCCGTTCATGTCGGAGATCAGCAGGTCGACGTACTGCGTGTCCGGATGGGCCTGGAGGAAGTCACTCATCTCGCTGGAAGAACTGGCGCACGGGGTTACCGACGTCATGGCTGTACATCCTATGATTTGCTGCGGCGATGTGGGGATACGGCTGGCGCCTCACGGGCGACGATGGTTGCAGCTGTTGTTCTTTTCACTTTCCCATCGTGGGGATTGGTTACCCGACCGGGCGCATTGATTCCCGGGGGCCGTTTCACTATAAAATGGCCAAAACGCAACAGACATTGGCAATTCGGCAAGCAGAGCGTGCACCAATGCAATATCAGATTACCCACGCCGACCTTTCCCTGGTCCTGGCGCTGGAGCGCGGTCGTTCCCTGGCCAAGGCAGCCGAGCTGCTCAAGGTCGATGTCTCGACCGTGTTCCGCTCGATCCGCCGGCTGGAGTCGGCGCTGGGCACGGCCTTGTTCGTCAAGAGCCGCAAGGGCTACCTGCCGACCGACACTGCCCAGGCCCTGGCCGAACAGGCCGAGCGCGCCGAGCAGGCGTTGGAAGCGGCACGCATTGCCATGACCAGTGGCGAACAGGTGGTGAGTGGCACGGTACGGCTGACCTGCACCGAAGCGGTGATGCACAGCCTGCTGCTGCCGGCGCTGGCCGAGTTCATGCCCAACTACCCCGCGCTGTCGCTGGAAATGGGCACGTCCAACACCTTCGCCAACCTCAGCCGGCGCGATGCCGACATTGCCCTGCGCCTGACCAACACGCCGCCGGAGCACCTGGTCGGGCGCAACCTGGGGTCGACTTCGTATGTGGTCTGCGGCCAGCCGCAGTGGCGCGAGCGCCTGGCCGAATCGCCGGCCAGCGTGCCGTGGATCGCCCCGGACGACTCGATGCAGGACCACCCCACGGTGGTCTGGCGCAACCAGCAGCATCCGGGGTTGAGCCCGCGCTACCAGTGCAGCGGCATGTCCACCATCGCCCAGTTGGTCACGGCCGGGCTGGGCGTGGCGGCGCTGCCGGATTACATGGTGCATGCCCTGCCGGGGGTGGACGCGTTGAGCGGGCCGCTGCCCGGCTGCGATACTCAGCTGTGGCTGCTGACCCGGCCGGACTGCCGGGCGTTGCGCTCGGTCCAGACGCTGTTCGAGGAGCTGACCCCGCGGTTGCGTGACGCGATGCTCTGAGGTTATCGTCAGGCTCATGTATCGAGCATGTCTGCTCCGGCCCTTTCGCGGGCACGCCCGCTCCCACAGGTAAAGCGGCGGCGGTGAGAACTGTGCAGGACTTGTGGGAGCGGGCATGCCCGCGAAGAAGCCCACACCGATCCACCCGACAAAACAGCGCTTCCCTATTGGCTGGTGATTTTTTAAACTATCGAGTCCGCCTGCCCATTATCGGGCTGCACGCCCACCGCAATTGCTACTGAGGAAGACCATGGCCCGCGTAACTGTTGAAGACTGCCTGGAACACGTGGATAACCGCTTTGAGCTGGTCATGCTCTCGACCAAGCGCGCTCGCCAGCTGGCGACCGGCGGCAAAGAGCCACGCGTTGCGTGGGAAAACGACAAGCCGACCGTTGTTGCCCTGCGTGAAATCGCCGAAGGCATCGTCACCAACGAATTCATCGCCGCCGAAGAGATCGTCACCGAGGATCCGGTGTTCGCCGCATTCGAGGACGAGAACAACGAGGCTGTCTGATTGATGCCTGGTCGACGTCGCACGGCGCAAGGCCCTCTTCCTCGGCAGGAGGTGAACCCATGCCGGGTATAGAAGCTTTGGCCGAACGGCTGTCGACCTACCTTGGCCCCGAACAGGTCAACCTGGTCCGGCGTGCCTATTTCTACGCCGAACAGGCACACGACGGGCAGCGTCGCCGCAGCGGCGAGCCCTACGTGACCCATCCGCTGGCCGTGGCCAGCATCCTCGCCGACATGCACATGGACCATCAAAGCCTGATGGCCGCCATGCTGCACGATGTGATCGAAGACACCGGCATCGCCAAGGAAGCCCTCAGCCAACAGTTTGGCGAGACCGTGGCCGAGCTGGTCGATGGCGTCAGCAAGCTGACCCAGATGAACTTCGAGACCAAGGCCGAGGCGCAAGCCGAAAACTTCCAGAAGATGGCCATGGCCATGGCGCGCGATATCCGCGTGATCCTGGTAAAGCTGGCCGACCGCCTGCACAACATGCGCACCCTGGAAGTGCTGTCTGGCGAAAAGCGCCGGCGCATTGCCAAGGAAACCCTCGAGATCTACGCCCCCATCGCCAACCGCCTGGGCATGCACACCGTGCGCGTGGAGTTCGAGGACCTGGGCTTCAAGGCCATGCACCCGATGCGCTCGTCGCTGATTCACCGGGCGGTGAAAAGCGCACGCGGCAACCGCAAGGAGATCGTCGCCAAGATCGAGCACTCGCTGGCCAACTGCCTGGCCGCCGACGGCATCGAGGGCGAGGTCAGTGGCCGGCAGAAACACCTCTATGGCATCTACAAGAAGATGCGCGGCAAGCGTCGCGCCTTCAACGAGATCATGGATGTGTATGCCTTCCGCATCGTCGTCGACAAGGTCGATACCTGTTACCGCGTGCTCGGTGCCGTGCACAACCTGTACAAGCCGCTGCCTGGTCGCTTCAAGGATTACATCGCGATTCCCAAGGCCAACGGCTACCAGTCGTTGCACACAACGCTGTTCGGCATGCACGGGGTGCCCATCGAAATCCAGATCCGCACGCGCGAAATGGAAGAGATGGCCAACAACGGTATCGCCGCACACTGGCTGTACAAGTCCAACGACGATGAGCAGCCCAAGGGCAGCCACGCTCGTGCTCGCCAGTGGGTCAAGGGAATCCTCGAACTGCAGCAACGTGCCGGCAACTCGCTGGAGTTCATCGAGAGCGTGAAGATCGACCTGTTCCCGGACGAGGTCTACGTGTTCACGCCCAAGGGCCGCATCATGGAGCTGCCCAAGGGCTCCACGGCCGTCGACTTCGCCTACGCGGTGCACACCGACGTCGGCAACAGCTGCATCGCCTGCCGCATCAACCGCCGCCTGGCACCGTTGTCCGAACCGCTGCAAAGCGGCTCGACGGTGGAAATCGTCAGCGCCCCGGGTGCACGGCCGAACCCGGCCTGGCTCAACTTCGTGGTTACCGGCAAAGCCCGCACGCACATCCGTCACGCACTCAAGCAGCAGCGCCGCTCCGAGTCCATCAGCCTGGGCGAACGCCTGCTGAACAAGGTGCTTACCGGCTTCGACAGCAGCCTGGAAAGCATCCCTCAGGAGCACATCCAGGCGATTCTCGCCGAGTACCGCCTGGAGCTGATCGAAGACCTGCTCGAAGACATCGGCCTGGGCAACCGCATGGCCTACGTGGTTGCGCGCCGCCTGCTGTCGGCTGAAGGCGAACAACTGCCGGCGCCGGAAGGCCCGCTGGCAATCCGCGGTACCGAAGGCCTGGTGCTGAGCTACGCCAAGTGCTGCACGCCGATCCCGGGCGACCCGATCGTCGGCCACCTGTCAGCTGGCAAGGGCATGGTCGTGCACCTGGAGAACTGCCGCAACATCAGTGAAATCCGCCACAACCCGGAGAAGTGCGTACAGCTTTCCTGGGCCAAGGACATCACCGGTGAGTTCAACGTCGAACTGCGTGTCGAACTGGAACACCAGCGCGGCCTGATCGCGCTGCTGGCCAGCAGCGTAAACGCCGCCGACGGCAACATCGAGAAGATCAGCATGGACGAACGCGACGGCCGTATCAGCGTGGTCCAACTGGTGGTCAGCGTGCACGACCGTGTGCACCTGGCGCGTGTGATCAAGAAGCTGCGTACCCTGACCGGTGTGGTCCGCATAACCCGTATGCGTACGTAGTCCGCCAACCGCAAGGAGTCATCATGAGTAAGACCGTCATCAACAGCGACAAGGCCCCTGCCGCCATCGGCACCTACTCGCAGGCGATCAAGGCCGGCAACACCGTGTACATGTCGGGCCAGATCCCGCTGGACCCGAAGACCATGGAACTGGTCGAAGGCTTCGAAGCCCAGACCGTGCAGGTCTTCGAGAACCTCAAGGCCGTGGCTGAAGCCGCTGGCGGTTCGTTCAAGGACATCGTCAAGCTGAACATCTTCCTCACCGACCTGAGCCACTTCGCCAAGGTCAACGAGGTAATGGGCCGCTACTTCGAGCAGCCGTACCCGGCCCGCGCCGCCATCGGCGTTGCCGCGCTGCCAAAAGGCGCCCAGGTTGAAATGGACGCCATTCTGGTCATCGAATGATGCCCCGGTGACGGGCGCCCTGCCCGTCACCCTCCCTTCCTCTGCAAGGTTACCCGTCATGCGTCAAGCACTGCCTCTAGCGCTGGCAGCCCTGCTTCTGGGCGGCTGCGCCAGCCACAAACCCGAAGACTTCAACGGTACCTGGATCAACCAGGACGCCATCACTGCGGCGGTCAAAGGTGACAGCCTGCGCCAGGCGCTCGACGAGCACGGCCCGGTGTTCGAGTGGAAGCTCGACGTCGCCAGCCAGCAGGCCAGCTACAGCAATGGTTTCGAGGCGGTCGACGGCCAGCTGAGGGCCGCCGACAAGCAATGGCAGGCCAGCTTCCAGGGCGGCCAGACCGAGCAGCTGTCGCTCGATGGTGACGAGCTGCAAGCCATCGATCAAAAAGGCGCCAAGCAGACTTTCGTGCGGGCCAAGGCGCCAGCGTCAGCCAATGCGCCACTGGGTAGCAGCTTCGAGAAGGCGTTGTACCAGGCTTATCTGGGTGGCAACTGGAAGATCATCGACGGCCAGGGCAAAGGTGCCAGCGTACGCTTCAGCGATACCGGCAACGTCACCGGCCTGCCGGGACCAGACCGTTTCGCCCTGTGCCTGGCGGGTGATTGCGCAACCATGGGTGGCAGCAATGACAGCCTGTGGCTGGAGCATGAGCAGCGCGGCGCGCCCTTCATTTTCAAGCGCGATGGCGACAAGCTGGAGATTTTCCAGGCGGTGAACCGTGCGCAGCCGGATGAGATGCCCGTGTTGGCGGCCGGCAAGCGCCAGTGGTTGCTGGAGCAGGACTGAAGCCTTATCTCGAGCCGAGCGCCGCCCCCTGTAGGAGCGGCCTTGTGTCGCGATGGGGCGCGCAGCGGCCCCAGGATTTGTGCGTTACTACATAGATTGCTGGGGCCGCTTTGCGGCCCATTCGCGACACAAGGCCGCTCCTACACGGACCGCACAAGCCAGAGGGCTAGTTTTTACCCGCCAGGATCGCCGCATAGCCTTCCTTGTAACTCGGATACACCGGCGCCCAGCCCAGCGCCCGCGCCCGCGCATTACTGCAACGCTTGCTGCCCGTCCGCCGCACCCACTGTTCATCGGACCACTCGGTAACTCCCAGGTAATCCCGCAGCCAGGCCACCACATCGGCCAGCGGCGCGGGGTCGTCGTCGACGCCGATGTAGCAGGCATCCAGCGCCTTGCCTTCGGCATCGGCCTGCAACAGGAAAGCCAGCAGGCTGGCGGCATCCTCGGCATGAATACGGTTGCCATAAAGCGGCGGCTCTTCGGCCACGCGGTAACCCTGGCGCACCTGGCTGAGCAGCCATTCGCGACCCGGGCCGTAGATGCCGGTCAAACGCACCACAGTCGCCGGAATGCCGCTGGCCAAGGCAAGCCGCTCAGCTTCCAGCATCACCCGCCCGGAATAACCTTCAGGCTCAGTGGCTGCACGCTCGTCAATCCATTCCCCGCCCTTTTGCGCATACACGCTGCTGCTGGAGACGAACAGCAGGCGCCGTGGGCGCTGGCCGCGTGCGGCCAACCAGGCCAGCACATGGCGCAGCCCGTCGACATAGGCTGCCTGGTAACCGGCCTCGTCGTGCTGGCTGGCCGCCACGCAATACACCAAATAATCCGGCGCACGCTGCGGCCAGGCTGGTGGCATCGATGGCTCGGCCAGGTCTGCAGCCACCGGCGCAACACCTGCCGGCAGTTGCCCCACCGAACGGCGCAGGCCGCTTACCTGCCAGCCGCACGCCAGCATCTGCTGGGCAAGACGCCCGCCTACATCACCACAACCCACAACCATCACGGAAAGGTCTGACATCTCTGAACTCCCTAGACCAACTTGATCAACCCGGCCACGCTACACGATGGGTGACTAGACCATAGGCGAAAAAAGCAACAAGATTACTTTTGTTAACAAGAATTACTTGCAATAATGGCGGCCAAATTGTTCTCGGCCTACCTCGAGGCCTTGGAGAACGCTTACTTTTTCTTCATCAGGTCCGGCCAGCATGACACGTATTCAACCTTCCGCTTCGCCAACCCCGTCGCGCGCCTGGCGCGCCATCGCCGCGCTGATGCTCAGCCTGGTGCTGGCCCCGGTGGCCATGGCCGATGAGCCAACCGCCAGCGCCGCCGCGCCAGCTGCCGCCAGCGCACCCGCTGCGCCAGCCGCAGCGCCGACGGCCGACACCCCTACCGCCACTCCGGCTCAAGCCCCGACCGCGGCAGACCCGAGCGTCGAAGCCCTGGTTGAAGATACCTCGCTGGGCATGGCCCACGACCTTTCGCCTTGGGGCATGTACAAGAACGCCGACGTAGTGGTGAAAGCGGTCATGATCGGCCTGGCCATCGCCTCCATCATCACCTGGACCATCTGGATTGCCAAAGGCTTCGAGCTGATGGGCGCCAAGCGTCGCCTGCGTGGTGAAATCGCCCTGCTGAAGAAATCCGCCAGCCTGAAAGAAGCCAGCGATCACTCCAACAAGGAGGGTACCCTGGCTCATACCCTGGTCCAGGATGCGCTTGAAGAGATGCGCCTGTCGGCCAATGCCCGGGAAAAGGAAGGCATCAAGGAACGCGTCAGCTTCCGCCTGGAGCGCCTGGTACACGCCAGCGGCCGTACCATGAGCAGCGGCACCGGTGTGCTCGCCACCATCGGCTCCACCGCGCCGTTCGTCGGCCTGTTCGGTACCGTTTGGGGCATCATGAACAGCTTCATCGGCATCGCCAAGACCCAGACCACCAACCTGGCCGTGGTTGCCCCGGGCATCGCCGAAGCCCTGCTGGCCACCGCCCTGGGCCTGGTCGCGGCGATTCCGGCCGTGGTCATCTACAACGTCTTCGCCCGTTCCATCGCCGGCTACAAGGCCCAGGTGTCCGACGCCTCCGCCCAGGTGCTGCTGCTGGTCAGCCGTGACCTGGACCACCAGGGCAGCGAGCGCGCCGCCCCGCACATGGTGAAAGTGGGGTAAGCCATGGGCCTGCATCTCAACGAAGGTGGTGACGACCTGGTCGAGAACCACGAAATCAACGTTACGCCGTTCATCGACGTGATGCTGGTGCTGCTGATCATTTTCATGGTCGCAGCGCCCCTGGCCACGGTCGACATCAAGGTCGACCTGCCTGCCTCGACCGCCAAGCCGGCACCGCGGCCGGAAAAACCGGTGTTCGTCAGCGTCAAGGCCGACCAGAAGCTGTACGTCGGCGACGATCAGGTCCCGGCCCCCGAGCAGCTTGGCCCGATGCTCGACGCCAAGACCAAGGGCGACAAGGACACCACCATCTTCTTCCAGGCTGACAAAGGCGTGGATTACGGTGACCTGATGGAAGTAATGAACAGCATGCGCGCGGCCGGCTACCTGAAAGTCGGCCTGGTAGGTCTCGAGACGGCAGCCAAGAAATGACGAAGACGCGGCACAATCTGGCGCGTTACGGCGGCAGCCTGGCCCTCGTGCTGGGTGTCCATGCCGTGGCTGTGCTGCTCACGCTCAACTGGTCGGTACCCCAGGCCATCGAGCTGCCCCCGGCAGCCATGATGGTCGAGCTGGCGCCGTTGCCGGAGCCTGCGCCACCGCCCCCTCCGAAAGCAGCGCCGCAGCCGCCGGCACCGGTCGAGGAACCACCGCTGCCAAAGCTGGCCGAGGCTCCCAAACCGAAGATCGCCATTGCCAAGCCGCCCAAGCCGAAGGCCAAGCCGCAACCGCAGCCGCCCAAGCCCGAGAAAAAGCCTGAGCCGCCGAAGGAAGCCCCGCCGACCGAACAGACGGTGGATGCGCCGCCCAGCAACACGCCACCGCAGAAGTCCGCGGCGCCGACACCGAGCATTGCGGCCAACAGCAACGCCCTGCCAACCTGGCAGAGCGACCTGTTGCGCCACCTGGCCAAGTACAAGCGCTACCCGGAAGACGCGCGCCGGCGCGGCCTGCAGGGCATCAACCGGCTGCGCTTCGTGATCGACGCCGAAGGCAAGGTGGTGTCGTACTCCATGGCCGGTGGCTCAGGCAGTGCCGCCCTGGACCGGGCGACCTTGGAAATGATCCGTCGGGCCGGCACGGTACCCAAGCCACCACCCGAGTTGCTGAACAACGGCACGATCGAAGTCGTGGCGCCGTTCGTCTACTCGCTGGACCGCCGCTGAGGCTTTGTTTCTGTCACAAATCGGCAACTCTGATAACGTGCGTCTATCGATTGCAGCCGCTATGCTGGGCTCGCAACTTCATGGACGCACGTTATGACCCTTACAGAATTACGCTACATCGTCACACTCGCCCAGGAACAGCATTTCGGCCATGCCGCCGAACGCTGTCACGTGAGCCAGCCGACCCTGTCGGTCGGTGTGAAGAAGCTCGAGGACGAGCTAGGCGTGCTGATCTTCGAGCGCAGCAAGAGCGCGGTACGCCTGACCCCGGTCGGCGAAAGCATCGTAGCCCAGGCGCAGAAGGTACTGGAACAGGCCCAGGGCATTCGCGAACTCGCCCAGGCCGGCAAGAACCAGCTGACTGCCCCGCTCAAGGTCGGCGCCATCTATACCGTCGGCCCGTATCTGTTCCCGCACCTGATCCCGCAGCTGCACCGCGTAGCGCCGCAGATGCCGCTATACATCGAAGAGAACTTCACCCACGTCCTGCGCGAAAAGCTGCGCAACGGCGAGCTGGACGCAGTGATCATCGCCCTGCCGTTCAACGAAGCCGACGTGCTGACCCTGCCGCTGTACGATGAACCGTTCTGCGCGCTGATGCCGGCCGACCACCCGTGGACGGCGAAAAAGACCATCGACACCGCCATGCTCAACGACAAGAGCCTGTTGCTGCTCGGGGAAGGCCACTGCTTCCGCGACCAGGTGCTGGAAGCCTGCCCGACCCTGAACAAGGGCGGCGAAGGGGCCAGGCACACCACGGTCGAGTCCAGCTCGCTGGAAACCATCCGCCACATGGTGGCTTCGGGCCTCGGCGTGTCGATCCTGCCTCTGTCGGCAGTGCATAGCCACCATTACGCCCCAGGCGTCATCGAGGTCCGCCCGCTGACCGCACCGGCGCCCTTCCGAACCGTGGCCATTGCCTGGCGCGCCAGCTTCCCACGGCCGAAGGCCATCGAGATCCTCGCCGACTCGATCCGCCTGTGCTCGGTCGCCAAAGCCCCAGCGGAACAGCCGGCCTGAGCCATGAGTGAGCTGTCGAAGGTCCCGGTCACGGTACTCAAGGGGGTTGGCGAGGCCATGGCAGAGAAACTCGCCAAGGTCGGCCTGGAAAACCTGCAGGACGTGCTGTTTCACCTGCCCCTGCGTTATCAGGACCGCACCCGCGTGGTCCCGATCGGCCAGCTACGCCCCGGCCAGGACGCGGTGATCGAGGGCGTGGTCAGCGGTGCCGACGTGACCATGGGCAAACGCCGCAGCCTGGTGGTGCGCCTGGGTGATGGCAGCGGCGTGTTGAGCCTGCGCTTCTACCACTTCAGCAATGCGCAGAAGGAAGGCCTCAAGCGCGGCACCCACCTGCGCTGTTATGGCGAAGCGCGCCCCGGCGCCTCGGGCCTGGAAATCTACCACCCGGAATACCGCGCGCTGAACGGCGACGAGCCGCCACCACCGGTGGAGCAGACCCTGACGCCGATCTACCCGTCCACCGAGGGCCTGACCCAGCAGCGCCTGCGCCTGCTGTGCCAGCAAAGCCTGGCCTTGCTCGGCCCGCGCAGCCTGCCAGACTGGCTGCCCGCCGAACTGGCCCGCGACTACCAGCTGGCCCCGCTGGACGATGCCATCCGCTACCTGCACAACCCGCCGGCCGACGCCGACCTCGACGAGCTTGCCGAAGGCCAGCACTGGGCCCAGCACCGCCTGGCCTTCGAAGAGCTGCTGACCCACCAGCTGTCGCAGCAGCGCCTGCGCGAGAGCCTGCGCAGCCTGCGCGCACCGGTACTGCCCAAGGCCCAGCGCCTGCAGGCGCAATACCTGGCCAACCTGGGCTTCCAACCGACCGGCGCGCAGCGGCGGGTGGCCAATGAAATCGCCTATGACCTCAGCCAGCACGAGCCGATGATGCGCCTGGTGCAGGGTGATGTCGGCGCCGGCAAGACCGTGGTCGCCGCCCTGGCCGCCCTGCAGGCGCTGGAAGCCGGTTACCAGGTGGCGCTGATGGCGCCCACCGAGATTCTCGCCGAACAGCATTACATCACCTTCAAGCGCTGGCTCGAGCCGTTGGGCATCGAGGTGGCCTGGCTGGCCGGCAAGCTCAAGGGCAAGGCCCGGGCCAGCGCCCTCGAGCAGATCGCCAACGGTGCACCGATGGTGGTCGGCACCCATGCGCTGTTCCAGGATGAGGTGAAGTTCAAGCACCTGGCCTTGGCGATCATCGACGAGCAGCACCGGTTTGGCGTGCAGCAACGCCTGGCCCTGCGCAAGAAAGGCGTGGCCGGCGAATTGTGCCCGCACCAGTTGATCATGACTGCCACACCTATCCCGCGTACGCTGGCCATGAGCGCCTATGCCGACCTGGACACGTCGGTACTCGATGAACTGCCGCCCGGGCGTACCCCGGTGAATACCGTACTGGTGGCCGACAGCCGCCGCTTCGAAGTGGTCGAGCGGGTACGCGCCGCCTGCGCCGAAGGGCGCCAGGCCTATTGGGTATGCACGCTGATCGAAGAATCCGAAGAGTTGACCTGCCAGGCCGCCGAAAGCACCTACGAGGAGCTGGGCAGCGCCCTGGGCGAGCTGCGCGTGGGGCTGATCCACGGGCGCATGAAGCCGGCGGAAAAGGCTGAGGTCATGGCCGAGTTCAAGGCCGGCAACCTGCAGTTGCTGGTTGCTACCACGGTGATCGAGGTCGGCGTGGACGTGCCCAACGCCAGCCTGATGATCATCGAGAACCCCGAGCGCCTGGGCCTGGCCCAGTTGCACCAGCTGCGCGGCCGAGTTGGCCGGGGCAGCGCCGTCAGCCATTGCGTGCTGCTGTATCACCCGCCCCTGTCGCAGATCGGCCGCGAGCGCCTGGGGATCATGCGGGAAACCAACGACGGCTTCATCATCGCCGAGAAGGACCTGGAGCTACGCGGCCCGGGCGAGATGCTTGGTACCCGCCAGACCGGCCTGCTGCAGTTCAAGGTCGCCGACCTGATGCGCGATGCCGACCTGTTACCGGCAGTGCGTGACGCCGCCCAGGCCCTGCTTGCGCGCTGGCCGGAGCATGTCAGCCCATTGCTCGACCGCTGGCTGCGGCATGGCCAGCAATATGGCCAAGTGTGACGATGGTTCCATAATGGATCCAGATTTGCCGCAAGGCTGGTTATACTTCGCGTTTAAAGGAATCAGTGGATACGGACCATGACTGAAGTCGCCCTGGACACCGCAACCCCACATGCACCCTCCGTCATCAGGCTGCTGCTCGAAAAGCTCGGCGTGGCCTACCGTGAGGTAGTGGAGCATCCGCAACTGCCGGCGGCGTCAAGGGTACAGGCCGTGTTGCTCGATGACGAAATCGGCGCCTTGCTGGTGCTGTTCCCACAGAGTCAACTGCTGGACCTCAATCGCCTGGCCGAACTGACCGGACGCCAGCTTACTGCCGTGTCGATGGCGCGCTTGAAGCAGATGCTCGACAAGCACCAGCTCAAGGCCCTGCCGGGTATCCCGGCGTTGACCAGTTCGCCGTGCCAGTACGAAAAGAGCCTGCTCGACGTCGAACGCGTGTATATCCAGTCCGGCGAGACCGGGCTGTTGCTGGAAATCGAACGCGCGCATTTCAAGCGCATGTTGGCCAAGGCCAGCGCCAGCAGCTTCGGCCTCGAAGTCGAGGCGATTAGTCCCAACCTCGACCGTCCCCATGACGACACCCGGGAAATCAGCCAGGCAGTACAGGCTTTCACCGCCAGACGCATTCAGAAACGCCTGGAAGAAACCATCGAAATCCCGCCTCTGGCCGACACCGCACAAAAGATCATCAAACTGCGGGTAGACCCCAACGCCAGCATCGACGACATCACTGGTGTGGTCGAAACCGACCCGGCGCTGGCGGCGCAGGTGGTGAGCTGGGCGGCATCGCCCTACTACGGCTCGACCCACAAGATTCGCTCGGTGGAAGATGCCATCGTGCGCGTGCTGGGCTTCGACCTGGTGATCAACCTGGCCCTGGGCCTGGCGCTGGGCAAGACCCTGAGCCTGCCGAAAGACCACCCGCAACAGGCCACGCCGTACTGGCAGCAGTCAATCTATACCGCTGCGGTCATCGATGGCCTGACCCGCGCCATGCCACGCGCTCAGCGCCCGGAGGCTGGCCTGACCTACCTGGCCGGGCTGCTGCACAATTTTGGCTACCTGCTGCTGGCGCATGTGTTTCCACCACACTTCTCGCTGATCTGCCGCCACCTGGAGGTCAACCCGCACCTGTGCCACACCTATGTGGAACAGCACCTGCTGGGTATCAGCCGCGAACAGATCGGTGCCTGGCTGATGAAACTGTGGGACATGCCGGAAGAGCTGTCGGCCGCGCTGCGTTTCCAGCACGACCCGGCCTATGACGGCGAATATTCGGCGTTCCCCAACCTGGTATGCCTGACCACCCGCCTGCTGCGCGCACGGGGTATCGGCACGGGGCCGCAGGAGGAGATTCCCGAGGAGCTGCTGGAGCGCCTGGGAATTACCCGCGACAAGGCCGAGGAAGTCGTGAACAAGGTACTCGAGGCCGAGAACCTGCTGCGTGAACTGGCTTCGCAGTTCCACGCACCGCATTAAGGCCATGGGGCCGCTTTGCGGCCCTGTCGCGACACCAGGCCGCTCCTGCAGGGGCCCGTATGTCCTGCGCGTGATGCGGTCGCCTTAGGAGCGGCCTGGTGTCGCGATGGGCTGCGCAGCAGCGCCAATAATCTCGGCACTACTTCTTCGGCTTCAGGTACTTCATCAACCCCTGGAACCACATCACCAACGCCGGATTGCCCTTGATCTGGATGTGCTTGTCCTGAATCCCCTGCATGAACGCCAGCTGCTTGTTGCTCGCCTGCATCGTGGCAAAGCCGTAGGCGGCGTCCTTGAAAGCTATGGCGAAGGCCGGCTGCGGGTGGGCACCGCCCTTGCTGCTGATGCGCTCATTGTTGACGATGAAGTGCCGGGCGACCTTGCCATCCAGTGTCTGCATCTGGAACACCAAGTCCTTGCCCTTGAGCTGCTGCTGGAATGCCGGGTTGTTACGGCTGGCCCGGGCCATCAACCATCCCATGGCCCAGAGAAGAAAGCGAAACTTCATCAACGCGCCTCGAACTAAAAGTGACTAAAGCGCGCAGTCTATCCTTTTCTAGAACGGTTTATACAAGTTCGAAACATTTTGCCTGCAGAAAGCATAACGGGCGCCTTGGCGGCGCCCGTTTGGCTGGCATTGCATCCTCAGGACGCGATCACTTGCCTTTCTTGGCCGGCTTGGCGGGGACGTTGACGCTGTCGCGCAGGTTCTTGCCTGGCTTGAAGGCTACGGTATTGCTGGCCTTGATCTTGACCGGCTCGCCAGTCTGCGGGTTCTTGCCGGTACGCGCGCCACGATGACGTTTTTCGAAGGTGCCGAAACCGACCAGGGTCACGGTGTCCTTGTCCAGGGCACCGGTGATGCTGTCGAGAATCGCGTTCAACACCTGATTGGCCTTGTCCTTCGTCAGATCGGCCTTTTCGGCGATGACGGCGGCGAGTTCTGGTTTGCGCATAGTGAAGCCTCTTTGACGGAATTCTTGTTGTTATGCCGTGCTGCCTCTGGGAGCAGCGCTCAAGGCACCGCAGGCTCTAATCTGCGGCAGACGGGAGTGAGGATGGCACGTGCTCCGGGGCCGCGCCAGTATCTGGGCGGCCATTGTGCAGGCAACAACAGGATAAATCCGACAGAACACCAGCTATTTATGCCATCACGGCTGGCAACTGGCGATTCAGCGCCAGCTTCTCCATCACCGCTGCTCCGGTGAGGGCGTAGCCCAGCAGCTTGCCTTCGGCATCGAGGCAGAGCACCTTGAGGTCGCTGCCCTGCCCCTCGACTTGCCAAGTACCTTCGTGGCCCTGCGGTGGCGGCGAGACCACCAGGGGGCAGGCCGGGGTTTTCACAGTCACCGGCATCGGCCCATAGGCGACCGTCGTCGGGTTACCGGCCAGGGTTTGCGCCAAGGCGCGGGCACAGCTCATCAGCGGCATGACATAAAGCAGATTGATGCCATCCACCTCGGCACAGTCGCCAAGGGCAAAGATATTGGCATGCGAGGTGCGCAACTGGCGGTCCACGCTGATGCCGCGGTTGGTCTGCAGGCCAGCGGCGGCGGCCAGGTCGGTGCGCGGGCGCAGGCCGATGGCCGAGACCACCAGGTCGCAGGCGATCACGCTGCCGTCGGACAAGTGCGCCGCCAGGCCCTGGCCCACCTTTTCAAGACGGGCCAGCACCGGGCCCAGGTGGAAACGTACGCCCAAGCCTTCCAGCCCGGCCTGCACGGCCGTCGCCGCAGCGGGATGCAGCAGGGTAGGCATGACCTGTTCGCACGGTGCCACCACGTCGACCTGGAAGCCGCCCAGGCTCATGTCGTTGGCGAATTCGCAGCCGATCAGGCCGGCACCCAGAATCAGCACGCGCCGCTTGCCACAGGCGGCGGCGCGAAAACGGGCGTAGTCTTCCAGGTCGTTGATCGGGAACACCAGGTCGCTGCCATCGCCGTCGATCGGTGCTTGTACCGTCTGGGCGCCCAAGGCCAGCACCAGGTCGCGATATTCCACCGCTTCCTCCCCGACCCACAGGCGCTTGTGGCCAGGGTCGATGCCGCTGATACGCGTATGGGTACGGATTTCCGCATTCAGTTGTTCGGCCATGGCTCCCGGTTCGGCCATGCACAGGCCATCGGCGTCCTTGTGCTTGGCGAAGCCAGTGGAGAGCATGGGCTTGGAGTAGGAACGACCGTCATCGGCGGTGATCAGCAGCAACGGTGTCTGCGCATCGAGCTTGCGAAATTCGCGGGCCAGGTTGTAGCCCGCCAGGCCGGTACCGATGATTACCACAGGGGACGTCATGTCGTGCGTTCCTCGATTAGCCGATGGAGATCATTTCAAAGTCGCTCTTGCCGACACCGCAGTCGGGGCAAAGCCAGTCTTCTGGTACATCTTCCCAACGGGTGCCGGGAGCGATGCCGTCGTCGGGCCAGCCTTCGGCCTCGTCGTAGATCAGGCCGCAGACAATACATTGCCACTTTTTCATCAGGTCGTTTTCCTCGGTTCGGGTTGGGGCTTGGTGGCGCTGCCAAGGGCCTCTTCGCGGCTAAAGCCGCTCCTACAGCGACCGCGCAGCCTGTGGGGACGGGTTCACCGGCGAAGTACCAGTGCGCAATTGGTGGGGGCTTTGTATCGGCCCTGCCACCAGTATGCAAGCAGTCGGGGCAATCATGCTAAGCTCGCCGCCTCTCTGGATGTAACAAGCAGACCGACGTGTCGTACGAATCCCCGCAAGCAGCCGCTGTCGCGTGGCTGCCGTATTCACAGCTGGCGACCGGCATCGACCAGCCCACCCTGGACTGGCTGTTCGACGAAGGCTCCCTGACCCGCCGCCTGACCCGCCTGTCCGACGACCATTTCAGCGTCACGCCACTGTTCGAAGGCTGGCAGCCGCTGCGCGATGACGAATGCCAGGCCCTGGGTATCGCCGCGGGTGCCGAAGGCTGGGTGCGCGAGGTATACCTGCGTGGCCACGGCCAACCCTGGGTGTTCGCCCGCAGCGTCGCCAGCCGCACAGCCCTGGAGCGTGGCGGGCTGGACCTGGAAACCCTGGGCAGCCGCTCGCTGGGCGAGTTGCTGTTCTGTGACCAGGCGTTTATCCGCCACCCGATCGAGGTGTGCAGTTACCCACAGGCCTGGTTGCCTGGCGAAGCCGCCCATACGGCGCTATGGGGCCGCCGCTCACGCTTTGAACGTGGCGGCCTGGACCTGCTGGTGGCAGAAGTGTTCCTGCCAGCGCTGTGGCAAGCGGCCAGGGAGGAGACCCGCTGATGTACCTGCAACTGCTCAAGTCGCTCAACCGCTTGCACCCGCGGGCCTGGGACTTCATCCAGCTCAGCCGCATGGACCGGCCGATCGGGATCTACCTGCTACTGTGGCCAACCTTGTCGGCGGTATGGATTGCCGGCAACGGCTCACCAACCGTGGCCAACGTGCTGATCTTCGGCCTCGGCGTGGTGCTCATGCGCGCCGCAGGCTGCTGCATCAACGACTTTGCCGACCGCAAGGTGGACGGCCACGTCAAACGCACCGCCGACCGCCCCCTGGCCAGTGGTCGGGTCCGTCCGCGCGAGGCGCTGGCGCTGTTCGCCATCCTGGTCGGGGTGAGTTTCCTGCTGGTGTTGTGCACCAACAGCCGCACGGTGTGGCTATCGTTCGGCGCGGTGGCGCTGGCGTTCTGCTACCCATTCATGAAGCGCTACACCTACTACCCACAGGTGGTGCTGGGGGCGGCCTATTCCTGGGGCATTCCCATGGCCTTCACCGCAGCCGGTGGCGAACTGCCGGCCAGTGCCTGGCTGTTGTACATCGCCAATCTGCTGTGGACGGTGGGTTACGATACCTACTACGCCATGGTCGACCGCGATGACGACCTGAAGATTGGCGTGAAGTCGACCGCGATCCTGTTCGGCGACGCCGACCGCACCATCATCCTGACCTTGCAGTTGCTGTCGCTGGGCTGCCTGTTGCTGGCGGGTAACCGCTTCGAGCTGGGCGGCTGGTTCCACCTCGGCCTGTTGGGCGCGGCGGCGTGCTTTGCCTGGGAGTACTGGTCGACGCGCAAGCTGGACCGGGAGTCATGCTTCAAGGCGTTCCTGCACAACCACTGGGCGGGGATGCTGGTGTTTATCGGGGTGGTGCTGGATTACGCATTGCGCTGAGCGTTCTGGGGCTGCTTTGCAGCCCTTTCGCGACACAAGGCCGCTCCTACAAGGGATCGCGCACTCCTGTAGGAGCGGCCTTGCGTCGCGATGGGCCGCACAGCGGCCCCGGCTATCTCAAGGCTTGGCGACGTGCCAGACGTCCTTCACGCCGTCACCGGTCATGTCCCCAGCCTTCTTGTCCTTGATGAAGGTATACAGCGGCTTGCCATCATAGGCCCACTGCTTGGAACCATCATCGCGCATCACCACGGTCCACTTGCCCTCGGCCGGTTCGTCAGTGGCCTTGACCATCAGCGGCGGCCAGTTGCTGGCACAACCGTCATTGCACATCGACTTGCCGCCCGTATCCTTGTCGAAGGTATACAAGGTCATGCCGGCAGGGTCTACCAACATGCCGCCCTTCTCCATCGCATGCTCGGCCGAGGCCACCCCCGGTAGCGCCAGCGCAGTGAAAAGGGCCATCCAGCTCAGCGTATGTCGTGTCATTGGATTCACCATCGTTTCGGGGGGTTGAGTTCGGGTTGCGGCAAAACAGCCCTTTCAAGCCTAGTTGAGTCACGGAATGTCGCCAGAACGGCCAACAGCCTGTCACACAGCTGCAATAATTCCGTTATCTAATGCGGGCCAAGACATCGTATCCAGGAGAGGTTTTGAGCATGGTTGGCAGGAACATACTGATCGTCGACGACGAAGCGCCCATTCGCGAGATGATCGCCGTTGCCCTGGAAATGGCCGGCTATGACTGCCTGGAAGCAGAAAACTCCCAACAGGCCCATGCGATCATCGTCGACCGCAAGCCGGACCTGATCCTGCTCGACTGGATGCTGCCGGGCACCTCCGGCATCGAGCTGGCCCGCCGCCTCAAGCGCGACGAGCTGACCGGTGATATTCCGATCATCATGCTCACCGCCAAGGGCGAAGAGGACAACAAGATCCAGGGCCTGGAGGTGGGTGCTGACGACTACATCACCAAGCCGTTCTCGCCACGCGAACTGGTTGCGCGCCTGAAAGCCGTACTGCGCCGCACCGGCCCCAGCGACAGCGAGGCACCGATCGAAGTCGGCGGCCTGCTGCTCGACCCGATCAGCCACCGCGTCACCATCGATGGCAAGCCGGCCGAGATGGGCCCTACCGAATACCGCCTGCTGCAGTTCTTCATGACCCACCAGGAGCGCGCCTACACCCGTGGGCAACTGCTGGACCAGGTGTGGGGCGGCAACGTCTATGTCGAGGAGCGCACCGTCGACGTGCACATCCGCCGCCTGCGCAAGGCATTGGGTGAAGCCTACGAAAATCTGGTACAAACCGTCCGGGGCACCGGCTACCGCTTCTCGACCAAAAGCTGATCGAGTTCAAAAGCGCCAAGCTGCACGTCGTTGTACAAGGACAGTCAATTGAACCAGAACTGGCACGCCACCCTGATCCGCCACCTGCTGCTGCTGATTACCGTCTGCCTCATCGGCGGGCTGGCCAGCGGCTATTATGGCTGGAGCCTGGCCATCGGCCTGGCGCTCTACCTGGGCTGGACCCTCAAGCAACTGCTGCGCCTGCACGACTGGCTGCGCAACCACCAACCCGATGAAGCACCACCCGATGGCTATGGCCTGTGGGGCGAGGTGTTCGACAGCATCTACCACCTGCAACGCCGCGACCAGCGCGTGCGTGGCCGCCTGCAGGCGGTGATCGACCGGGTGCAGGAGTCCACCGCCGCGCTGCGTGATGCGGTGATCATGCTCGACAGCGACGGCAACCTCGAATGGTGGAACCGCGCCGCCGAAACCTTGCTGGGCTTCAAGACGCCGCAGGACGGCGGCCAGCAAGTCACCAACCTGGTCCGCCACCCGCGCTTCAAGGAATACTTCGAGGCGGGAAACTACCTCGAACCGCTGGAAATCCCCTCGCCGATCAACGACCGTATGCGCTTGCAGCTGCATATCACCCGCTACGGCAACAACGAACACCTGATGCTGGTGCGCGACGTGACCCGCATCCACCAGCTGGAACAGATGCGCAAGGACTTCGTCGCCAACGTGTCCCACGAGCTGCGCACACCGCTGACAGTAATCACCGGCTACCTGGAAACCCTGCTCGACAACGTCGAAGACGTGAACCCGCGCTGGGGCCGCGCCCTGCAGCAGATGAGCCAACAGGGCTCGCGCATGCAGACCCTGCTCAACGACCTGCTGCTGCTGGCCAAACTGGAGGCCACCGACTACCCGTCGGACAACCAGCCGGTGGCGGTCGATGCCTTGCTTGCGGCGATCAAGAACGACGCCCAGGCCCTGTCCGGGCCGCGCAACCAGCGCATTACCCTCGAAGCGGCGCCTGGGGTGAAGCTCAAGGGCAGTGAGTCGGAGCTGCGCAGTGCCTTCTCCAACCTGGTATTCAACGCGGTGAAGTACACCCAGGACGAGGGCAGCATCCGTATCCGCTGGTGGGCCGACGCCCAGGGCGCGCACCTGTCGGTACAGGACTCGGGGGTAGGGATCGATGCCAAGCACCTGCCGCGCCTGACCGAACGCTTCTACCGGGTCGACTCCAGCCGCGCATCGAATACCGGTGGTACCGGGCTGGGGCTGGCGATCGTCAAGCATGTGTTGATGCGCCACCGCGGCAGGCTGGAGATCAGCAGCGTGCCGGGGCACGGCAGCACCTTCACCTGTCATTTTGCCCCGGCACAATTGGCTAGCGGCAAGAGCTGAAACCGCGGCTGCAGCGCAGCCCTTGGCGGGTGCGCCCGCCGCCACAGCGGCCGCGACCAGACCATCACCCTTTGCTTTTGCCGCCCCAGCCGCTACATTGGACCCCCTGTGCCAGCTGGAGCTGGCACTTTTTTCTCTCGATCTCAAAGACGGAACCCGTAAAAACTCCATCATGGACCCTTCCCCTGGTATCAGCCTCACCTCGTTATTCGCCGATTTCGGCATGATCATCTTTGCCTTGCTGCTGGTGCTGCTCAACGGTTTCTTCGTTGCCGCCGAATTCGCCATGGTCAAGCTGCGGGCAACCCGCGTCGAGTCCATCGCCGAGCTGCATGGCTGGCGCGGCAACATTCTGCGCAAGGTACACAACCAGCTCGATGCCTACCTGTCGGCCTGCCAGCTCGGTATCACCCTCGCCTCCCTCGGCCTGGGCTGGGTCGGTGAGCCAGCCTTCGCCCACCTGCTGGAGCCATTGCTGGCCTACCTGGGCGTCGACACGCCCGAGCTGATCAAGGCCATCTCGTTCTTCGTCGCCTTCTTCGTCATCTCGTACCTGCACATCGTGGTCGGCGAGCTGGCGCCCAAGTCCTGGGCTATCCGCAAGC
Organism: Pseudomonas anuradhapurensis; assembly: GCF_014269225.2. Lineage (NCBI taxonomy): Bacteria > Pseudomonadati > Pseudomonadota > Gammaproteobacteria > Pseudomonadales > Pseudomonadaceae > Pseudomonas > Pseudomonas anuradhapurensis. The sequence goes on from NZ_CP077097.1 coordinate 5,303,387, forward strand.
CAGAGCTGCTGTCGCTATGGACTGCCGTGCCGTTGTACCTGTTCTACTGGGCCATGTACCCGGCCATCTACCTGCTCAATGCCAGCGCCAACGCCATCTTGCGCATCGCCGGCCAGGGCGAACCCGGCCCGCACCACGAGCACCATTACAGCCGTGAGGAACTCAAGCTGATCCTGCACTCCAGCCGTGGCCAGGACCCGAGCGACCAGGGCATGCGCGTATTGGCCTCGGCGGTGGAAATGGGCGAGCTGGAGGTCGTCGACTGGGCCAACTCGCGCGAGGACATGGTCAGCATCGACGCCCATGCGCCGTTGAAGCAGATCCTGGCACTGGTGCGTCGCCACAAGTTCAGCCGCTACCCGGTGTACGACGCCGAGCGCGAGGAGTTCACCGGCCTGCTGCACATCAAGGACCTGCTGCTGGAGTTGGCAGAACTCGAGCACCTGCCCGAAACCATCGACCTGGACGACCTCGCCCGGCCGCTGGAGCGCGTGTCGCGGCACATGCCGCTGGCCCAGCTGCTGGAGCAGTTCCGCAAGGGCGGCGCGCATTTCGTGCTGGTCGAGGAAGCCGATGGCAAGGTGATTGGCTACCTGACCATGGAAGACGTGCTGGAAGTGCTGGTTGGCGACATCCAGGACGAGCACCGCAAGGCCGAACGCGGCATTCTCGCCTACCAGCCGGGCAAGCTGCTGGTACGCGGCGACACGCCGCTGTTCAAGGTCGAACGCCTGCTGGGTGTCGACCTTGACCACATCGAGGCAGAAACGTTGGCCGGGCTGGTCTATGAGACGCTCAAGCGCGTGCCTGAAGAAGAGGAAGTGCTGGAGGTCGAAGGGCTGCGCATCATCATCAAGAAGATGAAAGGGCCGAAGATCGTCCTGGCCAAGGTGCTCAAGCTGGATTGAATGCCTATGGGGCTGCTGCGCAGCCCATCGCGACACAAGGCCGCTCCTACAGAGGACCGCGTGTCCCCGTAGGAGCGGCCTTGTGTCGCGATGGCCTGCGAAGCAGGCCCGGCGATCTCAAGGGTTGCCCGCGGTGAAGTCCGGTAACCCGTTGATCGGCCTGTCGAACTGATACGGTATCGACTCAAGCGCCAACCCCACATTGCGCTGCACCACGAAATGCAGGTGCGGCCCGGTACTGTTGCCCGTGTTGCCTGACTTGGCCAGCATCTGCCCCTGCCGCACCCGCTGCCCTTCCGTCACTACCACCGAACCGCGCATCAGGTGCAGGTAGACGCCCATGGTGCCGTCCGGGTGCAGGATCCGCACGAAATTGCCCGACGGGTTCGGCCCGCGCCCGCTCTGGCGGTTCTCCGTCTTCACCACTACGCCTTCCCGCGCCGCAATGATGGTGGTGCCTTCGGGCATGGCAATGTCCATGGCATAACGTCCTTTCGGCCCAAAATGGCTGACTCGGCCATTGGGGCCCTGAGTCACACGGAACGGGCCACCCAGCCAAGGGAAGGCATAGCGAAAGCCCTGGGGCCGCCTGCCCGGGTCGCCCATGGCCTGCAGCAGGGTGGAGCGATAGTTCAGCAACATGCCAGGCCGCCCATGGAGCACGGTGAGCATCTGCGTGCTATGCGGGGGCAGTAGCCGGCGCACGATACGCGGTGCATTGCCGCCCTGGGCATTCACCAGGTTGTCCAACCGCAACTCCACTTCTACCGGCACATGCAATTGATTGCGGGCCGAGAAGCTGATGCCACCATCGAAGGTTATCGCGTTCAGCTGCACCTGGTCTTCGTGCATTTCGACCATGGGCACGCGCTGCACCAGGGGTTTGGCACGGGGACCAGGCCGGTCGGTATAGGAGGTTACACGGCCATCATCGTTGATCGTGTAGGTAGTCATGCCCAGGCTGGACGCCGAAGCCATGAGCAGTGCACAGAACAGCAGCAGGCGGGCAGGCATGATGGTGGCTTTTTGACAGTTATGGTCTGTCGAAGACTAGCAGCCAGTTTTACGGCGGGTATGACAGTTGGTCGGATGGCACAACGGTTGTGCAGGCTTTTGTAGGGGCGGCCTTGCATAGCGAAAGGGCTGCAAGGCAGCCCAGGATTTCGGCGTCGCCGTATCGATTGCCGGGGCTGCTTTGCAGCCCTTTCGCGACGCAAGGCCGCCGCTACAAAGAGAGCGGCGCGGGGCCGAGGGTCAGGCGCCCGGGGTGAAGTGCTTCTGCGCAGTGCCGCGGGCAATCAGGCGCGACAGGTAGTCGAGCTTCTGGGCGTCCTGGTCGACGAACTTGAACGTCAATTGCAGCCAGTCACTGTCGGGCTTGGGCTCCAGCGCCACGATGGCATGCAGGTAACCGTTCAGACGCGCGACTTCGGCGTTCTCGCCTTGCTCAAGGTTCAACACGGCGCCTTCCAGCACCTGCGGCAGGGTTTCGCCACGGCGAACCACCAGCAAGGCCTCTTTCAGGCTCAGCGCCTTGATCACGCAGGCCTGCATGCCACTGGCCAGGCGCAGCTGGCCCTGGCCACGGCCGGTCGGGGCTGGCGTAGCGGGAGCAGGAGCAGCAGCGCTGACCAACGGCCTGGCAGGTGCCGGCGCCGCTGCGGGGGCGGTGATTTTTGCCACTTCCGGTTTGCCGGCCGTCAGCGCGCTCAGCGAATCGTTGGCGAACGCCGAGTTGATTCGCGCAGGGCCGCTGCTCATCACGCTGTCGAGCTTGCCGATCTTGCTCAGGGCCTTTTTCACCTTGGTCAGCAATTGCTCGTTGGTGAACGGCTTGCCGACAAAATCGGAAACGCCGGCCTGGATCGCCTGAATCACGTTTTCCTTGTCGCCACGGCTGGTCACCATGATGAACTGCAGGTTTTTCAGCTCAGGCTGCTGACGGCACCAGGTGAGCAGTTCCAGGCCGGACATTTCCGGCATCTCCCAGTCGCACAGGACCAGGTCGAACGCTTCCTTGCCCAGCAGCGCCATAGCCTTGCGACCATTGACGGCATCGTCGATGGTCATGCCCGGGAAGGCATTGCGCAGGCATTTGCGGACCAGGTCACGGATGAACGGAGCGTCATCCACAACCAGCACATTCACTTTACTCATCGATACTCCTTCTGAATCCCGGCTAGCCTACCGCCGAATAATGGCCATTTGCTACAACCTGGTCACGCCGGGACTTCTTCACATCGTTCGCGGGTGCCTGCCGGCTCCTCGACCGCAAACGAAAACGCCCGGCCAAGGCCGGGCGTCGATGCTCGGGAGCAACCTTATTTATCGTCAGGTTCAGCCGGAACATTAGCTTTTTCGCCGTCATCGACTGCAGTGCCCTGCACTTCTGCCGTCATGCGCTTGAGGCCCATGTGGCGCACATCGGTGCCGCGCACCAGGTAGATCACCAGCTCGGAGATGTTGCGCGCGTGGTCGCCGATACGCTCCAGCGAACGCAGCACCCAGATCACGCTCAGTACCCGCGAGATCGAGCGCGGGTCTTCCATCATGTAGGTCACCAGCTCGCGCAGGGCGGTCTTGTATTCGCGGTCGATGGTCTTGTCGTACTGGGCCACCGACAACGCCAGGTCGGCGTCGAAGCGGGCAAAGGCGTCCAGCGCGTCGCGGACCATGTTGCGCACCTGGTCGCCGATGTGGCGCACCTCGACGTAGCCACGCGGCGACTCGCCTTCCTCGCATAGCTGGATGGCGCGGCGGGCGATCTTGGTCGACTCGTCACCAATGCGCTCCAGGTCGATCACCGACTTGGAGATGCTGATGATCAGGCGCAGGTCGGACGCCGCTGGCTGACGACGGGCCAGGATCCGCAGGCACTCCTCGTCGATGTTGCGCTCCATCTGGTTGATCTGCTCGTCGACTTCGCGCACTTGCTGGGCCAGGCCAGAGTCGGCCTCGATCAGCGCGGTGACCGCGTCGTTGACCTGCTTCTCGACCAGCCCGCCCATGGCCAGCAGGTGGCTGCGCACCTCTTCGAGCTCGGCGTTGAACTGCTGGGAAATGTGATGGGTAAGGCTTTCTTTGTTGATCATCATTCGCTCCGCGAAGAAGCTCAAAGCTTCAAGTAATCGTCTGGTTCCCTGTGCCGCAGGGCTGCTAGCCGTAGCGACCGGTGATGTAGTCTTCGGTCTGCTTCTTCGCCGGGTTGGTGAACAGGGTATCGGTATCGCCGAATTCGACCAGCTTGCCCATGTACATGAACGCGGTGTAGTCGGAGACCCGCGCCGCCTGTTGCATGTTGTGGGTCACGATGACGATGGTGTACTTGGATTTCAATTCGTAGATCAGTTCCTCGACCTTCAGGGTCGAGATCGGGTCCAGCGCCGAGCACGGTTCGTCGAGCAGCAACACCTCCGGCTCCACGGCGATGGTGCGGGCGATGACCAGGCGCTGCTGCTGGCCGCCGGACAGGCCCAGGGCCGAATCGTGCAGGCGGTCCTTGACCTCGTCCCACAGGGCCGCACCCTTCAGCGCCCACTCGACCGCTTCATCGAGCACGCGCTTCTTGTTGATGCCCTGGATACGCAGGCCGTAGACCACGTTCTCATAGATGGTCTTGGGGAACGGGTTGGGCTTCTGGAACACCATGCCGACACGGCGACGCAACTCGGCCACGTCTTCGCCCTTGCGGTAGATGTTGGTGCCGTACAGGTTGATGGCGCCTTCCACGCGGCAGCCGTCAACCAGGTCGTTCATGCGGTTGAAGGTACGCAACAGGGTCGACTTGCCGCAGCCGGACGGGCCGATGAAGGCGGTCACGCGCTGCTTGGGGATGTTCATCTGCACGTCGAACAGCGCTTGCTTGTCGCCGTAGAACAGGCTCAGGCCCGGTACTTCGATGGCCACGGTTTCTTCGGCCAGGCGCAGGCCTTGCTTGTCGCGGCCCAGGGCAGACATGTCGATGCCGTGGGCGTGGGATTCTTGCTGCATGGTCAACTCCATACGCTAACAATTCGTTTCAAAGGGCCGCGCCACATGGGGCGGCACGCTTGCGATCAGGCTCAGCTGTCGAGGGCCTTGTACTTTTCGCGCAGGTGGTTGCGGATCCACACTGCCGAGAGGTTGAGGGCCGCGATTACCAACACCAGCAGCAGCGCCGTGGCGTACACCAGTGGCCGCGCGGCTTCGACGTTGGGGCTCTGGAAGCCGACGTCATAGATGTGGAAGCCCAGGTGCATGATCTTCTGGTCCAGGTGCAGGTACGGGTAGTTGCCGTCCACTGGCAACGACGGCGCCAGCTTGACCACCCCCACCAGCATCAGCGGCGCCACTTCACCGGCGGCGCGGGCCACGGCCAGGATCATGCCGGTCATCATGGCCGGGCTGGCCATGGGCAAGACGATCTTCCACAAGGTCTCGGCCTTGGTCGCGCCCAGGGCCAGCGAGCCCTCGCGCACGGTGCGCGGGATACGCGCCAGGCCTTCCTCGGTGGCGACGATCACCACCGGCACGGCCAGCAACGCCAGGGTCAGTGATGCCCACAGCAGGCCCGGGGTACCCAGGGTGGGTGCCGGCAACGCCTCGGGGAAGAACAGGCGGTCGATCGAGCCGCCCAGCACGTAGACGAAGAAGCCCAGGCCGAATACGCCATAGACGATCGCCGGCACCCCGGCCAGGTTGTTCACCGCGATGCGGATCAGCCGGGTCACCGGGCCCTGCCTGGCGTATTCGCGCAGGTAGACGGCCGCCAGCACCCCGAACGGGGTAACGATCACGGCCATGATCAAGGTCATCATCACGGTACCGAAGATGGCCGGGAAAATACCGCCTTCGGTGTTGGCCTCGCGCGGGTCGTCGCTGAGGAACTCCCACACCTTGGTAAAGTAGCTGCCCAGCTTGGTGAAGCCCGACATGCCGTTCGGCTGGATGGCGTGCACCACCTTGCTCAGGTTGATCTCCACTTCCCGGCCATTGGCATCGCGAGCCACCAGGCTGTCGCGAGCAAACGCCTGGTGCAGGCCGGTCAGGCGCTCTTCGATGGCCTTGTAGCGGCTGTTCAGCTCGGCGCGGTCGGCGTCCATGTCGGCCTGGGCAGCGGCGTCCAGCTTGCCGTCCAGTTCCAGCTTTCGGGCCTGCAGGCGCAGGCGTTCAAGGCCATGGTTGATGGCACCAATGTCCTTCTTCTCAAGGCTTTGCAGCTCGCTGTGGAGTTGGTTGGCGCGCTTGAGCCGGGCCTGCAGCTCGTTCCAGGCGGCAGGCCCCTCGGCGACCACGCGGCCCTCTTCCTTGACGCTGACCAGGTAACCGTAGAAGTTGCCCCACTCGCGGCGCTCCAGCGCCATCAGGTCGGCTGGGTGCTGTTCATCGACCAGCCACTCTCCGACTACCCAGGTGAAGTCGCTGCCGTTGAGGTCGCGGTTACCCACCTTGATCAGCTCTCGGGTCATGAACTCCGGGCCCTGGTCAGGTACCGGCAAGCCGGCGCCCTTCAGACGGGCCCGGGGTACTTCCTCCTTCTGCACCACTTCGCCGATGACGACGTGATCGGCCTGGCCCGGCACCTTGTAGGTGGCCTGGACAAGGTCGGCCGGCCAGAAGTGGCCCAGGCCGCGCACGGCAATCACCGCCAGCAGGCCGACGGTCATGATCACCGCCATGGCCACCGCGCCGCCGCTCATCCAGACGCCTGGGGCGCCGCTCTTGAACCAGCCTTTGAGGGAATCCTTTTTCACGGATCGCTACCTTTCTATCAAAGCGACGAGTATTTCTTGCGCAGACGCTGGCGAATCAGCTCGGCCAAGGTGTTCATGATGAAGGTGAACATCAGCAATACCAGCGCGGCCAGGAACAACACGCGATAGTGGCTGCCGCCGACTTCCGACTCAGGCATTTCCACCGCCACGTTGGCGGCCAGGGTACGCATGCCTTCGAACAGGTTCAGCTCCATCACCGGGGTGTTGCCGGTGGCCATCAGCACGATCATGGTCTCGCCCACCGCACGGCCCATACCGATCATCAGCGCCGAGAAGATACCCGGGCTGGCGGTGAGGATGACGACGCGGGTCAGGGTCTGCCAGGGCGTGGCGCCGAGCGCCAGGGAGCCCAGGGTCAGGCTGCGCGGCACGCTGAACACGGCATCTTCGGCGATGGAGTAGATGTTCGGGATGACCGCGAAGCCCATGGCGATACCCACCACCAGGGCGTTGCGCTGGTCGTAGGTGATACCCAGGTCGCGGGTGATCCACAGGCGCATGTCGCCGCCGAAGAACCAGGTTTCCAGCAGCGGGCTCATGTACAAGGCGAACCAGCCGATCACCAGGATCACCGGAATCAGGATGGCCGCCTCCCAGCCGTCCGGAATGCGCAGGCGGATCGACTCGGGCAGCCGGCTCCAGGCAAAGCCTGCTGCCAGGATGCCGATCGGCATGATCACGAACAGGCTGAACACACCCGGCAGGTGACCTTCCAGGTAGGGCGCGAGGAACAGGCCGGCGAAGAAGCCAAGGATCACCGTCGGCATCGCTTCCATCAGTTCGATCACCGGCTTGACCTTGCGGCGCATGCCCGGGGCCATGAAGTAGGCGGTGTAGATGGCTGCGGCAATTGCCAGCGGCGCCGCCAGCACCATGGCGTAGAACGCCGCCTTGAGGGTACCGAAGGTCAGCGGCGACAGGCTCAGCTTGGGCTCGAAGTCGGTATTCGAGGCAGTCGACTGCCAGACGTACTTGGGCTCGTCATAGTTCTCGTACCAGACCTTGCCCCACAGCGCGCTGAAGGAAATTTCCGGATGCGGGTTACGCAGGCTCAGCGGCAGCAGCTTGCCGCCCTCTTCGATCATGATGCGGTTGGCGCGTGGCGACAGGGCCAGGATGCCGGCGCCTTCGGCAGCCTGCTCGACCAGCAGGGTACGGTGCGCGGTGCTGTGGAACACGCCCAGTTTGCCCTCGGCATCCAGGGCGATGAAGCCCTTGCGGCGCTCCTCGGCGTCGATCTGCACGATCGGGGCCTTGCCCATCTGGAAGCTGCGAATCTGCTTGAAGCGCGACTCGCCATCCGGGTCGCGGGCCATGAACCACTGGGTCAGACCACCTTTGGAGTCACCCATGATCAGCGAGATGCCGCCAACCAGCTGGGCCGTGGCGGTAATTTCGGTGTCCGCGCTTTCAGAGAGCTTGTAGCGGCCGTTGAGGCTCTTGTCGCGCAGGCTGAAGACGTCGGCAGTGGCGCGGCCGTTGATCACGTACAGCCAATGCTGACGCGGGTCGATGAAGATGTTCTTCACCGTTTCGGTCATTTGCGGCAGTTCGATGCGGTTCTGCTCGGTGGTGACCTCGCCGGTCATCATGTTTTCGCTACGGGTCAGCTCGACCACCTGCAGGTGCGCGCCAGTGGAGCCAGCCAGCAGCAGGACGTCGCCATTGACGTTGACGCTGACGTGATCCAGCGCCTGGCCCTGGTCATCGAGCACGAACGGCTGCTCGCCGTACGGGTAGTCGATACCGGGGTCGATGGTTTTCTTGTTGTCGGGGTAGGTAATCTTGTAGCTGTGGTGGAACACCAGGGCCTGGCCATTGGACAAGCCCAGCACCACCAGCGGGCTCCCTGGCTGGTCGGTACTGATCGAGGTCACCTGGGCGCCTGCCGGCAGCGGCAGGTCGACCCGCTTGAGCGCGTTACCGGTCTTGGTATCGAAGAACAGTACCTGGCCCTTGTCCGAAACGCGCATGCCCACCAGGTTCTGCTCTTCAAGCGCGATCATCAGCGGCTTGCCGGCATCCTGTTGCAGCCAGGTTGGCTCCAGCGCCTTCTTGCTGGTCAACTCGGCGCCCTGGAACAGCGGCAGTACCACATAGGCCAGGTAGAAGAAGATCAGGGTGATTGCCGCCAACACGGCAAGCCCGCCCACCAGTACATACCAGCGGGTCAGGCGGTCCTTGAGTGCGCGCATGCGGCGCTTGCGTTGCAACTCCGGCGTATTGAAGTCAATCCGCTCGGGCTGGGAATTTGGAGTCATTGTGGAGTTGGCCAGATCATTCATGCGCACACCCTAGCGGTCCCGTATGACAAAAACATGACAATGTAGTGACGCACGAAAGCCCGCCGCACAGGAAGCCTGGCTTCGGGCTGGGAATTCGTGGAAGAGGCCAGGCAGCAGTACCGGCCTCCCCCTCAGTCAGTTACTTCTTTACGACGTTACCGGCGTGGGACAGGCCCAGGTCAGCCAGGGTCTTGTCGATGACTTTGGCCGGCAGCGGGATGTAGCCATCCTTCACCACGACCTGCTGGCCAGCTTGCGACAGCACCAGCTTGACGAACTCGGCTTCCAGCGGGGCCAGAGGCTTGTTCGGCGCCTTGTTGACGTAGACGTAGAGGAAGCGCGACAGCGGGTATTTGCCGTTCAGGGCGTTGGTTTCGTTGTCTTCAACGAACTCGCCGCCTTCTTTCTTGGCCAGGGCAACAGTCTTGACGCTGGCGGTCTTGTAGCCGATGCCCGAGTAGCCAATGCCGTTCAGCGAGGAGCTGATCGACTGCACGACCGAAGCCGAACCAGGCTGTTCGTTGACGTTAGGCTTGAAGTCGCCTTTGCACAGGGCTTCTTCCTTGAAGTAGCCATAGGTGCCGGATACCGAGTTGCGGCCGAACAGCTGGATTGGCTTGTTGGCCAGGTCGCCGGTCACGCCCAGGTCACCCCAGGTCTTGACGTCGGCTTTGGCGCCACACAGGCGGGTGGACGAGAAGATGGCGTCGACCTGAGCCATGGTCAGGCCCTTGATCGGGTTGTCCTTGTGCACGAACACGGCCAGGGCATCGACGGCAACCGGGATGGCGGTTGGCTTGTAGCCGTACTTCTGCTCGAAGGCCTGCAGCTCGACATCCTTCATCTTGCGGCTCATCGGGCCGAGGTTGGCGGTACCTTCGGTCAGCGCGGGTGGCGCGGTGGAGGAGCCGGCAGCCTGGATCTGGATGTTTACGTTCGGGTATTCCTTCTTGTAGGCCTCGGCCCACAGAGTCATCAGGTTCGCGAGGGTGTCGGAACCGACGCTGGAGAGGTTGCCCGAAACACCGGTGGTCTTGGTGTAGGTCGGGATTGCAGGATCGACAGCGGCTACCGCGTTGGCGGTTGCAACGCCAGCGGCGGCAAAGGTGAGGGCCGCCATCAAACGCTTCAGTTTCATGCCTTGCTCCTAGCAGGAATGGGGGTGTTGGATGGAACGGGCCCAAGTATCTGCAGGCCGCATGAATACGATATGACTTGAATGTGACAATTGGATGAAAGGCCATCATCAGCTACCTGGCAACTCCTTGTGTCGCGATGGGCTGCGCAGCAGCCCCAGGCATGGCGAACCCGGCACGAATTGCCGGGGCTGCTGCGCAGCCCATCGCGACACAAGGCCGCTCCTGCAACAGGTCAGCGCTTGTTGCTGAGCAGGTACAGCCCCACCAGCAGACCAACGGCACACAACCCTGCCACATAGTAGGCAGGCGCCATCGGGCTCACTTTCAACAGCGCAGTCACCACCATCGGCGTCAACCCGCCAAAAATCGCGTAGGCCACGTTGTACGAGAACGACAGCCCGCTGAACCGCACCACCGCCGGAAACGCCTTGACCATCACATAAGGCACCGCACCGATCACACCCACACACAAACCGGTCACTGCATAAAGCGGGAACAGCAGCTCGGGCCGGGTCGGCAGGCTGTGGTAGAAGGTCCAGGAGCTCGCCAGCAGCAGCAGGCTGCCGATCACGAACACCCGGCCCGCGCCAAAGCGGTCGGCCAGGCTGCCAGCGCCGATGCAGCCGAAGCTGAGCAGTACGATTGCCAGGCTGTTGGCCTTGAGGGAATCGGTGGGGCTGATGTGATAGATGCTCTGCAGCAGCGCCGGCGTCATCAGGATGACCACCACGATGCCGGCAGACAGCATCCAGGTCAGCAGCATCGACAGCACGATCGGGCCACGATGGTCACGCAGCACGGCACGCAGCGGCAGTTCCTCGGCCAGCGCCTTGCGCTGCTGCATCTCGGCAAACACCGGGGTTTCGTGCAACCAGCGACGCAGGTACACCGAGAACAGGCCGAACACACCGCCAAGCAGGAACGGGATACGCCAGGCGTAATCGGCCACTTCCTCTGCGCTGTAGACGCTGTTGATCAGGGTCGCCACCAGCGAGCCGAGCAGGATGCCCGCGGTCAGGCCGGCCGTGAGGGTCCCGCAGGCGTAGCCGGTGTTGCGTGCCGGCACGTGCTCGGACACGAACACCCAGGCCCCCGGCACCTCGCCACCGATTGCCGCACCCTGGATCACGCGCATCAGCAACAGCAGGACCGGCGCCCACAGGCCGATCTGCGCATAGGTCGGCAACAGGCCCATGATCAGTGTTGGCAGGGCCATCATGAAGATACTCAGGGTGAACATCTTCTTGCGCCCGAGCAGGTCACCGAAATGGGCCATGATGATGCCGCCCAGCGGTCGCGCCAGGTAGCCGGCGGCGAAAATGCCGAAGGTCTGCATCAGGCGCAGCCATTCGGGCATGTCGGCGGGGAAGAACAGCTTGCCGACCACCGTGGCGAAAAACACGAAGATGATGAAGTCGTAGAACTCCAGCGCGCCGCCCAATGCGGACAGAGAGAGAGTCTTGTAGTCACTGCGGGTCAGCGGCCGCGAGGGCTGCTCGATACTGCTCGGCACGGAGGTCATCGCTGATTGTTCTCTTTGTAGGGGCATGCAGGCCGCTTGGCACGCGGCTTCTGGATTGGTAACGGACGAAGATAGCAAATTGCCGAGCTGCGCCGAAAGCGATACAAAATCCATACACATATTCATGAATGCGCGGTCGTCGCTGGCCGTTATGCTCTATATACTGGCGATTCGTAGGAAAAGGTTGCTCCTAACGTGGGATGTTGTGCGAAAACGCCGGTCATTATTGTCAGGCGGTTTCGCAGAGTTTCCCTACGGCCGCCCAGTGAAACGAAATCGGCGTAGTATGTTTCAAGCTGAATCGTTTACCCGGCCTTTGCGCCACACCAACGAAAAGCGTCACGGGTCAGAGGCCCCATCGCATGATTGAGCTCGAACAAGAAGATCCTATCCCGCAGGGCGACCTGGCCTTGCAGATCACCGCACTCCCGCGCGAGACCAACGGGTTTGGCGATATCTTTGGCGGCTGGTTGGTCGCCCAGATGGACCTGGCCGGTACCGCCATGGCCAGCCGTGTCGCCGGCGGCCGTGTGGCCACCGTGGCCATCGACCGCATGGCTTTCCTGGTGCCAGTGGCCGTTGGCGCACAATTGTCCTTCTATACCCAGACCCTGGAAATCGGCCGCAGCTCGATCCAGATGATGGTCGAAGTGTGGAGCGACGACCCGCTGTCCAGCGAATGGCGCAAGGTCACCGAAGCGGTGTTCGTCTTCGTCGCCATCGACGGCAGTGGCCGTACCCGCTCCGTACCTCGTCGCTGAGCCACGCCGGCGGTAAACTCATTGCATGTGCCCGGGTCCAAGGCCCACTGGCAATCAATGAGATGAACACAATGGCTTCCTTCCAGGTCGTAAGCGAGCAACATGGCGAACTCAACTGCTGGCGTATCAGCAGCAACCACGCCGAACTACTGATCGCCCAGCAGGGCGCGCAGATCCTCAGCTACCAGTGCGTTGGCCAGCCACCGCTGTTGTGGCTGAGCGACCAGGCCATCTTCCGCCAGGGCAAGTCGGTGCGTGCCGGGATACCGGTATGCTGGCCGTGGTTCGGCAACCTGCAGCGCAACCCACAGGCCGTGCAGGCCATGTACCACGGCGAACAGGCACCTGCCCACGGCCTGGCACGGACCCGTGACTGGCAACTGCTGGGCATCGAAGAAGCGGGCGACGGGCTGCGTATCGAGTTCGAGCTGCCCGAAGCGCAGGGCAAGCTGCCCGACTGGCCCCACGACGTGGAGCTGAAGTTGCTGGTGGAACTGGGCGCTGAGCTGAAACTGAAGCTGACCAGCCGCAACATGGGCAATACCCCGGTCACCCTCAGCCAGGCCCTGCACAGCTACTTTGCAGTCAGCGATGTGCGGCAAGTGCGGGTTGAAGGTGTCGCAGGGCTGGGCTACATCGAGACCCTGGCCGACTGGGAGCAGCGCCAGCAGCAGGGCGCGCTGGCGTTCAGCGGTGAGACTGACCGCATCTACCTCGCCACCCCGCCGCAACTGAGCATTGTCGACCCGCACTGGAACCGGCGGATCACCCTGGCCAGCAGCGGGTCACGTTCGGCGGTGATCTGGAACCCTTGGACCGAGCGGGCCAGGGAGTTGCCGGACATGGCCGATGATGGCTGGCAGCGGATGCTGTGCATCGAGACGGCGAATGTGTGGGATGACCTGGTGGAGTTGAAGCCAGGGGCAACTCATTCGCTTGGCCTGGTAGTGGCGAGCGAAGCGCTTTGATCTGAAGCACTCGGGACCGCTGTGCGGTCCTTTCGCGACACAAGGCCGCTCCTACAAGGGTACGCGGTCACCTGAGGCGCGCCGCAAGGCATCAGAGGTCGGCATCCTCCACCACCCTCACCTTCTGGGCATCCAGCGCATAGGCGGCATCGGCCAGGTCGTTGCTGACCTTTTCCACCTTCAGCGTGCCGCTGACCCACAGCGGTGTGTAGATGTCATCGATCTTCAGGCCTTTCGGGTAGCGCACCAGCACCAACTGGTTCGGCGGTGGTGGCGGCACATGGATGCAGGCGCCCGGGTACGGCACCAGGAAGAACAGCGTGCTGTTGCCCTTGGCGTCGCTCTCCAGCGGCACAGGGTAACCGCCCAGGCGGATGTCCTTGCCGTTCATCGCCGCCACGGTCTTGGTCGAGTACATCACCGCCGGCAAGCCCTTGCTTTGCTTGAGGCCGCCCTTGGCGGTAAAGGTACCCATGGCTTCCGGCGAATTGTGGTCGATTTCGGGCATCTGCTCGAGCGCCTTCTGGTCCGACTTGGGCATCAGCTCAAGCCAGTCGGTTTCGGGCAGCTCGGCATGGGCCAGGGCACTGGCCAACAGCAAGGGGGCGAGGAAAAAGGCACGCATGGAAATGCTCGGCAACTCGGAAGAATTGCCGGGCATTCTACCCAGTATTCAACGCTTCTTGATGAATCCGTAGATCACCAGCAGAACGACCGCACCCACCAGGGCGCCAAGGAAGCCTGCAGCCTGCCCGGCCTGGTAGATGCCCAGCGCCTGGCCGCCATAGGTGGCCAACAGGGAGCCGGCGATACCCAGCAGGATGGTCATGATCCAGCCCATGCTGTCGTCGCCCGGTTTGATGAAGCGGGCCAGCAGGCCGACGATGAGGCCGATGAAGATGGTTCCAATGATGCCCATGGCGATCCCTCTGCAATGAAGAATGGAACAAGCCAAAGCCTAGACAGCGCTTTGGCTTGTTGCCATTTCAGAGGGCATGCCGCTGGTAGAAGTTCGATCAGTTGTCGATCAGGGCTTCTACTTCGGCAATCTTGCGCTCCAGGGTTGCCATGTCGTGGCAACGCAGGGTGGCGTGGCCAACCTTGCGCCCGGCCTTGAACGCCTTGCCGTAGTGGTGCAGATGGCAATCATCGATGGCGATCACCTTGTCCACAGCCGGCACTTCACCGATGAAGTTGAGCATCGCGCTCTCGCCCACCTTGGCAGTCGAACCCAGTGGCAGGCCGGCGACGGCACGCAGGTGGTTCTCGAACTGGCTGCACTCGGCGCCTTCGATGGTCCAGTGCCCGGAGTTGTGTACGCGCGGGGCGATCTCGTTGGCCTTCAGGCCGCCGTCGACTTCGAAGAACTCGAAGGCCAGCACGCCGACATAGTCGAGTTGCTTGAGCACGCGGCCCACGTAGTCCTCGGCCAGGGCCTGCAGCGGGTGCGCCTGGCTGGCGACCGACAGGCGCAGGATGCCGCTTTCATGGGTGTTGTGCACCAGCGGGTAGAAGCGGGTTTCGCCATCGCGGGCACGTACGGCCACCAGCGACACTTCGCCGGTGAACGGGACGAAGCCTTCCAGCAGGCACGGCACACTGCCCAGCTCGGCGAAGGTACCGACCACGTCCTCAGCCGTGCGCAGTACCTTCTGGCCCTTGCCGTCGTAACCCAGGGTGCGGGTTTTCAGCACGGCCGGCAGGCCGATGCTGGCCACTGCGGCGTCCAGGTCTGCCTGCGAGAGGATGTCGGCGAATGCCGGGGTAGGGATACCCAGGTCGCGGAACATGCTTTTCTCGAACAGGCGGTCGCGGGCGATACGCAGCGCTTCGGCGCTGGGGTACACCGGTACGAATTGCGAAAGGAAGGCCACGGTCTCGGCCGGGACGCTTTCGAACTCGAAGGTGACCAGGTCGACTTCGTCGGCCAATTGGCGCAGGTGGTCCTGGTCGCCGTAGTCGGCGCGCAGGTGCTCGCCCAGTGGCGCGGCGCAGGCGTCCGGTGCCGGGTCGAGGAAGGCGAAGTTCATGCCCAGCGGGGTACCCGCCAGGGCCAGCATGCGGCCCAGCTGGCCGCCACCGATTACACCGATCTTCATGGGTAGAGCCTCAAGCCTGGCGCGGGTCTGGGTTGTCCAGCACGGTCTCGGTCTGCTCCGTGCGGAACTGCTTGAGCGCCGTGTGGTACTGCGGGTATTTGGCACCGAGGATGCTGGCCGACAGCAGCGCGGCATTGACTGCACCAGCCCGGCCGATGGCCAGGGTAGCAACCGGCACGCCGGCAGGCATCTGCACGATCGACAGCAGCGAATCGACGCCCGACAACATCGACGATTGCACCGGCACGCCCAGCACCGGCAGGTGGGTCTTGGCCGCGCACATGCCAGGCAGGTGGGCTGCACCACCGGCACCGGCGATGATCACCTCGATGCCCCGCCCTTCAGCCTCTTCGGCGTACTGGAACAGCAAGTCCGGGGTGCGGTGGGCGGAAACCACCTTCACTTCGTAGGGAATGCCGAGTTTTTCCAGCATATCGGCGGTGTGGCTAAGGGTGGACCAATCGGACTTGGAGCCCATGATCACGCCAACCAGTGCACTCATCGTCGAGCCTCTTCGCTTGTGCGCCCTTGGGCGCGTCAAAAAACAACAAGCCACGCGGGACGGCCGGCGTGGCTTGTTTGCTGATCAGGACCGGACGCATCCGGTCGAAAGGCCGCGCAGTATATCGTAAGGTGGTGCGTTTAAGGCACCCCGGCGACCAACTGTCGCCCCTTATTTTTCGGGGCTTTGGCTGACTTTCGAGTCAACCATTGCCGCCCCCTCGAGCTTGCGCCACAGCAGCCTGACATTGGCCTTGCGTACCAGGGCGCAGCGATACAGACGGATTTCCAGCGGCACATGCCACTGGCTGCCGCCGCAGATTGCCAGCTCACCCCGTTCGAGCTCGCCACGCATCGACAGGCGCGGTACCCAGGCGATGCCCATGCCCTCCAGCGCCATGCTCTTGAGGCTGTCGGCCATGGCAGTTTCATAGACCGTGGTATAGCGCAGGTTGCGCTGGCGCAGCAGCAAGTTGACCGAACGGCCGAGGAACGCGCCGGCGGTATAGGCCAGCAGTGGCACGCTGCCCTCGCCTTCGAGATCGAACAACGGCTTGCCGTCGGCGTCCACCGCGCACACCGGCAGCATTTCGGTGGTGCCCATGTGCAGCGACGGGAAGATTTCGGCGTCCATCTGCAGCGCGGCGTCCGGGTCATAGAACGCCAGCATCAGGTCGCAGCCGCCTTCGCGCAAGGCATGCACGGCATCGCCGACGTTGGTCGCAACCAGGCGGGTGGCGATGTTCAGGCCGTCATTGCGCAACTGGGCCACCCAACGGGGGAAAAAGCCCGAGGCCAGCGAGTGGGCCGCAGCTACTTGCACCACTTCGCCCTGCCCGCCCTCAAGATGATGCAAATGGCGAAGAATTTCGCTCAACTGGTCGACAACCGTACGTGCCGTGACCAGAAACAGCTGGCCAGCCTCGGTCAGTTCTATCGGCGTGCGGGAACGGTTCACCAGTTGTAGCCCCAACGCCGCTTCCAGGCTGCGGATGCGTCGGCTGAATGCGGGTTGGGTCACGAAACGCCGTTCTGCCGCCTGGGAAAAACTGCGCGTAGCCGCCAGCGCGCTGAAGTCTTCCAGCCATTTGCTTTCAAGGTTCACGAAGTACATCTCCTGGCATGCACCAAAATGGAACACGCTCGAATGTCAATTGGCGTCACATGAAACACTATGCCGTTTGTGCATAGGTTAGCGTGCAACAGCATTTGCCGCAAAATCGCCTTCAGGCCTAGGATTGGCGCCATTCCGGCATGTGCCGGGTCAAAATCGAGATGATATCCATCATGTCCTCCGCTGCATCGTTCCGCGTCGAAAAAGATCTGCTTGGTACCCTTGAAGTCCCTGCCGATGCCTACTACGGCATCCAGACCCTGCGCGCTGCCAACAACTTCCACCTCTCCGGTGTTCCGCTGTCGCACTACCCGAAGCTGGTCGTGGCCCTGGCCATGGTCAAGCAGGCCGCTGCCGACGCCAACCGTGAGCTGGGTCACCTGAGCGATGCCAAGCATGCTGCCATCACCGCAGCCTGCGCCCGCCTGATCAAAGGCGACTACCACGACCAGTTCGTGGTCGACATGATCCAGGGTGGTGCCGGTACTTCCACCAACATGAACGCGAACGAAGTCATTGCCAACGTCGCGCTGGAGGCCATGGGCCACCAGAAGGGTGAGTACCAGTACCTGCACCCGAACAACGACGTGAACATGGCGCAGTCGACCAACGACGCCTACCCGACGGCCATCCGTCTGGGCCTGCTGCTGGGTCACGACGCCCTGCTGGCCAGCCTCGACAGCCTGATCCAGGCCTTCGCTGCCAAGGGTAAAGAGTTCGACCACGTACTGAAGATGGGCCGTACCCAGCTGCAGGACGCCGTGCCGATGACCCTGGGCCAGGAATTCCGCGCCTTCGCCACCACCATGACCGAAGACCTGCAGCGCCTGCGTTCGCTGGCTCCGGAACTGCTGACCGAAATCAACCTGGGTGGTACCGCCATCGGCACCGGCATCAACGCCGACCCGGGCTACCAGGCCCTGGCCGTACAGCGCCTGGCTGCCATCAGCGGCCAACCGCTGGTACCGGCTGCCGACCTGATCGAAGCCACCTCCGACATGGGCGCCTTCGTGCTGTTCTCCGGCATGCTCAAGCGTACCGCCGTCAAGCTGTCGAAGATCTGCAACGACCTGCGCCTGCTGTCCAGCGGCCCGCGCACCGGCATCAACGAGATCAACCTGCCGGCGCGCCAGCCAGGCAGCTCGATCATGCCAGGCAAGGTCAACCCGGTTATTCCGGAAGCGGTCAACCAGGTGGCCTTCGCCATCATGGGCAACGACCTGGCCCTGACCGTCGCCGCTGAAGGTGGCCAGCTGCAGCTGAACGTGATGGAACCGCTGATCGCCTACAAGATCTTCGACTCGATCCGCCTGCTCCAGCGCGCCATGGACATGCTGCGCGAGCACTGCATCGTCGGCATCACTGCCAACGAACAGCGCTGCCGCGAACTGGTCGAACACTCGATCGGCCTGGTCACCGCCCTGAACCCGTACATCGGCTACGAAAACGCCACCCGCATCGCCCGCGTTGCCCTGGAAACCGGCCGCGGCGTACTGGAACTGGTGCGCGAGGAGAAGCTGCTGGACGACGCGATGCTCGACGACATCCTGCGCCCGGAAAACATGATCGCTCCCCGTCTGGTACCGCTGAAGGCGTAACCAGGCCGCTGTAAACAGTCTCACCAGGTCGAGGGACTAGACACCTCTCAACCTTTACAAGGCCCGAGCCTATGCTTCGGGCCTTTTTTTTGCCTGCGGATTCTCGGGCTCCTGCGCAGCCCTCGGGATATCGGCACACAACTTGCTCCATAATGCGTCCCAGGCCAACGGGACTTCCCAGCATGCTGCACAGCCACCTGACTACCCTCAACGCGGTTTCGCTGATCCTCAACGTCTTCCAGGCCGATGGTTGCGAGGCGTCGGCGCTGTTGGCCGGCAGCGGCATCGGCCCGGCAGACCTGGGGCATGCCGATGCGCGCATCACCACCCAGCAGGAACTGCAGGTATGCGCCAACGCCGTTGCCCGGCGCGAGGACATCGGCCTGGAACTGGGCCGGCGCATGCATGTGTCGTGCTACGGCATGCTCGGTTACGCCCTGCTCTCCAGTGCCACTTTGGGTGACGCCTTGCGCCTGGCGTTGCAGTATCCGGCACTGCTGGGAACAGTCTTCAAGCTGCGTTTGCTCGACGACGGCCAGCGGGTCTGGTTCAGCGCCAGCGATTGCCATGACAGCCCGGCACTGACCGCCTTCAACGCCGAGTTCTGCCTGGTTTCGCTGAAAGTCATCTGCGACGACCTGCTCGGCCGCCCACTGCCGCTGCTGGGCGCCCGCTTCGAGCACCCTCGGCCCAGCTACCACGCGCTCTATGCCGATGCATTCCAGTGCCCGGTCGGTTTCGACGCCGAGACCAATGCCTTTGCTTTCGAACGCCGCTGGCTGGACACGCCGCTGCCGCTGGCCGACCCGATTACCCACAAGGCCATGAGCGAACGTTGCCGGCGCCTGAACCTGGAATTCACTGGCCGCCAGGCCTGGCTGGGGCGGATCCGCCAACTGCTGGCGCAGCAACTGGATGCGGCGCCCGGGCTGGAGGGCCTGGCGCGGCAGATGAACTGTTCATCGCGTACCCTGCGTCGGCATTTGCAGGCCTTGGGCAGCAGTTATCAACAACTGCTGGATGAGCTGAGGTTCGAGCGGGCCAAGCAGCTGCTGGCCGACAATCAGATGCCGATCTACCGGATTGCCGAAACGCTGGGGTTCAGCGAGACGGCCAGTTTCCGCCATGCCTTCCAGCGTTGGAGTGGTGTAGCTCCCAGCCATTTTCGCGGTTGACCGCGCCAGCCGTGCCCCGGGCAGGGGCCGGCACAGGGAAAGCCGGCCAAAGAGCCTGGCCACATCGATCCCCTTTTGGCCGTTTGCGTCGTTCTCCCCTACTGGCGTCCACCCGAGAATGGGCCAACGCCAGTGTCCAAGGGAGAACAACAATGCTGACGATCTATTCCGATGACCACCGCCTGCACCATGGCCGCTGCGAGCTGATAGACGGCAAGCTGATGCCCTGCTTCGAAATGCCTTCGCGCGCCGACCATGTGCTCGAACAGGTAAAAAAGCGCAACCTCGGCGACATCCAGGGCCCTACCGACTTCGGCCGCGCACCGCTCCTGCGCATCCACAGCGCCGCCTACCTGGACTTCTTCGAAGGCGCCTGGGCGCGCTGGGCCGCATTGGGCCAGGAAGGCGACCTGCTGCCGTTCACCTGGCCAGCCCGCACCCTGCGCCAGAAAAAGCCCAGCGGCCTGCACGGTGAGCTGGGCTACTACAGCTTCGATGCCGGGGCACCGATCACCGCCGGTACCTGGCAGGCTGCCTACAGCGCCGCCCAGGTGGCCCTCACCGCCCAGGCCGCCATCCAGCAGGGCGCTCACTCGGCGTTTGCCCTGTGCCGCCCACCAGGACACCACGCCGCCGGCGAAGTCATGGGCGGCTATTGCTACCTGAACAACGCCGCCATCGCCGCCCAGGCGTTTCTCGACCAGGGCCGGCACAAAGTCGCCATCCTCGACGTCGACTATCACCATGGCAACGGCACCCAGGACATCTTCTACCGCCGCGGGGATGTGTTCTTCGCTTCGATCCATGGCGACCCGCAGGACGAATTCCCGTTCTTCCTCGGCTATGCCGACGAAACCGGCGACGGTCCCGGAGAAGGCTGCAACATCAACTACCCACTGCCCGCCGGCAGCGACTGGACTGCCTGGAGCGCTGCCTTGGAGGACGCCTGCCAGCGCATCGAAGCCTATGACGCCGACGTACTGGTGATCTCGCTCGGCGTGGACACCTTCAAGGACGACCCGATCTCGCAGTTCAAGCTGGACAGCCCGGACTACCTGGAGATGGGCAAGCGCATCGCGCAGCTCGGCAAACCGACCCTGTTCGTGATGGAGGGCGGCTACGCTGTCGAAGAAATCGGTATCAACGCAGTCAATGTGCTGGAAGGCTTCCAGCGCAGCCAACCAGGAGCCCGCTAAATGGTCCGACTCAAGCACCTGCTCGCCCCGTTCATCGCCGCCACGCTGTTTACCGGCGCCCTGCAGGCCCAGGCCGAACAGCGTACCCTGCGGGTATACAACTGGTTCGACTACATCACCCCGCAAACCCTCACCGAGTTCCAGAAGGACAGCGGTGTAAAGCTGATCTACGACATCTTCGACACCAACGAGGCGCTGGAAGCCAAGCTACTGACCGGCAACTCCGGCTATGACGTGGTGGTGCCATCCAACGTGTTCCTGGCCAAGCAGATCGAAGCCGGGGTGTTCCAGCCACTGGACCGCAGCAAGCTGCCGAACTGGCAACATCTGGACCCGTCCCTGATGAAGCTGATCGAAGCCAACGACCCGGACAACAAGTTTGCCGTGCCTTACATGTACGGTACCGTGCTGATCGGCTTCAACCCGGCCAAGGTCAAGGCTGCGCTCGGCGACAACGCGCCAGTGGACAGCTGGGACCTGATCTTCAAGGAAGAGAACATCGCCAAGCTCAAGCAGTGTGGCGTGGCACTGCTCGACTCGCCGTCGGAGATCCTGCCGCTGGCCTTGCAGCACCTGGGCCTGCCGCCAAACAGCGACAAGCCGGCCGACTACAAGCAGGCCGAGGCACTGATGCTGAAAATCCGCCCCTACATCACCTATTTCCACTCCTCGAAATACATGGCGGACATAGCCAACGGTGATATCTGCGTGGCGGTCGGCTACAGCGGCAGCTTCTCCCAGGCCGCCAACCGCGCCCGCGATGCGAAGAATGGCGTGGTGGTGGACATGCGCCTGCCCAAGGAAGGAGCGCCAATCTGGTTCGATATGCTGGCAATTCCGAAGAATGCAGCCAACCCGGAAGACGCGCATGCGTTCATCAACTACCTGCTGCGGCCTGAGGTAATTGCACCGATCAGCGATTTTGTCGGCTACCCGAACCCCAACAAGGATGCCAGCGACAAAGTGAACCCGACGATTCGCAACAACCCCAACCTGTACCCGACGGCGGCGGCGATGACCAAGCTGTATACCCTCAAGCCTCTGGCGCGGGATGCCGAGCGGGCACGCACGCGGGCCTGGACGCGGATCAAGTCCGGCACCTGAGTCGCCTGCTTCGCGGGCAAGCCCGCTCCCACAGGGGGAGCGCTGGCCGCAGGTGCGGTGCAGCCCCTTGGGGAGTGGGTTTACCCGCGAAGCGGGCGCCAGGCCTTGCGCAATTTCAGCAAGGCCTCGGCAATCTCACCCTCCGGCACCGCCGCGAATCCAAGCACCAGTCCTGCCCGCTTATCCACAGGCTCGGTGCTGTCAGCGAGCCAGAAATTACTCAGCGGAGTCATCTCCACCCCCACACCTTCAGCCTTGGCTACCAGCTCTTGTTCCAGGGCTAAATTATCCACAACCACCTTGACGTGCAGCCCGGCTGCCACTTCCGGCATGCTGCCCAAGCCCGGTATATCCACAGGCCAACCGGCCTTGAGCACGTTGCGTCGGCTCAAGGCCGCCTTGCGCATGCGCCGGATATGCCGCTGGAAATGCCCCCGTGCCATGAATTCGGCCATCACGCATTGGCTGCTGACCTCCGAGTGCCGCATCGCCAGTGCCCTGCCCTGGCTGAACGCCTGCGCCAGCGACGGCGGCAGCACCAGGTAGCCAAGGCGCAGTGCCGGGAAGGCGATCTTGCCGAATGTACCGACATACAGCACCCGCCCATTCCGGTCGAGCGACGCCAGCGGAGCCAGGGGCGCGCCGCTGTAGCGATATTCGCCGTCATAGTCGTCTTCGATGATCCAGCCACCGCTTCGCTCGGCCCAGGCCAGCAGTTCCAGGCGCCGCGCCAGGCTCATGGTCACCCCGGTCGGGTACTGGTGAGCCGGCGTGACATAGGCGAGCCGGCAATCGGACAATTGCCCCAGCCAGCGGCAGTCCAAACCATCCTCGTCCACCGGCACGCCATGCAACCTGCCACCGGCCAACGCAAAGGCATGTCCCGCCGCCCGGTAACCTGGGTTTTCCACAGCCACACCGTCTCCCGGCTGCAACAGCAGCTGTGCACAAAGGCTGATCGCCTGCTGCGCACCACTGGTGATCACAATTTGTGCAGCTGTACAGCTCAACCCACGCGAGCTACGCAAGTAGGCGGCGACCAACTCGCGCAGTTGCGGCTCCCCTGCCGGGTCGCCATAACCGAGCTGCGCAGGCGCCGGGTTACGCCAGAAACCCGCCTGCAGCTTGGCCCACACGTCGAACGGGAACAAATCGAACGCCGGAATACCAAGCCGAAACGCTCGCGGCGCACCACTTCTTGGCGGTAGCAAATGGTTATTTTCCAGGCGCCGCAAAGGCTCGCTGGCGCGTGGCTGGCTGGATAAATTTCCAGTACCTTCTACAAATTTTGTGGATAAACCTGTTGATAAACCACGGGATAACCCTGTGGATACTTGTGTGGATAGTTTAGGTAGCTGGCTGACATAGGTGCCATCACCTACCCGGCTTTCGATGAAGCCCTCGGCATACAGCTGGTCGTAGGCACGCACCACGCTGTTGCGTGACAGCGCCAGCATGGCAGCCAGATCGCGCGTAGCCGGCAGCCGCGTGCCGCTGCTCAGACGCCCGTCGAGCACCCGCGCACGCAGCGCCTGGTACAGCTGCTGGCTGAGCCCGCGGCGGCGATCCAGTACGATGCCGGCAGGGTCGAAGGGCAACACTAAAAGGCGCTCGGTCATGGCATTGGACCTATCAGAACAGCCAGCAATGGCTCTTACATGGAACCAATAGCCTGCCTAGGATGGCGTCATTGCACAAGGAAACCGGGCATGTACAACAGCAAACCCCACCAGGAACACGACCTTGGTCGCCTGTACCAGCACATGCATGACACCCGCCTGGCCATACTGGTCAGCCATGGCGAGCAAGGCCTGCTGGCTACCCACCTGCCGGTGTTGATCGATACCAGTGAAGGCGAGTTCGGCACGGTCTATGCCCATTTGGCCCGGGCCAACCACCAATGGCAGGACCTGGCACAAGGTGCCGAGGCCTTGCTGGTGTTTCCCGGCGCCGATGCCTATGTCAGCCCCGGTTATTACCCAAGCAAGGCCGAGAACCCCAAGGTGGTCCCCACCTGGAACTACCTGGCCGTGCATGCCTACGGCACGGCCGAGGTGCTGCACGATGGCCCGGCGCTGCTGGCTATCGTCAGCCGCCTGACCGAACGCCACGAACAAGGCCGCACCGAACCGTGGAAGGTCGCTGACGCCCCGGCCGACTATATCGACGGCATGCTCCGTGCCATTGTCGGCATCCGTGTGCCCATCGCTCGCCTGCAAGGCGCGCGCAAGCTCAGCCAGAACCGCTCGGCGCAAGACATTGCCGGGGTGCGTGAAGGCCTGGGCGCCAGCCCGGACTATCTGGATAACCAACTCGCAGCGCACATGCGCCCACTCTGAAGGAACAGCCTCATGCCCAGTGTTACCCTGCGCCCCGTCACTGCCCAAGACCACGCTGCCTGGCTTGCCCTGTGGCACGCCTATCTGCGCTTCTATAAATCCGAACTGACCGATGAGGTGAGCCTGAGCACCTGGCAGCGCCTGCTCGACCCCAACGAGCCGACCCATTCAGCCTTGGCCTGGGTCGATGGCAAGGCGGTTGGCATGGTCAACTTCATCTACCATCGGACCAACTGGAGTATCGGCAATGCCTGCTACCTGCAGGACCTGTACGTGGACAGCACGCAGCGTGGCCTGGGCATCGGCCGCCAATTGATCGAGCACGTCTATGCTGCAGCCGAGGCTGAAAAATGCAGCAAGGTGTACTGGGTGACCCACGAAACCAACGCCACCGCCATCAGCCTGTACCAGCAGGTTGCCGAGCGCTCGGGCTTTATCCAATTCCGTAAAGAGTTGTAAGCCGAACATGAACGACGCATTGAACTGGAAGCCCGCCGCTACGCCGCGGGCCGAGCCCATCGAAGGCCGCTTTATCCGTCTGCAAAAGCTCGACCCGGCGCGCCATGGCAACGACCTCTGGCAGATGCTGCAAGGTCCGGCTGCCGACCCTGCCCTGTGGGACTACCTGCCCTATGGGCCGTTTGCCGAACGTGCTGCCTTCGACCGCTGGCTGGAAGGTAATGCTGCCGGCCGCGATCCGCTGTTCTATACCGTGATCGACCGCAACAACGGCCAGGCCCAGGGCATCCTCAGCCTGATGTCGATGGTGCCCGAGCACGGCCGCATCGAAATCGGCCACGTCGCCTTCGGTGCCGCCATGCAGCGCACGCCCAAGGGCACCGAGGCGGTGTACTTGCTTGGCAAGCTGGCCTTTGAACTGGGCAATCGCCGGCTGGAATGGAAGTGCAACAACGCCAACGCCCGCTCCAAGCGCGCGGCGGAGCGGTTTGGTTTTGTCTACGAAGGGGTGTTCCGCAAGCACCTGGTGGTAAAGGACCATAACCGTGATACCGCCTGGTACTCGGTTACCGACGATGAGTGGCCGGCGTTGGCTGCCGGATTCGAACGCTGGTTGAGCGAGGAAAACCAGCTGCCGACAGGCCAGGTAAAAACGCTGGAGGCCTGTCGCAAAGGCTGAGGGTTGTGCTGTAGCAGCCGGCTTCTGCGCGGGTGGACCCGCCCCCTTGGGCGTCACCCGCCTTGAGCCCTGTGATTGGCCTGGGGCCCCACAGTTAAAAAAAAGGGGAGCATCCGCTCCCCAGAGGTTAACCGCTTGTAGATGAAGGCTTATCTCAGCCTTCGATCTCGATCAGGATCTCGCCCGGGGTCACGCGGTCGCCCTTGGCCACGTGAATGGCCACGACCTTGCCGGCGATGGCCGCCTGCACTTCGGTTTCCATCTTCATGGCTTCGGTGATCAGCACGGCTTGGCCGACCTTGACCATGTCGCCTTCCTTGACCAGCACATCGACGATGTTGCCAGGCATGGTGGTGCTGACGTGGCCCGGGGCGCTGGCCTGCTTGCGCTTGCTGCTGCCGCCACCAACGAATTCGTTGAGCGGCTCGAACACCACCTCTTCCGGCATGCCGTCGATCGACAGGTAGAAGTGACGCTTGCCTTCGGCCTTCACCCCTACGCCAGTGATGTCGACACGGTAGGTTTCGCCGTGCACGTCGATGACGAACTCGGTCGGCACGCCTTCGCCGCTATGGGACGCTACTGCGCCCGCCTCAGGAATTGGCAGCAGCACTTCAGGCGTCAGGGTGCCGGCTTCGCGCTCCTCGAGGAACTTGCGGCCAATGTCCGGGAACATGGCGAAGGTCAGCACATCTTCTTCACAACGCGCCAAGGCACCGATGTCGGCACGCAGCTTGGCCATTTCCGGCTTCAGCAGGTCGGCCGGGCGTACGTCGATCACTTCTTCGCTGCCGATCGCCTGGCGACGCAGCTGCTCGTTGACTACACCCGGGGCCTTGCCGTAGCCGCCTTGCAGGTACAGCTTCACCTCGTTGGTGATGGTCTTGTAACGTTCGCCAGCCAGCACGTTGAAGAACGCCTGGGTACCGACGATCTGCGAGGTCGGGGTCACCAGCGGCGGGAAACCGAGGTCTTCACGCACACGCGGGATCTCTGCCAGCACTTCGTTCATGCGGTTGAGCGCGCCCTGCTCCTTGAGCTGGTTGGCCAGGTTGGAAATCATGCCGCCCGGCACCTGGTTGACCTGCACGCGGGTGTCCACGGCGGTGAACTCGCTCTCGAACTGGTGGTACTTCTTGCGCACGGCATAGAAGTACAGGCCGATTTCCTGCAGCAGTTCCAGGTCCAGGCCAGTGTCGAACTCGCTGCCCTTGAGCGCGGCAACCATCGACTCGGTGCCGGGGTGGCTGGTGCCCCAGGCGAAGCTGGAAATGGCGGTGTCGATGTGGTCGGCACCGTTCTCCACGGCCTTCAGCTGGCACATCGCGGCCAGGCCGGCAGTGTCGTGGGAGTGGATGAACACCGGCAGCGACTGCTCGGCCTTCAGCGCCTTGACCAGTTCGCCGGTGGCGTAAGGGGTCAGCAGGCCGGCCATGTCCTTGATCGCCACCGAGTCGCAACCCATGGCTTCCATCTGCTTGGCCTGGTTGACGAAGGCTTCGATGGTATGCACCGGGCTGGTGGTATAGGCGATGGTGCCCTGGGCGTGTTTGCCGGCAGCCTTGACCGCCTCGATGGCCACGCGCAGGTTACGCACGTCGTTCATGGCGTCGAAAATGCGGAACACGTCGATGCCGTTGACGGCGGCCTTGGCGACGAAGGCCTTGACCACGTCGTCGCTGTAGTGGCGGTAGCCCAGCAGGTTCTGGCCACGCAGCAGCATTTGCAGGCGGGTGTTGGGCAACGCTGCGCGCAGCTTGCGCAGGCGCTCCCACGGGTCTTCTTTCAGGAAGCGCACGCAGGCGTCGAAGGTGGCGCCGCCCCAGACTTCCAGCGACCAGTAGCCGACCTTGTCGAGCTTGTCGCAGATCGGCAGCATGTCTTCGGTACGCATGCGGGTGGCCAGCAGGGACTGGTGGGCGTCGCGCAGGATCGTGTCGGTTACGTGAATTTTCTTGGACATTATGGGATTCCTCACAGGCCTGCGTGGGCGGCGATGGCGGCGGCGATGGCCAGGGCCAGCTCTTCGGGTTTGCGCTTGATCGAGTAGTTGGTCAGTTCGGGGTGGCTTTCGACGAAGCTGGTATTGAACTGGCCGCTACGGAATTCGGGATTGCGCAGGATTTCCTGATAGTACGCGGCAGTGGTCTTCACCCCTTGCACGCGCATGTCGTCCAGGGCCCGCAGGCCGCGGTCCATGGCTTCTTCCCAGGTCAACGCCCAGACCACCAGCTTCAGGCACATGGAGTCATAGAACGGTGGAATGGTGTAGCCGGTATAGATCGCCGTATCGGTACGCACGCCCGGGCCGCCGGGGGCGTAGTAGCGGGTGATCTTGCCGAAGCTGGGCAGGAAGTTGTTCTTCGGGTCTTCGGCGTTGATCCGGAACTGCAGCGCGTAGCCGCGGTGCTGGATGTCTTCCTGCTTCACCGACAGTGGCAGGCCCGAGGCAATGCGGATCTGCTCACGGACAATATCGATACCGGTGATTTCCTCGGTGATGGTGTGCTCCACCTGCACCCGGGTGTTCATTTCCATGAAGTACACCTCGCCATCGGCGAGCAGGAACTCCACGGTACCGGCGTTCTCGTAGTTCACCGCCTTGGCGGCACGTACCGCGAGGTCACCGATGTAGGCACGCTGCTCGGGGGTGAGCTGCGGGCTTGGGGCGATCTCGATGAGCTTCTGGTTACGCCGCTGGATCGAGCAGTCGCGCTCGAACAGGTGCACCACGTTGCCGAAGCTGTCACCGAGGATCTGCGCCTCGATATGCTTGGGGTTGACGATGCACTTTTCCAGGAACACCTCGGCCGAACCGAAGGCCTTGGTGGCTTCGGAGATGACCCGTGGGAAGTTCTGTTCCAGTTCTTCGCGGCTGTTGCAACGGCGAATACCCCGACCGCCGCCACCAGAGGTGGCCTTGAGCATGACCGGGTAACCGATGCGGTCACCTTCCCTCAGGGCTTCGTGGATATCGGCAACGTTACCCTCGGTGCCGGGGGTCACCGGCACGCCGGCAGCGATCATGGTACGGCGTGCTTCGGTCTTGTCGCCCATGCGGCGAATGACATCGGCGGCCGGGCCGATGAACTTGATCCCGCGTTCGGCGCAGATCTCCGCCAGCTCGGCGTTTTCCGAGAGGAAACCGTAGCCCGGGTGCAAGGCATCACAGCCGGTTTCCACAGCCAGGTTGACCAACTTGCGCGGGTTCAGGTAACCGGCCAGCGGCTCGGCACCGATGCTGTGGGCTTCGTCGGCGCGCTTGACGTGCAGCGCATGCCGGTCGGCATCGGAATAGATCGCTACCGAGCGAATGCCCATCTCGGCGCAGGCACGCACGATGCGCACTGCGATTTCACCTCGGTTGGCGATCAGGATTTTTTTTATCACTGGAGTCTTCCCAAAGCCGTAGGAACAGTCGAGCCGGTTCTACCGGTCGGCGCGTGACCAGGCGTCGCTGGCCAGTCGCACATTCACCCTAGCGCTGTGGGTCGATAAACAAAAATCAATATTTGTTAGACGCTGTATTAGTAAAAGCTTATGGTGCGGTAACAAGGTATTGCCGAAGGGCGGGCTAAAATGCGTAAGTCATTGATGCGTATGACATTGCGTCAACTACAGATCTTCAACGAGGTGTGCGATTTGCGCTCGTACAGCCGCGCTGCGGAAGAGATGGCGCTGACACAACCCGCCGTTAGTCTACAGATCCGTCAACTCGAAGAGCTGATCGGCCAGCCGCTGTTCGAGTACGTAGGCAAGAAGCTCTACCTGACCGAAGCGGCCGAAGCCCTGCAACGTGCCAGCCGCGACATATTCGGCCGCCTGGAGAGCCTGGACATGCAGCTGTCGGATATGCAGGGCTCACTCCAGGGGCAACTGAAACTGGCGATCGAGTCCAGCGCCAAATACTTCGTGCCACACCTGTTC
Organism: Pseudomonas anuradhapurensis; assembly: GCF_014269225.2. NCBI lineage: Bacteria > Pseudomonadati > Pseudomonadota > Gammaproteobacteria > Pseudomonadales > Pseudomonadaceae > Pseudomonas > Pseudomonas anuradhapurensis. The sequence continues at coordinate 5,332,914 of NZ_CP077097.1, forward strand.
GCCGCCTTCAAGCAGCGTCACCCGGAGGTCAACCTGACCCTGACCGTGGTCAACCGTGCCCAGGCCATCCGCCGCCTTTCGGACAACCGCGACGACCTGATCATCATGTCCATGGTGCCGCAGGACATGGGCCTGGAGTTTCTGCCGTTCCTCAACAACCCGATCGTCGCGGTGGCGCCACCCGAGCATCCGCTGTGCAAACTGGAACGACTGCGCCTGCAGGATCTGGAACCTCATACGCTGCTGGTCCGCGAACAAGGTTCAGGTACGCGCAAGGCCTGCGAGGAGTACTTCAAGGACAAGCGTGTGCACTTCACCCAGACCCTGGAAGTGGCCTCGGCCGACGCCCAGCGTGAATGCGTGATCGCCGGCCTGGGTATTGCCCTGCTCACCCGCCATGCAGTCAACCTCGAGCTGGCCACCGGTGTGCTGAAGGAGCTGCCGGTAGAGGAGCTACCGCTGTACCGCAGCTGGTGCGTGGTGCAGTCCAAGGCCAAACGGCAGTCGCCGGTTGCCTTGGCCTTCCTGGCGTTCATCCGCAGCGAACGTGCGCTGATCAGCGGCCTGGTTGAGCGTTTTTCGGGGAAATTGCCGTCGACGCCTGCCAAACCGTGAGGTCTTGCAACTCGGGGTAGTCCACCAGGTCGCGCAGTAGTTGACGTTGGTCGCAGTAGCTTTCGATCGCGCGGCGGTATTCCATGCGGCGCTGATCCTTTTCCTGCTGCTTGCGAGCCTTGGCGCTGGGTTGGTAAGTACCGTCGTAATCACGAGCCATTGCCTGTCTCCCAGATAGGATGCGGGAGTTTCAGACTGGCCTTGGTGGTTTACGGTTTGACTGTGGAATGGTGACAAAACAGTGAAATTTCACTGTCTGTACCGGCCCATTCGCGGGCTTGCCCGCTCCCACAGGTACTGCGCACTTTTTGAAATCGGCGCAATCCCAGTGGGAGCGGGCAAGCCCGCGAAGAGGCCGGTGCAGGCGTTCAGTCGTCGGTAGCCTTGATCGACTTGGGCGACAGACGCAGGCTGCGCAAGCTGCGCTTCACGCTCTTGAGGTGATTGACCAGGCTCGGCCCACGCGCCATGGCCACGCCCATGGCCAACACGTCGATCACCACAAGGTGGGCGATACGCGAGGTCAGCGGGGTGTAGATCTCGGTGTCTTCATGCACGTCGATTGCCAGGTTGACCGTCGACAGTTCGGCCAGCGGCGTCTGGCTGGGGCACAGGGTGATCAGGTTGGCGCCGCTCTCACGCACCAGGTTGGCGGTAATCAGCAGGTCCTTGGAGCGGCCCGACTGGGAAATGCACACCGCCACATCACCCGGCTTGAGGGTCACCGCCGACATCGCCTGCATGTGCGGGTCGGAGTAGGCAGCCGCGCTGAGCAGCAGGCGGAAGAACTTGTGCTGGGCATCGGCCGCCACCGCACCGGAGGCGCCAAAGCCGTAGAACTCCACACGTTGCGCCTGGGCCATGGCGGTTACCGCCTGCTGCAGTGCCTGAGGGTCGAGATGCTCACGCACTTCCATCAGGGTGTGCAGGGTGGTGTCGAAGATCTTCAGGCTGTAGTCGGCAACCGAGTCGTCTTCATGGATGGCGAACTGACCGAAACTGGCCCCGGCGGCCAGGCTCTGTGCCAGTTTCAACTTCAGGTCCTGGAAGCCCGAGCAACCGATGGCACGGCAGAACCGCACGATGGTCGGTTCACTGATACCTACGCTGTGCGCCAAGTCGGCCATGGAGCTGTGCATGACGGCAGCCGGGTCGAGTAGCACGTGGTCGGCTACCTTGAGTTCCGATTTGCGCAGCAGGTGGCGCGATTGGGCGATATGTTGCAACAGATTCACAGGCTGGACTCGGTTATGATCGGCTGGCCGGGTTGTAGCTTTCTTGTAGTTATACTACATGGACGCCAACCCGCCCAGTTAAACGAACGTGGAGAGTGGTGGTTTGACTATTCCTTGCGACATTCTGGTTTTTGGCGGCACCGGCGATCTGGCCCTGCACAAATTGCTTCCGGCGCTCTACCACCTGTTTCGCGAGGCCCGTCTGAACAATGCCGTGCGGATCATCGCGCTGGCGCGACGCAACCTGCCACGCAACGACTATCTCAAGCTCGCCGAACGCCATTGCCGAGCCCAGATCGCCCGCAACGATTTCGACGAAGATGTCTGGCGGCGGTTTTCCGCGCGGGTCGACTATTTCCCCATGGATGCTTCGCAAAGCGCCGATTTTGGCCGGCTGGCGCGCTACCTGGGCGAGCCCGGCGGCTTGACGCGCATCTTCTACCTGGCCACCGCCCCCAACCTGTTCGTGCCCATTGCCAACCACCTGCGTAACGCTGGCCTGGCCGACGCCGAAGCGCGCATCGTGCTGGAAAAGCCGATCGGCCACTCGCTGCAATCGGCTACCGCCATCAACGAAGCGATTGGTGCGGTGCTGGAGGAAAACCAGGTATTTCGCATCGACCACTACCTGGGCAAGGAAACCGTGCAGAACCTCATGGCCCTGCGCTTTGCCAACGCCCTGCTGGAGCCGGTATGGCGCAACAGCCAGGTCGACCATGTGCAGATCAGCGTATGCGAGACCCTGGGGGTCGAGAACCGGGGTGCTTACTACGACCGCGCCGGGGCGATCCGCGACATGCTGCAGAACCACCTGCTGCAATTGCTGTGTCTGGTGGCCATGGAACCTCCCGCACAGTTCGAGGCCGAAGCGGTGCGTGACGAAAAGGTCAAGGTCCTTCGCGCCCTCAAGCCGATCACCGGCCAGGACGTGCAGGACAAGACCGTGCGCGGCCAGTACGGCGCCGGGCGCATCGGTGGCCAGGAAGTGCCAGCCTATTACTTCGAAAAGGACGTCGACAACGATAGCGACACCGAAACCTTCGTCGCCATCGAGGCGCACATCGACAACTGGCGCTGGGCGGGCGTGCCCTTCTACCTGCGCACCGGCAAACGCATGGCACGGCGCTCGTCGCAGATCGTCATCCAGTTCAAGCCAGTGCCCCATGAGCTGTTCATGGGTGGCCAGGTCAACCAGTTGCTGATCCAGTTGCAACCAGACGAACGCATCAGCCTGCGCATGATGACCAAGAGCCCGGGCAAGGGCATGCGCCTGGAGCCGGTGGACCTGGACCTGAACCTGGCCCAGGTGTTCAGCCAGACCCGCCGCTGGGAGGCCTACGAGCGCTTGCTGCTGGATGTGCTGGAGGGCGACTCGACGCTGTTCATGCGCCGCGACGAAGTGGAAGCGGCCTGGGCGTGGATCGACCCGATCATCAAGGGTTGCGAAGAACACTTCCAGGCACCACGACCGTACCCGTCAGGCACCAATGGCCCGGAGCAAGCCATCAGCCTGCTCGCCAGACATGGCAGGCATTGGCATAGCTGAAGCACTGCCCTGCTCCTGTGATGGATGAAAGGGACGACAGTTGCGCTGTCGCTACTTTCAACCATCACAGGAGCAAATCAATGGCTACCATCGCCAATCTCGTTGCAATCAATGACATCGCCGACGGCGAACAGACCTTCAAGGTCCATTGCACCGTCACGGTCGCTTCCCCGGCTATCGAACCGGTGCTGGTCGAACCCAAGATACGCCACCGGGGAGGCTGGGAAGTGCTGGAGCTTCAGCTGCTGGACAGCGGCGAGATCGCCCCGCAAGTGCTGACGGAAAAAACCGTGACGTTTGAACGCGCGGGTGGCACCCACTGGAAAATGCTGGAAATCACTCACGCCGGTTCGCAGCAGCGCTGCGAAATACGCACCGTAGAGATGATCGACTGAACCGTGGTTGACCGGGCCGCCCGAGCGGCGGCCTGGCGCCTGCCATCGGGTCGATGAACGGCCGCTGGCAAGGTGAATATTTATACAGTAGAGGTTTGCCCGTTCCCCTGCCGCGCCCTAGAATGGCCCGATGCACACAGACGACCTCTCCCTCCTGCTGAATTCCCTCAACGATGCCCAACGCCAGGCCGTAGCGGCCACGCTCGGGCGTCAACTGGTGCTTGCTGGCGCCGGTTCCGGTAAAACCCGCGTGCTGGTGCACCGCATCGCCTGGCTGATCCAGGTCGAGCAGGCATCGCCGCACTCGATCCTGTCGGTGACCTTCACCAACAAGGCTGCGGCTGAAATGCGCCAGCGGATCGAGCAATTGCTGGGGATCAACCCGGCGGGCATGTGGGTCGGGACCTTCCACGGCCTGGCCCACCGCCTGTTGCGGGCACACTGGCAGGAAGCGCGGTTGGTGCAGAATTTCCAGATACTCGACAGCGACGACCAGCAGCGGCTGATCAAGCGGGTGATGCGCGAGCTGGGCCTGGACGAACAGAAATGGCCGGCACGCCAGGCCCAGTGGTTCATCAACGGGCAAAAGGATGAAGGCCTGCGTCCACAGCATATCCAGGCCGGTGGCGACCTGTTCCTGTCGACCATGCGCGACGTCTATACCGCTTATGAACAGGCCTGTGAGCGCGCCGGGGTGATCGACTTCTCCGAGCTGCTGCTACGCGCCCTGGACCTGTGGCGTGACCATCCGGGCCTGCTCGAACACTACCAGCGGCGCTTCCGCCACGTACTGGTGGACGAGTTCCAGGATACCAACGCCGTGCAATATGCCTGGCTGCGCCTGTTGGCGCGCGGCGGTGACAGCCTGATGGCGGTGGGCGATGACGACCAGTCGATCTACGGCTGGCGCGGGGCCAAGATCGAGAACATCCATCAATACACCGCCGACTTCCCTGACGCCGAGATGATCCGCCTGGAGCAGAACTACCGCTCCACCGGTGGCATCCTCAAGGCGGCCAACGCGCTGATCGCCAATAACAGCGGGCGCCTGGGCAAAGAGCTGTGGACCGATATGGGCGAAGGCGAACCCCTGACCCTGTACGCGGCCTACAACGAGCACGACGAGGCGCGCTACGTGGTGGAAACCATCGAGGGCCTGGTCAAGCAGGGCAATGCGCGCAACGAAATTGCCATCCTGTACCGTTCCAACGCCCAGTCGCGGGTGCTGGAAGAAGCCCTCCTGCGCGAACGCATTCCCTACCGTATCTACGGCGGTCAACGCTTCTTCGAGCGCGCCGAAATCAAGAACGCCATGGCCTACCTGCGCCTGATCGAAGGCCGTGGCAATGATGCCGCCCTCGAGCGGGTGATCAACGTACCGCCACGCGGGATTGGCGAGAAAACCGTCGAAGCCATCCGTGAGCATGCCCGCCACAGCCAGCTGTCGATGTGGGAAGCCATGTGCCAGCTGCTGGCGGCAAAGGCCCTGAAAGGCCGCGCCGCCAGCGCCCTGGGTGCGTTCATCGAGCTGATCGAGGGGTTGGCTGCCAAAGTTGTGGACATGCCGCTGCATACCATGACCCAGACCACCATCGAGCAGTCCGGGCTGATCATCTATCACCAGGAAGAAAAAGGTGAAAAGGGCCAGGCACGGGTAGAAAACCTTGAGGAACTGGTCAGCGCGGCGCGCAACTTCGAGTCCACCGAAGAAGACGCCGACCTCTCGCCACTTTCGGCGTTCCTCGGCCATGCCTCGCTCGAGGCTGGCGATGCCCAGGCCGACGAGCATGAAGACAGCATCCAGCTGATGACCTTGCACAGCGCCAAGGGCCTGGAGTTCCCGTATGTATTCCTGGTGGGCATGGAGGAAGGCCTGTTCCCGCACAAGATGAGCCTGGAAGAACCCGGCCGCCTGGAAGAGGAACGCCGCCTGGCCTACGTCGGCATCACCCGCGCCATGCGCCAGCTGGTCATGACCTACGCCGAAACGCGCCGCCTGTATGGCAGCGAAACCTACAACAAGGTGTCGCGTTTCGTACGTGAAATTCCGGCTGGTCTGGTTCAGGAAGTGCGCCTGTCCAACAGTGTCAGCCGCCCGTTTGGTGGGGCCAAGACCACTACCAACAGCAACCTGTTCGCCAATGCCAATATCCCGCAGACGACCTTCAACCTCGGCCAGCGTGTGCAACATGCGGTGTTTGGCGAGGGCGTGATCCTCAATTTCGAGGGCTCCGGCGCGCAGGCACGGGTGCAGGTGAATTTTGCCGAAGGCAGCAAGTGGCTGATGCTGGGCTACGCCAAGCTCGAAGCCATCTGAAACCCGCCCCGGCCATTGTAGGAGCGGCCTTGTGTCGCGATGGGCTGCGCAGCAGCCCCAGGATTTCGCCTGGACGCTGAGACTGCTGGGGCTGCTGCACAGCCCATCGCGACACCAGGCCGCTCCTGCAAGCGCCAGCCCCAGCCAGCTTGGTAATATTCAGGCAAAAGCTAGAAACATTATGTCGCTGGTCATGTGCCAGGGAACCTGTGCACCATGACGCGCGTGCAATCCACAACAGGGGATATCCCATTTATGCAACGTTTTCTTAGCATCGCTCTGGCGCTGTGCGTCGGCCTGACGCTGAGCCTGGACGCCAACGCCAAGCGTTTTGGCGGCGGCAAGAGCTCGGGCTCCGCGCCTATCCACCAGACCCGTCAAGCCACGCCAACCACGCCAACTGCGCCTGCTGCCGCGCCGACCGCACCTGGCCGCGCCGCGCCGGCCGCCAGCGGTGCTTCGCGCTGGCTGGGCCCACTGGCCGGCCTCGCCGCCGGTGGTCTGCTGGCCTCCATGTTCATGGGTGACGGTTTCGAAGGCTTCCAGATCATGGACTTCCTGATCGTGGCGCTCATCGCCTTCCTGGTATTCCGCTTCATCGCCGCGCGCCGCCGCCAGCAGCAGCCGCAAATGGCCATGCCAGGCCACGCGCCGATGCAGCGTGAAGCCCACGCCCAAGCTGCCCAGCCTTCGATCTTCGGTGGTTCGGCCGCACCTGCCGCCGCTGCACCGGTGATCAATGCCCCGGCCTGGTTCAACGAGCAAAGCTTCCTGGCTGCCGCTCGTAACCACTTCCAGGCCCTGCAGCAGCACTGGGACGCCAACGAGATGGACAAGATCGCCGAATTCGTCACCCCGCAAATGCTCGAGTTCCTCAAGCGCGAGCGGGCTGACCTGGGTGACGGCTTCCAGTCCACCTACATCGACAACCTTGATGTGCAACTGGACGGTGTCGACGACCGTGCCGACCGCACCGACGCCACCCTGACCTTCCGTGGCGTGTCGAAGAGCTCGCGCTTCGACCAGGGCGAAGTGTTCAGCGAAAGCTGGCACATGGTCCGTGCCCAAGGCGAAAACCAGCCTTGGCTGGTCGCCGGTATCCGTCAGAACGGCTAACCGCTGCGTGCTGCACAAAAAACCCCGGGGCTGCCCCGGGGTTTTTGCTTTTGCCAGACTAGGCTACTAGGGTATAACGCGCAGCGTTGTCATCTAGGTCAGAGGAAGTGAACCGTGGAAGAAGTGATCGAACAACTCCGTGAAGCCAATGAGCCAGTGCCGGTGCCGCTCGAGCTTCCCGACGAGGACCAGCTGGTCGAAATCGAGGAAGAGCTGTTCATCAACATTCCGTTCGTGTTCAAGGAGTTTCTGCTGACCGTCAGCGACGTGGTGTACGGCTCGCTGGAGCCAGTGACCGTCACCGACCCACAGTCGCACACCTACCTGCCCGAGGTTGCTGCCAACGCCTGGGATGCCGGCGTGCCGCGCGACCTTATTCCACTGTGCCAGGATGGCGACAACTACTACTGTGTCGAAGAAGACGGCACCGTGGTGCTGTGGGATGCCGAAGAAGAAAGTATCGGTGAAGACAGCTGGGAGTCTGTCTGGCACTGGGCGCGGGATGTCTGGCTGGAGAGCTGATCGCCAGTCGCAAAATTATGGCTCAGTGCCATTAATGCAGTTAACATCGCCAGGCTTTCTGCGCCTGGCGACATCGCTACCGCTCCATCCCCTCGGACGACGGTGAAGTTGGCGCAGGGAGCGTTGCCTTGCTCAGTGCGAACTCTCGCGACTGTGCTCCAACGTCTCCAGCAAGGCGATCTGCATCCGTGTGTGCACGCGGATAAACCAGCGCCACAGCAAAGCCACGACCACCGCTGCCACCACGGCAATCACCAGCAGCAGCTCGCTGGTCGGCAGAATGCTCGCCGACAACGCTGACAGCAGCAGGAAGATCACCAGCAACGACAGCAGCGGAATCACCTCGGCAATCACGCGGCGCACGCGCTGTGTATGCCGCCCGGCCATCTCTGGTTTCACGCCCATCTCCGCCAGCAGCATCGATAGCGCCTTGAGCTTGCGATAGGCGGCAATCAGGAACGGCAGCGACAACAGCAATGCTGCGCCCCAGATCAAGGCTTTCTGCTGGCTGACATCGCTGACCCACTCGCTGAGCCAGTTACCGATACGCCCGGCGAAATAGCCGCCAGTGAAAAAAATCGCGATAACCAGCGCCAGGTTGACCCCCACCTGCAACAGAATGCGCCGGATCATCGCCGCCAACATGGCACCCTCACCCTGTGGCTGGATACTGCGCAACCATTCGCCGTACAACGACAACACCCGCGCCAGGCGGGCGGGCACTGCCTTGCCCAGCTTGCGCGACAGCGGGTCAGCCGCACGGATCAGGTACGGTGTCAGCAGCGTGGTAATTGCCGATACCGCCACCGCCACCGGGTAGAGAAAGTCGCTGGTCACCTGCAGGGTCATGCCCAGTGCGGCGATGATGAAGGAAAATTCGCCAATCTGCGAAAGACCCATGCCAACCCGCAGCGACGTGCGCCCGTCATTTCCGGCAATGAACGCGCCCATGCCACAGGACAGCATCTTGCCCAGCACCACTGCCAGGGTAATCACCACGATCGGCCAGGCGTAGTCGACCAGCACCAGAGGGTCGATCATCAGGCCGATGGCGACGAAGAAGATGGCACTGAACAGATCGCGTACCGGTTCGATCAAGCGCTCGATTGCCAGTAGCTGGCGCGATTCGGCCATGATCGCGCCAATCAGGAATGCGCCCAGCACCATGCTGTATTCGAGCTTCACTACCAGCAGACAAAAGCCGAAACACAGGCCTAGCACGGTAATAAGCAACATTTCGTTGCTCTCGAACCTGGCCACGTAAGCCAGCAGCCGCGGTACCAACAGGATGCCGATGACCAGCGCGACGATCATGAACAGCGACAGCTTGCCCACGGTGGAAAACACCTCGCCCGAACTGACCGTACCGCTGACGGCGATGCCCGACAGCAAGGCAATGATGCCGATGCCGAGAATGTCCTCGACGATCAGCACTCCAAAGATGAGCTGGGCGAAGCGCTCGTTCTTCATCTTCAGGTCATTCAGCGCCTTGACGATGATGGTGGTCGAGGAAATTGCCAGGATCGCCCCCAGGAACAGCGAATCCATGGTGTTCCAGCCGAACCAGCGGCCAATCTCGAAACCGATCCAGATCATCAGCACGATTTCCAGGAACGCCGCGATAAAGGCGGTAGCGCCGACCTTGAACAGCTTGCGCAGGCTGAACTCGAGCCCAAGGCAAAACATCAGGAAAATCACGCCCAGCTCGGCCAGGGTCTTGATGGTGTCTTCATCGTGAATAAGGCCGAACGGGGGCGTGTGCGGGCCGATGATGAAGCCGGCGACGATGTAACCCAGCACGACGGGTTGCTTGAGGCGGTGAAAGACAACGGTGACCACGCCAGCGACCAGCATGATCACTGCCAGGTCCTGGATGAAGCTGATGGCATGCATGGCGTGATACTCCCTTTTTCGTCCTTTGGCGGGTGCCGGGGCAGACCGCTCCTCGACCAGGGCAGCCTTGTGCGAGCAGCGCGTACATACTGTTGTGGACGCGCAATGTGGCCATGTTGCATGGGCATGGTCAGGTTAACATCGCACTCCGCCGCAAAAAGCCGGTGCAATATGCAGAAACAGATCGGCAGGAAAAGCGCCGCTGATGGCATGATCAGCGTGACGATGGCGCGTCAGCCAGCGTCCCGTAGCAAGACGGCTAATTCACATGAGGGGAAAAGAAGTGTCTTCAGATAACGATCCCCAACGGCCCCATTCGCCCGATTCAGCGCAACCTCACCGTGAGCACACTATGGAACCTGGAAACGCCCAGCTGAGCATGACCGTCCTGATGACCCCGGACATGGCCAACTTTTCTGGCAACGTACATGGCGGCACCCTGCTCAAGTACCTCGACGAAGTGGCCTATGCGTGCGCCAGCCGCTATGCCGGCAGCTATGTGGTCACCCTGTCGGTCGACCAGGTTATCTTCCGCGAGCCGGTACACGTGGGTGAACTGGTGACCTTCCTGGCGTCGGTCAACTACACCGGCAACACCTCGATGGAGGTGGGCATCAAGGTGGTGACCGAGAATATCCGTGAACGCTCGGTGCGCCATTCCAACAGCTGCTTCTTCACCATGGTCGCGGTCGACGACAACCGTCGCCCGGTACCGGTACCACCCCGCCAGCCGCAAAGCAGCGAGGAGAAGCGCCGCTTCCTGCAGGGCCAGCAGCGCCGGCAGATCCGCCAGGAGCTGGAAAAGCGCTACCAGGACCTGAAGACCGACGCCATTTAAAGCGTCAGCAACTGCGCCTCGAAGCGCACCCGTGGGTGCGCGATGCGGTCCTGGGCCCGCACCAGTTGCAACTCGTAGCTGGCGCAGGCCTGGGTTTCCAGCAGCACTTCGTGCACGGCCGCAGCGCTGTATTCGAACGCCTGTAGCCAGCTGTCGCCAAGCAGCACGCGGGCCAGGAACAGGCCCGAGGTCAGGTCGCCCACCCCAACCGGCTGCCGCGGGAACGCCAGCAGCGGGCGACGCAGGTGCCAGCTGTGCTCGGCGGTCACCAGCAGCATCTCGAACTGGTCTTCGGCCCGCCCCGGGTAGGCCAGGTGCTTGACCAGTACCACCTGCGGCCCGCGCTGCAGCAGGCTGCGCGCCATGCGCACGCAGTCCTCCAGCGACTGCGCACGGCGCCCACAGAAGCTGTCCAGCTCCAACTGGTTGGGGCACAGGATGTCAGCCGTGGCGGCCGCTTCGTCGAGCAGGAACTCGCTGACTTCCGCCGGCACGATGCAGCCCTTCTCCGGGTGCCCCATGACTGGATCACACAAGTACAAAGCCTTTGGGTTTACCGCCTTGATCCGCGCGACCCCCGCCAGAATCGCCCGGCCTTGCTCGGCACTGCCCAGGTAGCCGGACAACACCGCGTCGCAATTGCCCAGTTCGCCAATGTTGGAAATGCCTTCCACCAACGCAGGAATTTGCGCCGGAGCAAGCACTTCACCCGCCCACTGGCCATACTGTGTGTGGTTGGAGAACTGCACGGTATTGAGCGGCCAGGCATTGATCCCGATACGCTGCATGGGGAACACCGCCGCGCTGTTGCCGGCGTGGCCGAACACCACGTGGGACTGGATGGCGAGCAGGTGCGGAGTACGTTTCATGCGGGAGATTTCCAAAGCTGTTTCAAGGATTGTGCGCAACGCAGTATGGACTCGATTGCCACCTGTACGACAGGCCAGGGACGCAGTTAAGCTGGATCGACCTGTTTGGAGCAGATGCAAATGTTGACCCTGGAAAACCTCTTAGTCCTGATGCTGGTAGCCACGGCAGGCGCCTGGCTGTGGCACAACCACGGTTTGCGTGAAAAAGCCCTGGAACGGGTCAAACAGCACTGCGCCAAACTCGACCTCGAGTTGCTCGACGATGCCGTCGCGCTCAAGCGCATCGCCTTTGTCCGTGACGCCAATGGCCGCAAGCGCCTGGCGCGCGTCTATGCCTTCGAATTCACGGTTACCGGTGAGCAACGCCATCCCGGTACCATAACCCAGTTCGGCGCCCACAGCGTGCAGATCGAACTGGCGCCCTATCCGTTCGAAATCAAGACCCCTCCTCGCGCCGACAATGTCATCGAGATGCAGCAGTGGCGCCAGGAGCACAACCGTTGGCGCAACTGATCAGCTGACGCGGCACTCGCTCAAACCGGCTTGTAACGCCGGCTGCGACTGTGGCTGGTCGAAAATCAGCTCGATGCGGGTATCCCGGCGCCAGTCGCTGGGCTGCCAGATGGGCATGTCGCCGTTCAGGCCATTGAATGATTGCCAGCCTTCCACGGTGTGGATAACCCCTTTCGCACGCCGCCATGGCCAGGCGTGCAGGAACGCCAGCAGCCGCTGTGGATAAAATCGTTGGCCGGGATGCCAGCGCCAGCCGATGCTCCAACCTCCCTCCCCTTGCTGGGCGAGGCAGATCGGCTGGCCAGGGTCTGCCCAGAGTGGCGGGGGCATCACCCTATTGTCGGGAATCAGGTTATCCACAAGGGCATTGGCAGCCGCACTGGTGGGTACAGTGGGCAGGTCCGACACGGGCAGCTGCCCTTCGATCGTCCAGAACACTTTCTTGGCGGGAAACCTGTCTGTTATCGATGCCTTGCAAGCATCACCCACCGACTCTGCCTTGTTGAAGACAACATTCTCCGCTGCATCGAGCGCCTGCTGTTGCGCCTCCGCCAGCCGTTCGTTGCGAACCATCGACTGCGCATCCATGACCATCAGCAACGGCTGTACCGCCAGCACCCCAGCCCAAGGTGCTTGTTGCAACTGAGCAAGCAGCTGCAGCGGATGGCCCAACCCGGACGGCTCTATGAACAGCCGGTCAGGCCGGGACTTGCGCAGCAGCCGGCCCAGGCCGACCTGGAACGGCATGCCGTTGACGCAGCACAGGCAGCCACCCGCGACCTCGCCGATGGCGATCCCGTCCTCGTCACGGCTGAGCAAGGCCGCATCAAGCCCGACCAGGCCGAACTCGTTGATCAGCACTGCCCAGCGCTCATTGCGCGGACGTTGGGCCAACAGATGGCGGATCAGGGTGGTCTTGCCGGCCCCGAGCGGGCCGGCAATCACATGGGTGGGAATATTCTGCAGCATGGCGTGGCTTCGGGCGATGGCAATGCCTCACTATGCGCCGTCAGGCCAGCCAGTCAAGGCTGAGCAACAGTCGCCCCTGCCGCTCCGGAGGCGAACGATGCACCAGGCCAGCGCCTTCGTTGCCATGCCACTTCTCGCCCTTGAGCACTGCCACATCGCCTGCGTGCAAACGCTGAATGTTATCCACAGGCGGCTGCGCTGTGCGCAAATCGACGCACGCACTGGCCTGCACGGGCAACCATTCGGTGCCTGGGCCAGCGTAGCTGGTAAGCAAGCGCAGCGGCACGTTATCCACATGGAAGCGTGGGCACATGGGCCCCGCCAATACCCGCAAGCGCAAGCCGACCCGCCGTGCACCCACCAGGCAGGTGTAGGCCGCCAGCAGCCAATTCACATCGGCAACGAACGCTTCATAGCCGTGCAAATCTGCCGTTTCCCGCAACAGCTCTGTCAATACCGGCATGCGCTGCTCGTCCACGTCGATAACGCGCTGGTCCGCCAATGGCTGGCCAAGGCTGATGGCCAGCGCGGCAAAGTCCTCCAGCTGTGCCGGCAAGCGCCGGCGCCACACCGCCAGGTTGACGCCGTCCTGCAGCACCTCGGTCAGCACCTGAGGTGTATCGCCGCTTACCTGAAAGATATCCACAGGTGTGCGTATGGGGATCATGCTGCGGCCTCCTCCTGCCATGGACCGAACGGGTCGGGCAGGCGTAACCAGCCCATGGGTCCCAAGGCCATTTCTTCATCGGTCAACAGGCATGCATCGAGTGCTGTGGATAATTCCGCGAAATCGATATTCTGCCCGATGAACACCAGCTCCTGGCGGCAATCACCACTCTCGGCTGTCCAGTTTTCCAGGATCGCAGCGGTGTTATCCACATTTTGCGGCCACTGTTCGCGCGATACGAAGCGCCACCAGCGGCCCGCCAGCCCATGACGCATCATCCCGCCCGCTTGCGACCAGCTCCCCGCCTCCTGGAACTTGCTGGCCAACCAGAAAAAGCCTTTTGAACGTAGCAGCCGGCCATTGCTCCAGGGCGTGTGGATAAAATCGAAAAAGCGCTGTGGGTGAAACGGCCGCCGGGCCTGCCAAGTAGTGGCTGCGATACCGTACTCTTCGGTTTCGGGTACATGTTCGCCTCGCAGTTCCTGCAACCAACCGGGTGCCTGGGCGGCCTGCTCGAAGTCGAACAAGCCGGTATCCAGGATACGCGCCAGCGGGACCTGGCCCATTACCATGGGGATGATCTGCGCTCGCGCGTTAAGGCTACGTAGAATGGCCATCAGCTCTTCGCGCTGATGCTGGCTGATCAGGTCGATCTTGCTCAGCAACAACACATCGGCGAACTCGACCTGTTCGATCAACAGGTCGCTGATCGAGCGCTCGTCCTCTTCACCCAGGGTTTCGCCACGGCTGGCCAAGCTGTCGGCCGCCTGATAATCACGCATGAAGTTCAGGCCATCGACCACGGTGACCATGGTGTCCAGCCGCGCCATGTCAGAGAGGCTACGGCCCTGTTCGTCGCGGAAGGTAAAGGTCTCGGCTACCGGTAGCGGCTCCGAGATCCCCGTGGATTCGATCAGCAAGTAATCGAACCGACCTTCTTCGGCCAGCCGTGCCACTTCCTCGAGCAGGTCTTCACGCAGCGTGCAGCAGATACAGCCATTGCTCATCTCCACCAGCTTTTCTTCAGCACGGTTGAGGCTGACGTTGCGCTGTACCTCGCTGGCGTCGATGTTGATCTCGCTCATGTCATTGACGATGACTGCGACTCGCAGGTTGTCGCGGTTGCGCAGCACATGGTTGAGCAATGTGCTCTTGCCGGCGCCAAGGAAGCCGGACAGCACAGTAACAGGGAGACGATTGGACATGGCGAAACCTCTTCAGGCGAAGCGCATTCGAAACGATGCATTGCACAATGTTATAAAGTAACAATACAATTTCGCCAAGCCGTTCTCGACGAACACGTGCTGACAAAGGATGAAAATGAATCTGCTACGCGACTCGGTGCTGCTATTGCTCGCGCTGCCCACGGCACTGTATGCCATGCCACAGGGTGGCCCATTGGCGCTCTGTACCCGCAGCTCGACACTGCTCGCCTGTCAGGACGGCAAGGGCAGTTACTACAGCGTTCGCAGTGAAGGCAGCACGTTCTATCTGCGTGGTTTCGACTTCAATAGCCGTCGCCTTTGGGCGCAAACCAACAGCCGCTACGGCTCGCTGACCTTTTTCACCGGCCTGGCCAGCGATGGCGAGGCTTGGGTGGGTTATAGCCGCCGCATCGGCTGGACCACCGTGAACCGTGTTTCCAGCTCCAGTGGTCAGCGCTTCAGCCTGCATTGCAGTTTGATCGCCGGCTGCCGCTGACCTACCAATTGTTTGGAATGCCAAATGACCCAGCTCAAGCTCCCCGACATCGCCGCACAGGCCCAGGAACACACCTTGCCTTTGAACTGGGTGGGAATGTGCGGGATAGCCCTGCCGATCCATTTCGAAGGGCGCATCGCGG
Source organism: Pseudomonas anuradhapurensis (assembly GCF_014269225.2). Taxonomy (NCBI): domain Bacteria; kingdom Pseudomonadati; phylum Pseudomonadota; class Gammaproteobacteria; order Pseudomonadales; family Pseudomonadaceae; genus Pseudomonas; species Pseudomonas anuradhapurensis. The sequence continues at coordinate 5,348,252 of NZ_CP077097.1, forward strand.
CTGCTACGGTGGATGCTGGCGTCAGCCTGGTGGACGGCAGCTCACGTGGAATCCACATGTCGCGGCTTTACCTTGCCCTGGAAGCTCTGGAACACCAGCCCCTTACGCCACTGGTCATTCGCCAGCTATTGTCTGACTTTCTGGACAGCCATGACGGGCTTTCTGCTGCTGCCTATCTGCGTTTGCGCTTTGAACATCTGCTGAAAAGGCCCGCTCTGGTCAGCCCCTTGCACGGCTGGAAAAGCTATGCGGTAACGGTCGATGCAAAGATTGAGAAAGAAATGTTCCACGTGGAACTATCCGTTTGCGTTCCCTACTCGTCGACCTGCCCGTGCTCGGCTGCGCTTGCACGCCAACTGATCCAGCAACAGTTCCAGGCGGACTTCAGCACCGACCAAGTCGACAAGTATGCGGTGATGCAGTGGCTTGGTAGCGCCGAGGGCATCGTCGCAACACCCCACAGCCAACGCAGTAGCGCGCATGTGCAGGTGAGGCTACGCAGCAATCAGCAGCAGTTGCCAATTACCGAGCTGATCGATTGCGTGGAGGCGAGCCTGGGGACTGCGGTACAGACCGCAGTAAAGCGCGCCGATGAACAAGCCTTCGCCTTGGCCAATGGCCAGAACTTGATGTTCTGTGAAGATGCTGCTCGGCGTTTGCACAAGGCGTTGCGACAAATCGACTGGAGCACCGCCTTCAAACTACGCGTGGAACATGCAGAAAGCCTGCATGCCCACGATGCTGTCGCGGCCAGCCAGTGGCAGTGGGATATCAGCTGCGCGGCCTGACCGAACCGCAGTCCCTACCCAACCACACGGCGCGGGTGTTCATGCTGCCCTGCTGCTGCACACCCGACGCGTTGAACGTACCGTTCACCTGGGTAGTGAATTCCCGGTCGCTGAGGAAAGTCGCCTGGCCACTGCCCTGTGCTCGCGGGCAGCTGAACTGGAACTTCCACACATTGCCGGTGCGGTCGGTGATCTTCTGGGTGCAACCTGACTTAGGGTCCTGTAGCGGGATGTCATTGGTTGCCACTTGCTCTGGCGTCAAGCAAGAACGCACCCCCTTACCACCCACAGTCACCCCCTGCTTGGCCAGCACGCCTTCCATCATCGCGCGCTGTTCCGGTGGCAGGTTCTTCAACTGGCCGAGCATGAACTCCATGTCGGGTAACGGCTTGCCATCGACCTGCATGTTGCTGGTGGTCAGCTCCCACAAACCTGGCTGCAGCATCTGAGCATGCACCAACGGGCTGCTCATACCTAGGGCCAACGCCAACAGTGGCAGACGAATCTTCATGGACGAACGCTCCTGGAAAAAAAGCCGGCCAACCGGGCCGGGCTGAGCCTTAGACGCCAAATCCACCTTCCGGTTGCAAGGCAGAGCGGGAACGTGTTCTGTTACTCGAGTGTACTCGGCAAGCAGGATGCATATGGATTACCACAGCCCCTACTTCTTTGGTTACCTACTCGGCCTGGTCCACCTGCTGGGTATCGTCGCGGCACTGCATGCGCTGTTCACCGTGCGTACTGCCCAAGGCGCAATTGCCTGGGCCATGCCATTGTTCTTCATCCCCTACCTCACCTTGATCCCTTACCTGGTCTTCGGTGCGCGTTCGTTCTACGCCTACATCAAGGCCAGGCGCCAGGCCAACCAGGAAATGCACGTTGCCATGGCCAACCTCAACTGGCGGCCATGGGTAGAGGAAGCCCTCACCGCTCGCGAGTCGGAAAGCTACGCAGCCTTGCGTGCCATGCCCAAGCTTGGCCGCATGCCCTGCCTGGCCAACAACCAGGTGAAACTGCTGATCGACGGGAAAGCGACGTTCGATGCCATCTTCGCTGCCATCGAAAATGCCCGCGACGTGGTGCTGGTCCAGTTCTTCATCATTCATGACGACAGCCTTGGTAAGGCGCTGCAACAACTGCTGCTGCGCAAGGCTGCCGAAGGCGTGCAGATATTCGTCCTGTACGACCGGGTCGGCAGCCACGCCCTGCCGGCCAGCTACAGCCAGGTCCTGCGTGAAGGCGGTGTGCAGATCCATGCCTTCGCCACTCGCCGAGGCTGGTTCAACCGCTTCCAGGTGAACTTTCGTAACCACCGCAAGATTGTCGTGGTGGATGGCCTGCTCGGTTTCGTCGGTGGCCATAACGTGGGCGACGAATACCTGGGCGCGCATCCGCAGCTCTCGCCATGGCGCGATACCCATGTGCAGATCACCGGGCCGGTGCTGGCGTGCCTGCAAGAGTCGTTCGCCGAGGATTGGTATTGGGCCACCCGCCAGTTGCCGCCGCTGATCCTGCCTGACGCCTACCCGGAGGACGGCGTACTTTGCCAAGCCTTGGCAAGCGGCCCGGCCGACCCACAGGAAACCTGTTCGCTGTTCTTCATCGAAGCGATCCATTCCGCTACCCGGCGAGTATGGATCACCAGCCCGTACTTCATCCCCGACGAAGCGGTATTCGCCGCGTTGCGCCTGGCGGTCCTGCGTGGGGTCGATGTACGCGTGCTGATACCGTCACGCCCTGACCACCGTATCGTCTATGCCGCCTCCAGCCTGTTTGCCTTCGAAGCGGTACGTGCCGGGGTGCGCATGTTCCGCTACCAACCTGGGTTCCTGCATCAGAAGGTAGTGCTGGTGGATGACGACATCAGCGCGATCGGCAGTGCCAACCTGGACAACCGCTCGTTCCGCCTGAACTTCGAAATCACCCTGTTGACGGTCGACCGCAGCTTCGCCGACCAGGTCGAGAATATGTTGATCAATGACTTTGAACAGGCTCGGGAAATCACGGCGGAGGACAGCCGTGATACCCATCGTCTACAGCAACTGGGGATGCGGATTGCGCGGCTGATTTCGCCGATTCTGTAAGGTACACAGCCCACTCGCGGGAGCAGCCTCGGGTCGTCATTGGTGCTGGCTATTCGAGCAATTTGACTTTGATCAAATGCGCCTTTGCTTTGCCAGCTAGATTGAAACCAATACGACTTGATTGGTCGAGGTCATACCTCATGTACTGGTTCCGTCGACACCGCCAAAGCATCTTGTACCTCACCCTCGCCGCATGGGTGCTAGCTTTGGCCGTGATGACGATCCATGGCTGCCTGGTACAACCGAATCACGATATCACTGCTGCCCACCATGCCGAGCTGCATGTGGGCCATGCGCATGATCTCCACGCCAATGGTTGTCTTCAGAACTGCGAGGACGTTGCTGCAGCAATAAGACCTGCAGCACAGATGATCCAGATGATGGATCCTCTCCATTGGCCCATTCTTTTGCTGTTAACTTCGGCATTGGTAATCGTGCTCGGTCCTGCGCAAAAGTCATCCCTTGCCGTTCTGGCACTGAAGCTCCACACACCATCAAAGCGCCCTGCCCGCCTGATTTTCGCCCGCCTCAACGATTAGACCTCACTGCATATCGGCAAAGCACTGATTGCGCTGTCCTGCTGCGCCGTTTCTTCGCGGCTCGGCTATCTGTCCATGTTCACTTCTGACGATCCCTGGAGTTCACCATGCAAAAGCATCCTAAATTCGTTCTGGCTGCAATCCTGGCTGGTTGCACCCTCATCGCCTCTGCCGAAGATGCCCATCACCCAGACGCTGCGCCCGCTGACTCAGCCACGAGCCCCGCCCCCGTGTCGAGCGACCTGACCAAAGCCATGAATGAGCAAATGCAGAAGATGCAGACGGCACACGACAAAGCGGCAGCGGCCAAGACGCCCGCCGAACGCCACGCTGCCATGCAGGAAGGCATGCAAGTGATGAAGGACAGCATGGCCATGATGAACAAGGATAAAGGCGCAATGGATTGTATGGGCATGCATGGAGCCAAGGGCGGTTCAGGCATGGGCATGATGAACATGATGATGCAGATGATGGAGCAGCAGTCATCGATGATGGATATGCCAACTAAAAAGTGAGCGCGTAACAAAGAGGGGTGCCCGCCATGAACCACAATGAGCCGGCCTACGGCCTCTGGTCGCTTGTTATCCTCAATTCGCTGGTGTTCATCTTGTTCGCCTTCAGCTTCGCCCGGCCGAAGACAAGCCGAGATTGGCGCTCCTTCAGCATGTTTTCAGCATTCCTGGTGGCTCTGTTTAGCGAGATGTACGGTTTCCCGCTGACAATCTACCTGCTGATGCCCTGGCTCACTCGCAACTTCCCCGGCATCGATTTCCTCTCGCACGATGCCGGGCATTTGCTCGAAACGGTGCTGGGCTGGAAGGTCAACCCGCATTGGGGGCCGTTTCACGTCATCAGCAATTTTCTGATCGCGGGCGGTTTCTGGTTATTGGCGGCTGCGTGGCGGGTCCTCTACCAAGCCCAAGCGAGTGGACGACTTGCACTTGAGGGCCCCTATGCGCGGATCCGCCATCCACAGTACGTCGGCTTCGTGCTGATCATGTTTGGCTTTTTACTGCAATGGCCAACCCTGATCACCCTGCTGATGTTTCCAATTCTCTTGTTCGTGTACATCCAACTTGCGAAACGGGAAGAGCGTGAATTGCTTGCGCACTTCGGCGATGCCTACCGCGTTTACCGTGCAAAGACGCCAGCGTTCCTGCCTTGGTTAACCCGTCGCAGTCCCGACATCCCGTCCAACGCACCTCCCAGTTCAGGTAAACAATCATGAACGCTCCTTGGAAAACCGGTCTCTCCCTGGCCTTGACCATGGCTGTTTCCTATGCGGTCTGCACGCTGCTGTATGTGCTATGGCCGGTGCAAGGTATCGCTTTTCTGAACGCCTTGTTCCACGGGCTCGACTTCAATCGCCTGCAAACTACGCAGGGCTACGGAATGATGACTTTCCTCGGCCCATTACTGGTCCTGACCCTATGGGGCGCGATAGTCGGAACCTTGTTCGCCTGGCTGTCAGGCAAGCTCCATGGCAAGTCTTGAACGTCGACGCAGGCAGAAGACGAAATGAACGAATCGCCTATGCAGCATAATCACCAGCCGTTGGCGTCCGCCTCCAGGAACCTGGCGAAAGACCCGATCTGCGGAATGATGGTGGACAAGACCAGCGCACTGTCACGCGAACGTGGCGGCCGTACCTATTACTTTTGTAGCGATGCGTGCCTGCGTACCTTCGAATCGCCAGAAAGGGAATTGAAGGCAATCAAGACCCGCGTGACTATCGCCCTCACCGGTGTACTCGCCCTGGCCCTTCTGCGCGCGGGCGCCTTCATTGCGTTGGCCGCCGGGGCCACCTTACTGACCTGGGTGCCAATCCCGGCGCTCCCTTGGTTCACCTGGGGGATATGGCTTTTCCTGTTGGTCACTCCGGTCCAGTTCATCGGTGGCTGGAGTTTCTACAAGGGCGCGTGGAACGCCATTCACACCCGCAACATCAACATGGACTTCCTGATCGCCCTCGGCACATCGGTGGCGTATTTCTACTCGGTAGCGGTGTTGTTCTTCCCGGACGTCCTACCGGTGAAAGTGTACGAGCGCGACGTCTATTTCGAAGTGTCTGCAGTCATAATCGCCTTCGTGCTGCTCGGCAGGTACATGGAGGAGATCATCAAGAAAAAATCCTCCGCTGCAGTGCGACGCTTGCTTGAACTCAAACCGGCGGTCGCACATGTCATGCGTGACGGACAAGAAATCGACCTGCCTGCTGAAAGCGTCATGGCTGGCGAGACACTAATCGTCAAGCCTGGCGAAAAGATCCCTACCGATGGCGAAGTCAGTGACGGCCAGTCGACGGTGGATGAGTCCATGCTGACCGGCGAATCGATGCCGGTGGACAAACACCGGGGCAGCTCGGTGATCGGGGGTACGCTCAATGGCAGCGGTGTACTCACGATCAAAGCGAGCAGGATCGGCGCCGATACTGCACTGGCGCAGATCATCAAGATGGTTGAGGAAGCACAGAGCAGCACCGCGCAGATCCAGCGCTTGGCCGACCAGGTCACTGGCTACTTCGTGCCTGCGGTTGTGGCCGTCGCCCTCCTGGCATTGCTCGGTTGGTCCGTGGTTGGGAATTTTCCGCAGGGCCTGTTGGCCTTTATCGCGGTACTGATCATCTCCTGTCCCTGCGCACTCGGCGTGGCGACGCCCGCTGCCTTGATGGTCGGTGTCGGCAAGGGCGCTGATAACGGCATTCTCATACGGGGCGGCGAGGTACTGGAGCGGGCAGAAAAACTGACTACGGTGGTTTTCGACAAGACCGGCACCATCACCCGAGGTGAACCTGACGTAACCGACGTGATTGCAATTGGAACAGCGTCGGAAATCGAGGTGTTGGGGCTCGCTGCTGCCGTGGAGTCCGGTTCGGAACATCCGCTTGGAGCAGCGATAGTGCGCGCCGCCCGGCATCGTGACATCCACCTGCCAAAGGCCACCGACATAAGCGGGATCGCCGGTCACGGCATCCAAGGCAGTATCGACCATGGCAAAGTCTGGTTGGGCAATCGGCGCTTGTTCGACCGCCAAGGCATTTCAACCGAGGCAGCCGAAGAGCACTTGGTAGGCCTTGAGGCCGACGGCAAGACCGCCATGCTGGTTGGTGTCGACAACCGCCTGCTTGGGGTAATTGCGGTGGCTGACACCATCAAGCCAGAGGCAGCTGAAGCGGTAACGGCATTGCAGGCAAGCAACATCAAGGTCGTGCTGCTGAGCGGTGACAACCGCCGCACTGCCGAAGCGGTCGCCCGACAGGTCGGCATCGGGCGGGTGATTGCAGAGGTGTTGCCAGACGACAAGGTCGCAGTGATACGTCAATTGCAAAGCGAAGGGCAGGTCGTTGCCATGGTTGGCGACGGGGTCAACGATGCACCGGCATTGGCCGCCGCCGACATTGGTATCGCCATCGGCTCGGGGTCCGATGTCGCCAAGGAAACGGGCGGCATCATCTTGCTCAAGAACGATGTACGCGACGTGGTCAACGCGATCGAGCTGTCGCGCGCAACCATGGTCAAGATCAAGCAAAACCTGTTCTGGGCATTTCTCTACAACGGCATCGGTATCCCGATTGCAGCCTTCGGATTGCTTAATCCGATCATCGCTGCCGCCGCCATGGCGCTCAGTTCTCTATCGGTAATCGCCAACTCTGCGCTGCTGAAACGCGCCCATATCGGTTTGAGTCACGAGGCGAAATCATGAAACGCGAAATCCTGCTGTTCTGTCTGCTGCTGACGGGTGTGGGCATTACCACGGTGCTTTATCTGATGGGGCTCAGCGGTAAATCGTTGGCCATGGCAGCCCTATTCCTGCTGTGCCCGGTTTTTGTCGGGGTGCAGCTCTTGCGCGGCGTGCGCCAGTTCGACAAGGACATGAGCGAGGCGCGCCGTATCATGCAGAAGAAAAACCTGCCCTGATACGGTTGTGTCGTCTGTGCCGTTTCGTCCAAGGAGCGCCATCATGAACCGACCCGAATCACGCCCCCACCGCTCACGGGGAACCAACTGGTACCTACTGGGCTTTCTGGCCATCGCCGGCTATTTCCTGTTCCTTGAACACAGGGCTCACATCATTCCGTATCTGCCCTTCCTGCTGGTGCTGGCCTGCCCCTTGATGCATTTGCTCATGCACCGTGGGCATCGCACACATGCGCGCGAGGAAAATGATGGACATGAACACGACAGCGCAGGCGAACGTCACAGTTGCTGCGGCCACCCGCACACCCAGGAAGGCCATGACCGAGAGCCGGAGCACCCTGTTCTATCCGATAACCCGACTAAATACCCCGATCGCCCTGCATGACCCTTCGCGACACGAGGCCGCTCCCACCGGAGCAGCCTTGTGTGATTTTCAGCGATACAGGTCTTCCCGCGTCCACGGCAGATCATGGTGGCCATCGGCATAAGGCTTGACCGCCAGTATCTGGTGCAGGTTGATCCAGCCCTTTTCGAAGGCATAGGCACACCCGGCCAGGTACAGGCGCCAGATACGCAAGGTCTTCTCGGGCACCAGGGCCGCCGCCTTGTGCAGCTGGTTCTCCAGGTTCGCGCTCCAGTGGTGCAGGGTTTTGGCGTAGTGCAGACGCAAGCTTTCCACGTCTACCACTTCCAGCCCCGCTTCACAGATGCTGGCACTGATCATCGACAGGTGCGGCAGCTCGCCATGGGGGAACACGTAGCGGTCGATGAAGTCGCCAGCGCCACGCCCGACCGGGCGGCCATCGACGTGCTTGGCGGTGATGCCGTGGTTCATCACCAGGCCCCCTTCCCTCACGGCACCGAACAGCTTCTGGCAATACAGCGCCAGGTTGGCATGGCCCACATGTTCGAACATGCCAACGCTGACCACCTTGTCGAAGCGGCCATCCTGCGGCAGGTCACGGTAGTCGAGGATCTGCAGATCGACCTTGCCGCCGAGCCCCTCTGCCTTGACACGCTCGCGGGCAAGCTTGAGCTGCTCCTTGCTCAAGGTGATGCCGAACACCTTGGCCCCATATTCGCGGGCAGCGAAACGCGCCAGCCCACCCCAGCCACAGCCTACGTCGAGCAAGTAGTCGCCGGCGTCCAGGCGCAGCTTGCGACACAGATGATCGAACTTGTCCTGCTGCGCCTGATCGAGGGTGTTGTCCGGCTCGCGGAAGTAGGCGCACGAGTAGGCCATGTCCTGATCCAGCCACAACTGGTAGAACGCGTTGGAAACATCATAGTGGTAGGAGATGGCTTCGGCATCGGTGCTCTTGTCATGCGCCTGCCGTTGCGGTGGAGCGTCTTCTTCCTCGGTCAGCAGCGCTTCACTGAGCTCATCGCACACGCGTATGGCTTCACCGATATCCCCTTCCAGCTCCAGCTTGCCCTCGACGAATGCCGTGCCCAGCTGGTCCATGCTCGGGTGGCTCAACTGGCTGATCAGCTGCGGCTCCTTGACCAGGATGGTGACCTGAGGGCTAGGCCCCAGATCGAACTCGTTACCGTCCCACAGTTTCAGCCGCAGCGGCAGATGCAGGCTCTGCAATGCCGGTGGAAGTTGCGCAAGCATGAACGACCCTCCTGTCCGTATTTGGCCACGACGCCTGAAATTTCGAACGTCGCCGAATCAGAGTAGTTCATTCGTGGGATGTTTCCTGTTATCCAGACCATGGTCGAGCATTGGTCGATCTTATCCAGGCGTCAGATTGTATACAATTTTTGCTTCTCAGCTTAACCTTGTGCCCCTCTCGTGCTTCCTCATCCTGGAGTTGAACCCATGAAATCCTATGACGTGGTGATCATCGGCGGTGGCCCTGGCGGCTACAACGCAGCCATCCGTGCTGGCCAGCTGGGCCTTAGCGTAGCCTGCGTGGAAGGCCGCTCGACCCTCGGTGGTACCTGCCTGAACGTGGGCTGCATGCCCTCCAAGGCACTGTTGCACGCGTCCGAGCTCTACGAGGCTGCCAGCGGTGGCGAATTCGCCCACCTCGGTATCGAAGTGCAACCTTCCCTCAATCTCGCCCAGATGATGAAACAGAAGGATGAGAGCGTGACTGGCCTGACCAAGGGCATCGAGTACCTGTTCCGCAAGAACAAGGTCGACTGGATCAAGGGCTGGGGTCGCCTGGATGGCGTTGGCAAGGTCGTGGTCAAGGCCGAGGACGGCAGTGAAACCGCACTGCAAGCCAAGGACATCGTCATTGCCACTGGCTCGGAGCCTACGCCGCTGCCAGGCGTGGCCATCGACAACCAGCGCATCATCGACTCGACCGGCGCCCTGTCCCTGCCGCAGGTACCCAAGCATCTGGTCGTCATCGGTGCCGGCGTTATCGGCCTCGAACTCGGTTCGGTATGGCGTCGCCTGGGCAGCCAGGTCACGGTCATCGAATACCTCGACCGTATCTGCCCCGGCACCGACGAGGAAACCGCCAAGACCCTGCAGAAAGCATTGGCCAAGCAAGGCATGGTGTTCAAGCTGGGCAGCAAGGTGACCCAGGCCAATGCCAGCAACGACGGTGTCAACCTGACCCTGGAGCCAGCCGCAGGTGGCAGCACGGAAACCCTGCAGGCCGATTATGTACTGGTCGCCATTGGCCGCCGCCCTTATACCCAAGGGCTGAATCTGGAAAGCGTGGGCCTGGCAACCGACAAGCGCGGCATGCTCGGCAACGAACACCACCGAACTTCCGTGCCAGGCATCTGGGTGATTGGCGATGTCACCTCCGGCCCAATGCTGGCGCACAAGGCCGAGGACGAAGCGGTGGCCTGCATCGAACGCATCGCCGGCAAGCCCCATGAGGTCAACTACAACCTCATTCCCGGGGTGATCTACACGCGGCCGGAACTGGCTAGCGTGGGCAAGACCGAGGAGCAGCTCAAGGCCGAAGGGCGGGCCTACAAGGTCGGCAAATTCCCCTTCACCGCCAACAGCCGGGCCAAGATCAATCACGAGACCGAAGGCTTCGCCAAAGTCATCGCCGATGCCCAGACCGATGAAGTATTGGGCGTGCACCTGGTGGGCCCAAGCGTCAGTGAGATGATTGGCGAATTCTGTGTGGCCATGGAGTTCTCGGCCTCGGCGGAAGACATCGCCCTCACCTGCCACCCGCACCCGACCCGCTCCGAGGCCCTGCGCCAGGCGGCGATGAACGTGGACGGCATGGCCATGCAGATCTGACGGCGGCGAAAAAGGCTGTGCCTAAACAAAGGGCGAACCGTGAGGTTCGCCCTTTTCATGCACTTGCCGATTTGCTCTGGCCAAACGTAATCAGCCAGTGGGATTGAGCAACTGCCACACTTGAATGAGCCCGACCAGGTGCACAAGGCCATACAGCAAGCATATTGCCGAGCTGACCACGATGAAACGGCCACTGCGCCCGGTACCAGCCAGAGCAAAAGGCCCGAGTACACCGCGTAACAGGTAGATTACGGTAATGGCGATCAGCGCCGGCCGTAACAGCGGCAATGGATCGACCACTCCGGCTCCCGACAGGGCATAAACGCCCCAGGTAGCGAGAACCAGGGCGATGCCCGCCGTTACTACCGCCGGATACCAGCGCCCAGCCTGGGCCGCACGCACGAAACGCTCGCCTGCGCCGAACAGGCGATACCACGATGGCCCCACCAGGATTACCCCCACGTGCAGGATCGACGCCAGCAGGCTAAGCCCCGCGGCCAGCAGCAAAGCGGTGTTGTAGTCATTCGACATATCATCTCTCCTTGATGAATTGCACGGCGCCAGCTGCCTCATGCACTACAGGGCGTTATCGACCGACATTGGGTGGGCTCAAGTGCTCGCCTGGGCCTCGGCACGCGTGCCGACATCCATGATCTGGTAGCGTAGCTTGCGCCCGTCGACAGCGGCAGCGGCTTCGACACCACCCGTCATAGCGCCGAATATCCCGTGCCCGGTGCGGGTGGATGCGCCACACAAGAACAGGTTTCGTATTTCGGTTTTGGTACCCGGCCGATTATGCAGGAAGTACTCAGGAGTGAATGCCAGGCCATAAGATGTCCCCCCGGCTGAACCGATGAAACGGGTCACCGAGAACGGAGTGGAGACTTCCTGATACACGATATGCTGCGACATATCTGGTATCACGCGTTCAGCCAGTGCAATCAGTTGCCGGGCATACCATTCCTTTTTCGCCAGGTACGCCGGGTTGTTCCGATAGCTGCCATCCGCTACCTCGGCCTGGGTAACACCCCAGCTTTCCGGGTTCGAAGGAACTGCCGACATCAATTGCAGGTTGTAGATGCCAGGCGGGGCAATGGCCGGATTGTCCGGGTCCTTCATCGTGGCGTTACCGATGAACAGATGCGGCTCATCCGGGAATTGACCGGCGAACACCTCACGGTAGGCACGCTCATAGTCGCAACCGGGATAGATGCGATAGTTGGTGTTTTTAAAGCCCATCGCCTTCAGGTCCATATCGATGCCCAGGTAAACCACGCCCATGGCCGGCGACATTTCGAAACGCTCTGCCCTGGTGACGGTCTTCGCCTTGAGCTGGTCCCGTCCGATCAAGTCCAGCAAGGTGTGCTTGATGTCGGCGTTGCAGATCACCGCGTCTGCCTTGACCGTACGTTTGCCCAGATGCTTGTTGCTGAATTCGACACCTACCGCGCGGCCCTTCTCGACCAGGATACGTTCGACCTTGGAACGCAGCAGGATCTTTCCTCCGTTGCGTTCGACAACCGCGCCGAGTTTGTCAGAGAACATCTGGCCCCCTCCCGAAGGGTAATACGACCCTTGCAGGAAGTGGTTGACCACCGCAGCGTGGCCAGCCATGGTCGCCCTGCTGGGAGGCTGATGGTAAACGCCGAGCTGTCCGGTCAGGATGGCGCGCAGTCGCTGATCATGGGTGCAGGTGTCGAGGAACTGGGCAACCGTCGATTTCGAATGGCGCATCAGCATCCACGAACGTGGCAGCACCCACAGCGCGGAGAGCGGCCGGGAGTGGATGCCCATGAAGTCCCAGACTTGCTGCAGCATCTTGAAATAGCGGTTGATGCCGGATTTTTCCTTGGGGAACGCTTCGATAAGCCTTTCCCGGAAGCGCTCATATCCACGCGGCACGGCAAATTGAAAATCGGGGAAGCAGAGGGTTTCGAAACCTTCTGGATCCTGCTCGATAAAATTGATTTCGCCATCATCGATGCCGGCCCCGCGCAAAATACGCGGGATCAACCCGTCCTTGCCACAGTCGCCGATGTAATGAAGACCTACGTCGAACTCGTAATCCTTGCCCTTACGATGAAAGACCGTGGCGCAGCCCCCCATCTCATAGTGCATGTCCAGCACCAATACCTGCTTGCCACGATTGGCGAGGGTCGCGGCTGCGGTCAGTCCACCAATGCCGGCACCCACGACAATCACGTCGAAGGTATCGCTTTCCAGCGTCTTGAAGCGGTCATAGCTTTGCATGGGCATTCGTCCAGGGGCACTTCAAGCGTGCTGCAGATGGTGGTCGCGGGTCGGATCGACCGCTTCGGCTTCGCGCACGAGGTGTGCAAGTTTGTTCGGCTGGTGACTCCACTTCTGGTAATCGCCCAGCGGTGGGATGCTCTGGAGAATGACGGGCCAATGTTGTGCAAGCTCGGCATTCAACGCCAGGAAGTGCCGATTACCGTCATCCAGGCGGTTCTCCGGCAGAATCGCCTCTTCAGGGCATTCCGGCAGGCAGAGACCACAATCGACGCATGCCTCCGGGTTGATCACGATGAAGTTCGGCCCCAGGTGGAACGCGTCTGCAGGGCATATATCCACACAGTTGGTGTGTCGGCACTGGATGCAGTTGTCAGTCACTACATAAGTCATGGTTAGTCTCTCGAGGTCGCATTTACGGGCACATCACCGCCTAGAAGTAGCGGTCAACCAACAAGCGGGCAGACAACATCGTTCCGATGAAGCCCGCACCAGGGAACGTCCAGGCGCCCACCTGGTAGAGCCCCTTTACCGGATACTTCTGCGGAAAACGGTTGAACAGTCCGGACTGTTGAGGCGTTTGTTCGAAGCCGTAGATCGCACCCTGGGGGTTCTGGGTGAACTTGGTCATGGTGCGCGGAGAGCCTGCTTCACAAACTTCGATGTGGTCGCGCAGGCCTGGAATGACGCGCTCGGCATTAGCGATCAACAAGTCGGTCAGCGCGGCTTTCTTGCGGCGGTAAGCCAGTTTGTCCAGCGAGTGCCAGACGTCGGGGCCGGTCAGGGTGAACAGGCCAAGGCTGGACTTTCCAGGTGGCACCATGGACGGGTCGACATTGGAGAAGTAGTTGATCGACCAGCTGGTGTTGTCCTGATGCAGCTCGCCTGCCTGGATATGTTCGAATTGCGTGCGCTGCGTTTTCCCGGGTGAGAAGAAGTGGATGTATTCCTCAGGGCCGACACCCAGTTCACTCAGCGGGCAATCCAGGCCCAGGTACACCTGGAAGCCGGATACCGAGAACTTCAGCTTGTCCAGCCGAGTGAGGTACTTGCTGGGGAAGTGCTGTTTTCCTGCCAAGCCCACCACGGCATGCGGGGAAACATTGGCCACCACGTTGCGGGCCTTCACCGGCCCCGATCTGCGCGTGACAACGCCGGTGACCCTGCCTCGGTCGACCAATATCTGCTGGACTCCCGACTCCAGTTCGACACGGCCGCCGTGCGCCTCGATAACCTCGACCAATGCCGAGGAAAGCGCCTGCGAGCCGCCTTTGATCGAATAGCCGCCGTTTTCCAGATAGTCGATGAAGGGGTACGAGAAATAGCCGAATGCCAGGTCTTTCGCCGGCAGCCCGTAGTAGCTCCACTGCGCCGACAGTACTTCCTTCAGGCGTTCGTTGCGGGTGAACCTGGAAAAGTACTTATCCACCGTTTCATGGCCATAGCGCAGGACCCGCGGATAGGCGAAGGGGGTAGCGACAAATCGCATCCAGAACGGTTTGGGTGAATAAAGGAAGCCACACAGGTCCTTGTAGTTGCGCTTGGACTCGGCGAACAACCGATCGATGTTGTCGATTTCTTCGGGGAAGCAGCGATACAGGGTCTGTTTGTAACCTTCCAGGTCGCGGTGCCCGACGGTGATGTCGATATCGGGAGAACGGTAGCGATAGAGCGTCGGATGATGGAGAAACTCGACCTTGTCCGCGACGCCACAAGCCTCGATCACCTTGAATGAATGCGCACCGCGGACCACCCCATCGAACGAATGCAGAGACACATCGAAGGTGAAGTCTTTACGACGAAAATTGCTCGCGTAACCACCGGGTATATTGTGCTTTTCTACCACCAGGACCTTCTGGCCCCGTTGGGCCATCAGGCTGGCGCTGGCGAGCGCGCCCAGCCCTGATCCTACAAAAACAGTATCGTATGATTGACTCATGAATGCTCCGGGCATCACCGCACAGCAGATCGCGCAAGGCGAATCAGGCCGTCAGGCCACCGTCGATCAGGAAGGTCTGGCCAGTGATGTAGTCGGCTTGCGGTGACAACAGGAAGCTGGCCAATGCAGCAACTTCGTGTACTTCGCCGAAGCGCTTGAGGGGGATGTTGTCGGTGATCGACTTGCGCACGTGATCGGGGATCTGGTCGATCATGTCCGTGGCGATGTAGCCGGGAGCAATGGCATTGACATTGATCTTGAAGCGCGCCAGTTCCAACGCCATGGTCTTGGTAATCCCGATCATCGCGGCCTTGGTTGCGGAATAACCCAATTGGCCCTTGTTTCCCTTGACGCCACTGACGGAGGACATGTGCAAAATCTTGCCCCGCCGCTCACCAGCCATGGCCGGGACCAACGACCTGCTGAAATAAACTGCCGAGTCGAGGTTGGTCGCAACCACGTCGCGATAGCGCTCGACGTCGAGGTTGAACAGCAGCTGGTCGCCAGTCACGCCCATGTTGTTGATCAAGCCATAGGGGCCGCCGAGATCGTTGACCAACTGTTCGCACAATGAACTGACCGACTGGAAGTCCCGACCGTCACAGGCATGCCCATGCGCACGGCCGCCGCTGGCGGCTACCTCCTGTTCGAGCTGGCGAGCAGCGTCAGCGGAGGACTGATAGGTGAACGCAACTTCATAACCTTCACGCGACAGGTGTTGTACAAGTGCGCGCCCTATACCGCGGGTACCGCCGCTGATGAGTATCCACTTGCCTTTGCCGAGCTGTTGGACATCCATGTTCTGTTTCCTTAAGTCAAAGAGCCCGTAGTCAGGCCGTTACAACGGGTTTATGAGATTCAGCACGGGCGAAGAACGCGAAGATCTCCTGGAAGTACTGATCCCGGTGCTTCTTGTGGTTTTCCAGGTGGCGACACGCTTCGAAGCCGACCACATGCAGGGATGTGCAATCCAGGCTCAGCCTTGCCACGCTCGCCTCTGGGATATAGCGGTCACTCAACCCGTAGAAGTAGGCGATTGGCAGGTGCTGAACATGCTTCAGGGAATGGTCGATCGCACAGGTACCGGTAGGCACTGCCAGACGGCTCCCGCTGATCCAGCGCATGGCGAGGCGCAACGGACCACGCGTGAAATAGCTGCGAACCGAGACAGGCACACTGTCCAGGACGGCCGAGGTGAAGGGCGAGGCGTCACGTGCCAAGGCATGTGACAGGTGGTAGCCACCGAATGAGCAGCCGACCAGGTGAATCGGCAGGCCTGGGTATTCCCGTGCGATCTTTCGCGCAATGGACAAGACGTCATCGGCGAATGCATGACCACCGATGGTGCTGCGCCCGAAGCCTTTGAAGTTGAAGGCAACGACGTGGTAGCCCTGTTCCAGGAACGCCTGATCGATGCCGTTCTCGAAAAAGTAATGCATGCCATATTTCAAGAACGGATGGCACAGCAGCACGACACCCTTGGCTTTGGCTGGGTTGGCCAGCAGTACCGCCCCCTCCAGCTTGCTGCCGTCGCTGGCCGTCTCAACGAAGCCCTCGGCCCGGCTGGGCACGTCGCGCTTCCACCCTTGTACCTGCCTGAACATCACGCGAATGAACAGTTTGGAAACGGCGACCCCAAACCAGCTGGGCGAGTGTGCATGCGTTGTCATGCCCGTCTCCATTGCCTGGCTTTCATCTCGGCATAGCCAAAGGCGGC
Organism: Pseudomonas anuradhapurensis; assembly: GCF_014269225.2. Taxonomy (NCBI): domain Bacteria; kingdom Pseudomonadati; phylum Pseudomonadota; class Gammaproteobacteria; order Pseudomonadales; family Pseudomonadaceae; genus Pseudomonas; species Pseudomonas anuradhapurensis. The sequence goes on from NZ_CP077097.1 coordinate 5,364,712, forward strand.
TTCATAACTTGGGCCCGCGACCCAAGCGCTGAGAAACTGCACGCCCTGCACCGGGAAGCCATGGTGGAAGACATGCCCTTTGAGGTCGGTACCGACCATCGCCCCGTAGCCAGAGCCATCGGTGTTGTTGGTGAAGCGCACATAGGTATGCGGGGTAGCCACTTCGGTATGCAAAATGTGGCCACGCAGCTGAGGAACCTGGACCAGCAGCCGCTCTACCAGCACCTCACACGCGCGTTGCTTTTTCGCGCGATATTGCGCCGTACGCCGGGCAGGCCAATGGGCGATGGAATCAAGCACGTTGATACACACGACCTTGCCGCCAGCGGGTGCCAGGGCGTGATAGTTGGTGACCTCGATCGGGGACATCGCCCAGAAGGCCTGTTCGCAGAGCTCTGGCTGAAAACCGCTGCGCTCGGCGTCGATGCGCAGCTCGGCTGCCAACGCGGGGTCCGCAGCAAACAGCATCGACTCGCTATGCCGCAGCCCAAGCTGTGCGGGCGCTTGATCGGTGGTCAGGTACACCGTGGTGGTCGAGCGTGCCGGCTTCAACGCGGCCAGTTTCTCTCGGGTGCTCGTCAGGTCCACATCCGCCTGGAACAAGTGCTCCACCGCATAATGGGGCGAGGTATTGATGAACACCTGTGGCGCATGAAACTCACCGGCCCGGGTGCGTACCCCCGTGACATTGCCGTTGCTGTCGGTGGTCACTTCTTCTACAGGCGTGCTGAGCATGATCTTGCCCCCAGCCTGTTCGACCTGCTGCGCCAGCAGGTCGGACAGGCGCTGGGACGAGCCTGCAACGTAGGCGTTGCCGCGATTGAGCGTGGCATACACCACGTGCAGGTAGTACAGGTAGCCCAGGTCCTCCGAGTAGCCACCGACATAAATGCCAGGGGCTGCCAGGATTTCAATCAGGTAGGGGTCATCGAACAACTCGTGCAACGCCTCACGCACGGTCTTGTGCTTGAGGTTACGATGGGCCCAGCGCAACTGCGCCATGTCAGGCTCGAAACTGCCATCGAGCATCTGGAACTGGTAGTAGCCGTTGCGCCCATAGGTGCGTACCTGAGTGAAAAAGGTAACCAAGCGCTCTGCCTGATGAGGGAACCGTTCGATCAGTTGCCGTTCGACCTGGTCGGCATCGTTAGCCAACGGCAGCGCCGTGCCGTTCTGGTAGGCGCAGAAATAGTCGTTGGGGTAGACCAGGTTCAGTTCATCCTCAAGGCCCAGATCCCGCAGGATGCGGATCAGGTTGCCGCCTTCCGACATACCGCTGAGCTTGTGCAGGCTGCAATCGAAGATCGCCGATTGCTTGGGCCGGCTGAACGTCGAGGCATAGCCCCCAACCACAATATGCTTGTCGAGCATCAGGACGCGTGCACCGCGATCACGCTTGACCAGCATGGCCGCGCAGGCCAGGCTCGTGATCCCGGTACCCACGAAGATCGCGTCCCAGGTCGAAGAACTCATTGCCGCAGCCCCAACTTGTCGATCCAGGCGTAAATTTCGGCGAATCGAGCGTCGTTCAGTCGAGCATTGTTCGGTGAACGCCAGACCTCTTCGATCTTTGCCTTGTCATCCACTGCAATCGGGAACTCGAAGGAAGTGTGCAACGCGATCTCGGGGTTGTAGGTGAACATGTCGATCAGCGCCGGAATGATTTTCCGGCTCATGACTTTGACCTGGGCGATCGACTCAGCGCTGGCAGTCTCGAAGAAGGACTCGCTGATCCAGCGGCCAAAGGCGATGTGCCGTGCCTCGTCATAGTGATGCTCACGGAACAGGGTGCGGGTCATCGGCTCTACCGCTGCGCCCTGGGAGGTGTGCATGGCGCCCATTTCGGCAACCCATTCGATCAACAGCGTGAACAACACGCCAACCGCCGGCTCCATTTTCGGCAGTGTCTGGGTCAGCAACTCATAGAGCCCGACCGGTGGGTTCCAGATCTGCAGGCCGGCCTTGGCCATGAAGCGCTTGAAGGTGAGGGTATGAACGATCTCTTCCTTGGAAAAGATCATCAGGTATTCCTGCAGGTCCGGCGAAATACGGTCATGGAACTGGGTGATGTAGCCCATGTACAACGGCGGAATGGTCTGCTCGAGCCAGATGAACATGGAAATGTCACGGCCCGTCTCGAGCCAGGCCAGTTCCAGCTTCTGGGCGTCGGTCAAGCCTTCGCAATAGCGCGTTCCGTTGATCCACAGATGCTCGGGATCCTTGGGGTAAAGGCTTCGATTGATGTCCTGGTCCCATGGCAGTACGGTCGCGTGGTCCATCGTCTTGTGATGCGACACTTCGCTTAACTTGCGAACCTTCGACTCCCTCGCCGGGGAAATAGCGAGCACACTATTGTTCAGCGTAGACATTTCCTGCTCCTCCATGAATTGGGTACAGCGGCTCAGGCTTCGACGGCAGTCGATTCCTTGAGCTCGACGATGAATTCACAGAGCTGGCGCAAAGTGGCGATCTTGCGGGTGACGAACGAATCCGGGTTGATCGCCACGCCGATCTTCTTCTGCACGACCACCTGCATCTCGACGAAGTCCAGGCTGTCGAACTCCATCGCTTCAATGGTGGTATCGAGGGTCACTTCGCTTTCCTCGACATCCTTGAGGTCCAGGATCAGATCACGAACGATGGTGAATACTTGGTCAACAGTGGTCATTGTTTCGCTCCAGTGGGGTTGAGAACGGTCTTGATCATCAAGCCGAGGGTTATGGTCATTACATGGCTGCCGCTGACGACGACTCCGAGGTCGAGGGTGCCGACGGCCTTGCCTGGTGTTTCGATCAAGAGAATGTTGTCGATCTCGCAGCGGATATCGGATTGCAAGCTGCCCAACGAACGCAGATGCGTGCAGAACGTGATCTGGTGACTGGTCTGCACGACCAGGTGATTGGTGATGTCCTCGATACGCTCAGGAACCTGGCGTTGGGCAAATTGCCCGGACAGGCGCTCGAAGATCACCCCCAGATGGTTGCGGATGAAGTGGGAAAATATCAGCGCATCCAGTGCCACCCAGTCATCCAGCCCCTTGCCCAATCCTTCGCGAAACTGGGTGAGCCAAGCCTCGACATATTCCCGGTCAAGGGCGAAGCCTGGGGATTTCGACGCCCACGTTGGCGGCGCAACTTGCGAGACATGGCCGAGCACATGCTCGCTGTCACTGTTCTCGGAACGCAGCGTGAATGCCGTGCTTGCACTGCGCGGGCGGGTGGAAAGCGCGACAGGGCGGTTGCGCAGAACCGGCGCCTTCAGTAGCGCCTTGAACTGTACCCAGTCCTCATCGCGGCCATCGGCGGCACGCCCCATTTGATGTTTGATTGGCAGCAGCGCCAGCATGCCGTGCACCACGACATCCGCGGCGTCCATGCGCCGCGCCGCTTCCAGGTCAAAGTGAATAGGGTTGCGATCGCCGGAAAGATCAGCCCACGCCTCGATCTGTTCAGGGCCAAATTGCCACTGCATGATCAATGCACCTTGCGCAGCATGATGCCGGCATTGGCGCCACCGAAGCCGAAGCTCAGGTTCAGCACGTTGTCCAGCTGCCGCCCGTGCAAGTGCTCGTTAGGTACGAAGTTCAGGTCGCACTCAGGATCGGCCTCATCCAGATGGATGGTTGCCGGGATCGTGCCACGGGCCATGGCTTTGAGGCAGAAGATCGCTTCCATCGAACCTGCTGCACCAATCAGGTGGCCGGTGTACGACTTGGTGCTGGACATCGGAATGCCATGGGCAGCGTCGCCCAGCGCCAGTTTGATGGAGCGGGCTTCATTGACGTCGTTCAGCGGTGTGGAGGTGCCATGCAAGTTGATGTAATCGATGTGCGGCGCATCGACATTGGCTTGCCTGCATACTTCCTGGATCACCCGCACGCGAGCCTGCATGTCCTCGGCCGGGGCCGTCATGTCGAAGGCGTCCGAGTAGTTGGCGTAGCCGGTGATTTCGCCGAGGATCTTGGCGCCGCGAGCCTTGGCCAGCTCATAATCCTCAAGGCACAGTACCGCCGCGCCTTCGGAAAGGATGAAACCGCTTCGCCCTTTGCTGAACGGGCAGCAAGCCAGGCGCGGGTTTTCCTGCTCTTTGCTCAGAGCCTGGATGACATCGATCGACCAGACGTTGAACTGCTCTTTCAACGATTCGCTGCCACCGGCGATCATCATTTTCGCGCGACCGGCACGAATCGCCTCATAAGCTTCGCCAATGGCGATGGTGCCCGTGGCGCACGCTGCCACCGGGCTGTTTTGAACACCACGCATGTTCCAGTTCATGGTGATGGCCGCCGTCGCGGCGTTGCACATCGACATGACCGTGGCGAACGAGGTGGAAATGCCTTGTTGGCAATATTCGTTGTTATTGAAGTTCGCCGTGTCCAGCCCTCCCCAACCGGTGCCGAGAACGACACCACGGTCGAACGGTGCGACCACGTCATCCAGTGGTGTGTCGCCATAAGCCATGTGCAATGCTTCATGGGCCGCCACCAAGCTGTACTTGGCGAACAGAGGCAACATCTTGGAAATCTTCTTCGAGAACGGCCGCATGGCCTCGCGGCCGAAGTCGTCGATGAAACCGAAGAAGCGCGCATGGATAGTCGGGTCATCAAAACGGTGCAGACGATAGCCGATCTGGTAATCCATCATCGCGTCCCAGATGGCATCGGCGTTCTGGCCGAGCGAGCAGATCGCACCGTAACCAGTAACGACGACGCGGCGAGGTGCTGGAGAGGCTGGCTTTTCCATGGTCTTCCCTGATTGATGTGCTGGCGTGACAACCCGTGTATGAACAAGGGCGGCATTGAGTGCAGGCGCTAACTGCCAGGGCCGAACATACGAGGGTTTTCGATACCCATCGCAACCGTGTGCCTGGCAAATAACGTCTTGTAAGTTGTGAAAACTGGCGTCCTACACAACGACCCGGGAAGTGTGCCCAATTCTGCGATGGCAACAACTGTATCTAGGTACAGGCGCTCGGTATTTGCCGAAATACCGACGGGCTGCATGCACTTAAGTACAGGTTGCTCAGCGCCGACAGTTGATAGAATCAGCAGGTTGTATTTCGAAGGGCATGCTGTATACCAACGCCCACGCGACCGCCATACCTGAGGCAAGGGAACAGCCCAATATGATAACTATCGACTTTCACAAGATTGAATACCGTCGTGACCCACATCCTTGGGTTGCCGAGTTGTACGGCTTACGCAAGCATGTTTTCTGTGATCGCCTTAATTGGAAAGTCACGGTGAGAAATGGCATTGAATTGGATGAATATGACAACTGGAACACGACGTATCTGGTTGGCACTTGCCAAGGCATACCGTTGGCGGGGCTGCGCCTGATCAACACGCTACACCCTTATATGGTTGAAGGTCCCTTTCGCGATTTCTTCAGTTGCACACCGCCCAAGCGGGCCTTGATGGCTGAATCCAGCCGCTTCTTCGTCGATAAGACCCGTTCACGCAAGTTGGGCCTGGCGCACTTGCCATTGACCGAAATGTTGCTTTTCAGCATGCATGACCACGGCGAACTGACCGGCTTGAAATCGATCGTCACCGTGGTCAGCGATGCCATGGCACGCATCGTTCGACAGGCCGGCTGGCACTACCAGATTCTCGACAGCGGCGAGGCGTCGCCGGGTGAGACGGTGCATTTGCTGGACATGCCGATCAGTTCGTCCAACCGCCTGCGACTGCTCGAAAGCATTGCGCGCAAGCAACCGCTGTCATCACTGCAGACCCAGCAATGGCCGTTGAGCCTGCAGTTGCACGATGTATCCGACAACCACATCGCCTGATCAGATGATGCCCTGTCGCTTGGCCTCGTAGACGGCTTGCTTGGCGTTGCCGACCTGCAATTTGCCAGAAATGTTCGACATGTGGAATTTCACTGTGCGCTCTGAAATTCCACAGTCCGTGGCAATTTCGCGGTAGGTCTTGCCGCGCATGACCAGTTGCAGCACGCCCAGTTCGCGGGTGGAAAGCGGCCCATCGGCTGCACTGGAAAACAGCTGATCGGTTTTGCGCGAGGTCATCAGCCAACTATGAAATTTGATCAGCAGCATTTGCAGCTGGCTTTGCTGCTTGGCCATACGTCGATCAAAATCCACTTGCGAACCCGCATCGCACACACTCAAGGCACAGAAGGTTCCGGACGCATCGCGCAGGGTAAACGTGGTACCCGAGCAGATTCGATAACGGGTAGCGCGCCTGAAAAAGTCCACGCCTTCGGGACCGCTGTTGGCAAGGGCTTCGTGCCAAGAGAAAGGTGTGATCTCCCTCAGCCCATGCTTGATGATTGGGTCGATCAGATAGCTCTTGTTATCTTTATAGCTTTTAACCCAGCTCGGTGGGTAATTTGAAATGATAATCGGCTCTACATTGCGATTATGAGTAGCGGCGTAGTACGCATATTTCAAATCTTTCACATCACACAATTGAAGCTGCAGCTCGTCATGCAGGTATGTGATGGGGTGGTTTTTATCGCATGTAGTGGCTGCGTCCCGGTTTCGACTGTCCATGTCGTGTTCCTGCCGTTTCTCACGGCGCGATAAATGGCAAAGCCATTGCGCCGTGCAAATCATTTTAGAGTTGTTGCTCAAAAATCGTGAGCCTCGGATTACCGCGCAAGCGTGATAGTCGGTGATATTAAAATGTGAGTCAATGTGGATGCTGGAACTCTGTTTATCCGTTTGTCGTGGCTATCGCGATTACGACCAAGGTACGTGTCGCATGTGACATATAGATTGCGACTTTCGGATAAGTTCCATTCAGCGTTTTATTTGCTAGCCGACGCCATCAGAATACCAAAGCAAAAGAAGGTGATTCCGGAGAGCTTGCCGACGATTCGCGCGCCACGGTTGGTCGACAACCAGCCCCTGGCGCCATTGGCCATCAGCGCGTAGCCGGTGTGCACCAACACGACGAGCAAGGCATAGGACGAAACCAACAGGAAGAACTGCCGGTAGTAGTTGTCCTGGGGGCTGATGAATTGCGGAAACACCGCCAGGAAGAAGAATCCGGCCTTGGGATTCAGCAGCTGGATCGACAACGCTTCGACGAAGCGCCGCCAGGGTTGCGTGGCGGTCACGGCGAGCTCCGGGATGAAACGCTGGGTACGCCACATCTTCACGCCCAAGTACAACAAGTACAACGCGCCGACGTACTTGAGTACGGTGAACGCCGTTGCCGAGGTCGCCAGAACCAACCCCACACTACTGGCCGAGAGCCCAGCGACGATGAAAGCGCCCAAGGCGATACCGAAGATCCCCGGCAGGGCACCGCTCCAGCCATGGCGCAGGGCATTGGAGAGGGTCAGCACCACCCCGGGGCCGGGGCTCAATACGGTAAGGGTCGCGAGGATGAGAAACAGTCCATAACTGGCCATGCAAGGTGCCTCCTGGCAATCAACTCAACAGCTTCCGGGCGTCCACAACCTGTACTGCCAAGCAGCCCCGGTTAACAACGAGCCAGTACCGACCACGTGCAGTGACAGCTGCAGGCTGTGACAGCGCAGCCACCATCGCCCCCACAGAGGTGCGACCTTTAGATTGGCGTGAAGCACACAAGCTTACAAACGCTTTAATTGCGCCTCTGCTGTGACTTAATTAGACACCTATCCCCTTTCTCAGCTGGCACTGCCGCTGATTTGCTAGTGCTATAGCGTGTCGCCGGCATCGGGCCCAGGCGACTTTGACAGGTGAAAAGCTATCGCCAGTAGGACGCTGTGGCAGGAGACGAGCTATTGGAAAAGGCGTGGACGAGAGGCGAAGCGGGTTGCGGCGAGCGCAACAGAGGCAGGAAGTGCTTGTCGCCGAAGGGAGCCACGGGTGGCTCCCTCCCTTTGCGACAGCTTCAGTTATCAGAAACCAACAGCTGCAGAAACTGCAGCGCCTTACTCCACAGTCACCGACTTGGCCAAGTTACGCGGCTGGTCCACATCCGTGCCCTTGAGCACCGCCACGTAGTAGGACAGCAGCTGCAACGGGATGGTGTAGAGGATCGGCGCCAGGGCATCGATGATGTGCGGTACCTTGATCACGTGGGTGCCTTCGCCGTTGCTCATGCCGGCCTGCTCGTCGGCGAACACCACCAGCTCGCCACCACGGGCGCGCACCTCCTGCAGGTTGGACTTGAGCTTTTCCAGCAGTTCATTGTTCGGCGCCACGGTAACCACTGGCATATCGTTGTCTACCAGGGCCAGCGGGCCGTGCTTGAGTTCGCCCGCCGGATAGGCTTCGGCGTGGATGTAGGAGATCTCCTTGAGCTTGAGCGCTCCTTCCATGGCCACCGGGTACTGGGCACCACGGCCCAGGAACAGGGTGTGATGCTTGTCGGCGAACAGCTCGGCGGTCTTCTCGACGATGGCGTCCATCGCCAGCGCTTCGCCCAGGCGGGCCGGCAGGCGGCGCAGCTCCTCCACCAGCTCGGCCTCGACACCGGCTTGCAGGGTACCGCGCACCTGGCCCAGGGCCAGGGTCAGCAGCATCAGCGAAACCAGCTGGGTAGTGAAGGCCTTGGTCGAGGCTACGCCGATTTCCGGGCCGGCCAGGGTCAGCAGGGTCAGGTCGGATTCACGCACCAGCGAGCTGATGCCTACGTTGCAGATCGCCAGGCTGCCCAGGAAGCCCAGCTCCTTGGCGTTGCGTAGCGCTGCCAGGGTGTCGGCGGTTTCGCCGGACTGGGAGATGGAGACGAACAGGGTGTCCGCTTGCACTACAACCTTGCGGTAGCGGAATTCGCTGGCCACTTCCACCTGGCAAGGTATGCCCGCCAGTTCTTCCAGCCAGTAGCGGGCCACCATGCCGGCGTGATAGCTGGTGCCACAGGCAACGATCTGTACGTTACGCACCTTGGCGAACAGCTCGGCAGCCTGTGGGCCAAAGGCCTGGACCATGACGTGATCCTTGCCCAGGCGGCCTTCCAGGGTGCGCTGCACTACGCTTGGCTGCTCGTGAATTTCCTTGAGCATGAAGTGGCGATAGGTGCCCTTGTCGGCCGCTTCGGCGCCTTCGTGGTACTGCACGGTCTCACGCTGTACCTTGTGCCCGGCCTGGTCCCAGATGCTCACTTGGTCACGGCGGATCTCGGCGATATCGCCTTCTTCGAGGTACATGAAGCGGTCGGTGACCTGGCGCAGCGCCAATTGGTCGGAGGCCAGGAAGTTTTCACCCAGCCCCAGGCCGATGACCAGCGGGCTGCCGCTGCGTGCCGCCACCAGGCGGTCGGGTTGGTTGGCACTGACCAGCGCCAGGCCGTAGGCGCCATGCAGGCGCTTCACCGCGGCCTTGAGCGCATCGGTGAGGTCAGGAACGAGCTTGAGGGTGTGATGGATCAGGTGGACGATGACTTCGGTATCGGTCTGCGAACTGAAGACGTAGCCAAGGCCCTTCAGTTCCTCGCGCAGTTCTTCATGGTTCTCGATGATGCCATTGTGTACCACCGCCACCGTGTCGCTGGAGAAGTGCGGGTGGGCGTTGCCTTCGGTCGGCGCACCGTGGGTAGCCCAGCGGGTATGGGCGATGCCCAGCTGCCCGGACAGTGGCTCGGCGGCAACCGCAGCTTCCAGCTCGCTGACCTTGCCGATACGGCGGCGGCGCTGCAGTTCACCGTTCTGGGTGAGCACGGCCAGGCCGGCGCTGTCGTAGCCGCGGTACTCAAGACGCTTGAGGCCTTCGATCAGGATGGCTGTGATGTTGCGTTCGGCGACGGCACCAACGATTCCACACATGGTTTATTGCTCCTGGCTGATCGCGGCGCAGATCAGGTTGATGCCGCGGGCTTGAATTTGTTCGCGTGCCGCTGCGGGCAGGCGCTCATCAGTAATAAGGGTGTGCACGCTGCCCCAGGGCAGCTCAAGGTTGGGGATCTTGCGCCCGACCTTGTCCGACTCGACCATCACGATCACTTCTCGGGCGACTTCGGCCATGACTCGGCTCAGCCCGAGCAGCTCGTTGAAGGTGGTGGTACCCCGGCCGAGATCGATGCCATCGGCACCGATGAACAGCTGGTCGAAATCATAGGAACGCAATACCTGCTCGGCCACCTGGCCCTGGAACGATTCGGAATGGGGGTCCCAGGTACCGCCCGTCATCAGCAGCACCGGCTCATGTTCGAGGTCGCAGATGGCGCGGGCGACGTTCAGCGAATTGGTCATCACCACCAGGCCAGGCTGGCGCCCCAGTTCAGGGATCATCGCCGCCGTGGTGCTGCCACTGTCGATGATGATGCGTGCATGTTCACGAATACGGCCGACGGCGGCACGTGCAATGGCCTTTTTATAGGAAGATACGGGCTGGGCGGGTTCAGCGAGCAGCTCGTGCGGCACCGGGACTGCGCCACCATAACGGCGTAACAGGAGGCCGTTGGTTTCGAGGGCGGCCAGATCCTTGCGAATGGTCACTTCCGAGGTGGCGAAACGCTTGGCCAACGCGTCCACACTCACCTCGCCCTGCTCGCTGAGCAATGCCAGGATGTTATGCCGCCGTTGTGGTGTGTTTCGTTTCGACATTCGCGCCTAAGTTTCGATTCGAAAGATAATGCTTGCAATCAAAACCTAAGATGGGAGATTCGTCAAGCTGTGGATAAAAGCCGAAGATAAATGGCCAACCGCTGGAAGTGGGTTCGCCTGCGAAGAACCACCTGTGGCTGGCACCGGCTTTGCCGGTGTTCGCGGCTGAAGCCACTCCTACAGGAATTGTGCAAAACTTATCCAAAATGGATGGGCCGCCCACAAAAAAGCCGACTTATTCACATAAGTCGGCTGTTGATCGAACCAGCTGTGTATAACTCAGTTCTTCTTGATCTTCTCCGGCCGCTTCCAGCCCGCGATGTTGCGTTGGCGGGCTCGTGCTACCGCCAGGTCGCCAGCCTCGACGGTCTGGGTGATGGTCGAACCAGCTGCAGTGGTCGCACCCGCTTGGATATCCACAGGGGCAACCAGCGAATTGTTCGAGCCGATGAAGACATCTTCGCCCATCACGGTCTTGAACTTGTTGGCGCCATCGTAGTTGCAAGTGATGGTACCGGCACCGATGTTGGTGCGTGCGCCAATCTCCGCATCGCCCAGGTAGGTCAGGTGGCCAGCCTTGGCCCCCTCCCCCAGGTGCGCGTTCTTCAGTTCGACAAAGTTACCCACATGGGCCTTGGCCTCCAGCACGCTGCCCGGGCGCAGGCGGGCGAACGGGCCGGCATCGCTGCCCTCACCCATCACGGCGCCTTCGAGGTGGCTGTTGGCTTTGACCACCGCGCCCTTGCGCAGGGTGGTGTTCTTGATCACGCAGTTCGGGCCGATCTGGACGTCGTCCTCGATGACAACCTTGCCTTCGAGAATTACGTTGATGTCGATCAGCACGTCACGGCCGACGGTCACTTCACCGCGAACATCGAAGCGTGCCGGATCGCGCAGGGTCACGCCCTGGGCCATCAGGCGGCGGCCTTCGCGCAGCTGGTAGTGACGTTCCAGTTCGGACAGCTGGCGACGGTCATTGGCGCCTTGCACTTCCATAGGGTCGTGTGGCTGCTCGGTAGCCACTACCAGGCCGTCGGCCACCGCCATGGCGATGATATCGGTCAGGTAATACTCGCCTTGGGCATTGTTGTTCGACAGGCGACCCATCCAGTCAGCCAAGCGTGCGGCTGGCAGGGCAAGAATGCCTGTGTTGCCTTCCTTGATCGCTTTCTGCGCATCGTTGGCGTCCTTGTGCTCAACGATAGCGGTCACCTTGCCCTGCTCGTCACGCACGATGCGGCCATAGCCGGTCGGGTCGTCGAGGGTTACCGTGAGCAGGCCCAGCTGCTGGGAGTTGGCCTTGGCCAGCAGGCGCTGCAGCGTCTCCACTTCAATCAAAGGCACGTCGCCGTACAGCACCAGCACGGTGTCGGCAGTCAAGGCCGGCAACGCCTGGGCAACTGCATGGCCGGTGCCCAGTTGCTTGTCCTGCATGACGAAGTTCAGGTCGTCGGCGGCCAGGCGCTCGCGTACCAGCTCGGCACCATGGCCAATGACCACGTGAATACCTTGCGGCTGAAGCTGGCGCGCGCTGTGGATAACATGCCCGAGCATGGAATTGCCGGCTACCGGATGCAGCACCTTGGGCAGCGCCGAGCGCATGCGGGTACCTTGGCCGGCAGCGAGAATAACGATATCGAGTGACATTACTGGCTACCAATCCTGGGCGGTCAGTGAAATGACCGGTTCTAAGGTTGCAAAAAAGAAAAAGGGTAGCCGATGGCTACCCTTGTTCTCAATCTACATGAAGCCTGCGGAATTAACCGCCGAACTTCTTGCGGATCTGCTGGACGGTACGCAGCTGGGCTGCGGCCTCGGCCAGACGTGCGGATGCGGCACTGTAGTCGAAATCCGCGCCTTTCTCATGCAGGGCCTTCTCAGCTGCCTTGACGGCATCCTGAGCGGAGGCTTCGTCCAGGTCGGCTGCACGTTGCACGGTGTCGGCGAGTACCTTGACCATGTTCGGCTGCACTTCCAGGAAGCCGCCAGAGATGTAGAACACCTCGCGCTCGCCGCCCTGCTTGGTCAGCGTAATCGGACCTGGCTTCAGATTGGTGATCAGCGGCGCGTGGCCCGGAGCGATACCCAGATCGCCCAGGTTGCCGTGCGCAACCACCATCTCGACCAGACCGGAGAAGATTTCTCCTTCCGCGCTGACGATATCGCAATGGACTGTCATAGCCATCTGCTTGCCTCAACCTGATTAGCGCCCCTTTCGGGGCGCCGGGATTACAGTTTCTTGGCTTTCTCGATCGCTTCGTCGATGCTGCCGACCATGTAGAACGCTTGTTCTGGCAGGTGGTCGTAGTCACCTTTGAGGATACCGCTGAAGCCAGCGATGGTGTCTTTCAGGGAAACGTACTTGCCTGGCGAACCGGTGAAGACTTCGGCCACGAAGAACGGCTGCGACAGGAAGCGCTGGATCTTACGAGCGCGGGCTACCAGTTGCTTGTCGGCTTCGGACAGTTCGTCCATACCCAGGATCGCGATGATGTCTTTCAGCTCTTTGTAGCGCTGCAGAACATACTGAACCTGGCGGGCAGTTTCGTAGTGCTCGTTGCCGATCACGTTCGGGTCCAGCTGGCGCGAAGTCGAGTCCAGTGGGTCAACCGCTGGGTAGATACCCAGGGAAGCGATGTCACGGGACAGAACGACGGTGGCGTCCAGGTGGGCGAAGGTGGTGGCTGGCGACGGGTCGGTCAGGTCGTCCGCAGGTACGTATACGGCCTGGATCGAGGTGATCGAACCTTCTTTGGTCGAAGTAATACGCTCTTGCAGAACGCCCATCTCTTCGGCCAGGGTCGGCTGGTAACCTACTGCGGAAGGCATACGGCCCAGCAGTGCGGATACTTCGGTACCGGCCAGGGTGTAACGGTAGATGTTGTCGACGAACAGCAGAACGTCGTTACCTTCGTCACGGAACTTCTCAGCCATGGTCAGGCCGGTCAGCGCTACGCGCAGACGGTTTCCTGGTGGCTCGTTCATCTGACCGTAGACCAGTGCTACCTTGTCGAGAACGTTGGAGTCCTTCATCTCGTGGTAGAAGTCGTTACCCTCACGAGTACGCTCACCCACACCAGCGAACACGGAATAACCGCTGTGCTCGATGGCGATGTTACGGATCAGTTCCATCATGTTAACGGTCTTGCCGACGCCGGCACCACCGAACAGACCAACCTTACCACCCTTGGCGAACGGGCAAACCAGGTCGATAACCTTGATGCCGGTTTCCAGCAGGTCGTTGCCGCCTGCCTGGTCAGCGAAGGAAGGCGCCTTCTGGTGGATACCACGACGCTCTTCTTCGCCGATCGGGCCAGCTTCGTCAATCGGGTTGCCCAGAACGTCCATGATACGGCCCAGGGTGGCCTTACCAACAGGAACGGAGATGGCAGCGCCGGTGTCGACGACATCCAGACCGCGCTTCAGGCCTTCGGTCGAGCCCATCGCAATGGTACGAACCACGCCGTCGCCCAGCTGCTGCTGAACTTCCAGGGTGGTGTCCGCGCCTTGTACTTTCAGCGCGTTGTAAACACTCGGCACGACGTCACGTGGGAATTCCACGTCGATGACGGCGCCGATGATTTGAACGATACGTCCGCTACTCATAGCTGGATCCTCTGAATATTTGAACCGTTAAACCGCGGCAGCGCCGCCGACGATTTCCGAGATCTCCTGGGTGATCGCAGCCTGACGCGCCTTGTTGTAGATCAGCTGGAGTTCGCTGATCAAATCACCGGCGTTGTCTGTGGCGTTCTTCATGGCGATCATCCGGGCCGCTTGTTCAGCAGCGTTGTTCTCGACCACCGCCTGGTACACCTGCGACTCCACGTAACGCACCATCAAGCCGTCCAGCAGCTCTTTTGCGTCGGGTTCGTACAGGTAGTCCCAGTGATGCTTGAGATCCTGATCCGGGGTTGCCACCAACGGTACCAATTGCTCGACCGTCGGTTTTTGGGTCATGGTGTTGATGAACTTGTTCGAAACCACCGAGAGGCGATCGATGCGGCCGTCCAGGTAGGCGTCCAGCATCACTTTGACGGAGCCGATCAGGTCGTTGATCGATGGCTCTTCGCCCAAGTGGCTGATCGCGGCTACGACGTTACCGCCAAAGCTGCGGAAGAATGCCGCACCCTTGCTGCCGATCACGCACAGGTCGATTTCAACGCCCTGTTCGCGGTTTTCGTTCATGTCCTTGACCAGGGCCTTGAACAGGTTGGTGTTCAAGCCGCCGCACAGACCACGGTCACTGCTCACCACGATATAACCGGCGCGCTTTACAGGGCGCTCGATCATGAACGGGTGGCGGTACTCCGGGTTGGCGTTGGCCAGATGACCGATCACCTGGCGGATACGCTCCGCATAAGGACGGCTAGCAGCCATGCGCAGTTGTGCCTTGCGCATTTTGCTGACCGCCACTTTTTCCATGGCGCTGGTAATTTTTTGCGTGCTTTTGATGCTCGCAATCTTACTGCGAATCTCTTTTGCGCCTGCCATGTATCACCTATCAGGTTAGCAAGCGGGGGCCAGGGCCCCCGCTGCGGCTTACCAGGTCTGGGTGGCCTTGAACTTCTCGATACCAGCTTTCATGCCAGCGTCGATTTCGTCGTTGAAGTCACCCTTCACGTTGATCTTGGCCATCAGTTCGGCGTGATCACGGTTGAAGTAGGCGATCAGAGCTTGCTCGAAGCTGCCGACCTTGGAGACTTCTACGTCGGTCAGGAAGCCACGCTCAGCGGCATACAGCGACAGGGCCATGTCCGCGATGGACATTGGCGCGTACTGCTTCTGCTTCATCAGCTCGGTAACGCGCTGACCATGCTCCAGCTGCTTGCGGGTCGCTTCGTCCAGATCGGAAGCGAACTGGGCGAATGCAGCCAGTTCACGGTACTGAGCCAGAGCGGTACGAATACCACCGGACAGCTTCTTGATGATCTTGGTCTGAGCGGCACCACCTACGCGGGATACCGAAACACCGGCGTTAACTGCAGGGCGGATGCCCGAGTTGAACATGGCCGATTCCAGGAAGATCTGACCGTCGGTGATGGAGATCACGTTGGTCGGAACGAACGCGGAAACGTCGCCAGCCTGGGTTTCGATGATCGGCAGGGCGGTCAGGGAACCGGTCTTGCCAGTGACTGCGCCGTTGGTGAACTTCTCGACGTACTCTTCCGAAACGCGCGATGCACGCTCCAGCAGACGGGAGTGGAGATAGAACACGTCACCTGGGTACGCTTCACGTCCTGGCGGACGGCGCAGCAGCAGGGAGATCTGACGGTAGGCAACGGCCTGCTTGGACAGGTCATCGTAAACGATCAGGGCGTCTTCACCGCGGTCACGGAAGTATTCGCCCATGGTGCAGCCGGCGTAAGGAGCCAGGAACTGCAGCGCGGCCGATTCCGAGGCGCTGGCGGCAACAACGATGGTGTTGGCCAGGGCGCCGGCTTCTTCCAGCTTGCGCACAACGTTGGCGATGGTCGACTGCTTCTGGCCTACGGCCACGTATACGCAGAAGATGCCGCTGTTTTTCTGGTTGATGATCGCGTCGACCGCCATGGCAGTCTTACCGATCTGACGGTCACCGATGATCAGCTCGCGCTGGCCACGGCCAACCGGGATCATGGCGTCAACCGACTTGTAGCCAGTCTGTACAGGCTGGTCTACCGACTTACGCCAGATCACGCCCGGAGCGACCTTTTCGACCGCGTCGGTTTCGGTGGTGGTCAGAGGACCTTTGCCATCGATCGGGTTACCCAGAGCGTCGACGACGCGGCCCAGCAGGCCTTTGCCGACCGGAACTTCCAGGATGCGACCGGTGCACTTGGCGCTCATGCCCTCGGCGAGGGAGGTGTACGCACCCAGTACCACCGCACCTACGGAGTCTTGCTCCAGGTTCAGTGCCATACCGTATACGCCGCCCGGGAACTCGATCATTTCGCCGTACATAGCGTCGGCCAGACCGTGGATCCGTACGATACCGTCGGAAACGCTTACGACGGTACCTTCGTTACGGGCTTGGGAGCCGACATCGAGCTTCTCGATGCGACCCTTGATGATTTCACTAATTTCGGAAGGATTGAGTTGCTGCATTGCTCTGCTGCCCCTTCAAACTCAAGATTTCAATGCTTCGGCCAGTTTCGCGATCTTGCCGCGAACCGAGCCATCGATTACCAGGTCGCCGGCGCGGATGACGACGCCGCCGATCAGGCTGGCATCCTCCGACGCGTGCAGGCGCACTTCCCGGCTGAGCCGTGCACTGAGAACCTTGGCGAGTTTGTCTTGCTGTTCTTGGTTCAACGCAAAAGCACTGGTGACTTCCACGTCCACGGATTTTTCTTGCTCGGCCTTGTACAGGTCGAACAGGGCGGCAATCTCCGGCAGGAGCAGGAGACGGTCGTTTTCCGCGGCAACATGAATGAAATTCTGTGCCTGTGCATCGAACTTGTCACCGCACACTTCAATGAATGCGGCGGCCTTTTCTGCGCTTGTCAGTCGCGGGGCCTTGAGCAGGCGCTGCATGGTGTCGTCTTCCGACACCGCAGCAGCCAGGCCGAGCATGGCTGACCAATTGGCCAGTTGCTGATGGGCCTGGGCATGCTCAAAGGCAGCCTTAGCGTAAGGTCGGGCCAACGTGGTCAGTTCTGCCATGATCGCCCTCGCTTAAATTTCAGCGGCCAGTTTGTTAACCAGCTCCGCATGCGCGTTTTGATCGATTGTGGCGCCAAGGATCTTTTCAGCACCGCCAACAGCCAGGGCACCCACTTGGGCACGCAGGGCGTCTTTGACGCTGTTCAGTTCCTGTTCGATCTCGGCTTGAGCCTGAGCCTTCACACGGTCAGCTTCGACGCGAGCCTGTTCACGGGCTTCCTCGACAAGCTGAGCAGCGCGTTTCTTGCTTTGCTCAATGATTTCGGCTGCCTGTGCCTTTGCTTCACGCAGTTGCTGACCCGCTTTCTCTTGGGCCAGCTCCAGGTCGCGAGCTGCGCGGTTGGCAGCGTCCAAGCCGTCGGCAATCTTCTTTTGGCGCTCTTGCAGAGCAGTGATGACCGGAGGCCATACATACTTCATGCAGAAGAGTACAAAAATCAGAAAAGCAACGGATTGGCCAATCAGGGTTGCATTAATGTTCACGCCAACACCTCGCTCGGTCTTTGTCCATCACACCAATCAACTCGTGGAAACGAGTGATTAGCCGGCGATCTGACCAACGAAGGGGTTCGCGAAGGTGAAGAACAGGGCGATACCAACACCGATCATGGTTACGGCGTCGAGCAGACCGGCAACGATGAACATTTTGACCTGCAGCATCGGAACCATTTCAGGCTGACGAGCAGCGCCTTCCAGGAACTTGCCGCCCAGCAGGCCGAAACCAATGGCGGTACCCAGAGCACCCAGGCCGATCAGCAGAGCAACAGCGATAGCGGTCAGACCAACTACAGTTTCCATCTTTCCTCCCGACTTTTACGTCGTATTGGTTAGGTTTTTAGTTTGAAGCGGTAAAACAAATCGTTTGGTACAGCATGCCCTTGCGGACTTTTTAAGCCCTCCCCCCAAACGAGCGGGGAAGGCTATCAGACACGCCAGGCGGTCTTAATGGTTATCTTCGTGAGCCATCGACAGGTAGACGATGGTAAGCATCATGAAGATGAAGGCTTGCAGGGTGATGATCAGGATGTGGAACACAGCCCACGCCCACTGCAGCACCACACCCAGGCCGCTGAGCCACAGGATGCCGGCGCCGAACATCACGGCGATCAGGATGAACACCAGCTCGCCAGCGTACATGTTGCCGAACAGACGCAGTGCCAGCGAGATCGGCTTGGCGATCAGGGTGACGAATTCCAGCAGGAAGTTGACCGGAATCAGCAGGATCTGCACGAAGATGTTCTTGCTGCCGAACGGGTGCAGGGTCAGCTCACCGATGAAGCCGCCCAGGCCCTTGACCTTGATGCTGTAGAAGATGATCAGGGCGAACACGCAGAAGGCCATGGCCAGGGTCGCGTTCGGGTCGGTGGTCGACACGGCGCGGAACGGAATGTGCGGGTCACCGGAGATCAGGATGGCCAGCTGAGGAATCCAGTCGACCGGTACCAGGTCGATGGCGTTCATCAGGAACACCCAGACGAAAATGGTCAGCGCCAGCGGGGCGATTACCGGGCTACGGCCGTGGAAGGAGTCCTTCACGCTGCCGTTGACGAAATCCACCAGCACTTCAACGAAGTTCTGCAGGCCGCCAGGTTGGCCGGAAGTCGCCTTCTTGGCCGCCATGCGGAAGATGAACAGGAAGATCAGACCCAGCGCGACGGACCAACCCAGGGTGTCCAGGTGGAACGCCCAGAAGCCCATTGCCTTGGCTTCTGCAGCCGAATGGGCGAAGCCCCAGCTGCCGTCTGGTAGTTGACCGTAGGTCAGGTTCTGCAAGTGGTGCTGGATATAGCCCGAAGCGGTTTCTGCTGCCATGGTTGCCTCAAACGCCCTAAGGTCTCGAAAGTCTTTTATTCATCAGCAGGGGCGCGAACCAGCTGACCAAAAGGGTCAGCACGAAGACGCCGAATACTGCTAACGGCGCCAATGGCTTCACTCCTGCGAAGGTCAGTGCAAAAAGCACTGCCGTCAAAATCATCTTGCCTGCCTCGCCAGCGTAGAACGACTTGACGATGGCTTGTGCCGCCCGGGCTCCGCTGAAGCGAAAAGCCTTCCAGGCGAAGTACACATTGGGTAGCCAGGCAATCAAACCTCCGCAAAGGCCTGAATATCCACTGACCGCCCCTTTCCACTGCCACAACACCAAGGTTGCCAGCAGCAGTACGACGAATTGAGCCAGCAGTACCGGAAAAACCGCCCAGCGATGGAAAGGCAGGCGGTTTGGCGTGCGGATTTCCATCACAACTGCTCCTCGGAAGTCGACCAACAAGTCAGCTATGACTTGGCATAATTTGTGCCGACAAAATGCGCGCAGAGTATAGGGGTGGATTAACCCCTATTCAACTCTTCGTAGTGATTTCCGACTGCACGCTACAACAGGAATTGTTTCAGCGGATGTGAGCAAGCACACCTTGCAACTCGTCAAGCGAGTTGTAGCGAATAACCAACTGGCCTTTGCCCTTGTTGCCATGACGGATCTGCACGGCCGAGCCCAGGCGCTCTGCGAGACGCTGTTCAAGGCGTGCGATATCCGGATCAGGTTTGCTCGGCTCGACCGGATCAGGTTTGTCGCTGAGCCACTGACGAACCAGTGCCTCGGTTTGGCGCACGGTGAGGCCGCGTGCGACAACATGACGCGCCCCCTCTTCCTGACGGCCTTCTTCCAGCCCGAGCAATGCACGCGCGTGGCCCATCTCCAGGTCGCCATGGGCGAGCATGGTCTTGATCGCCTCAGGCAAGGTGATCAGGCGCAGCAGGTTGGCCACGGTTACCCGCGACTTGCCTACGGCGTCGGCCACCTGCTGCTGGGTGAGTTCGAATTCCTGCTGCAGGCGCTGCAGCGCCAGGGCCTCTTCCAACGGGTTGAGGTCTTCGCGCTGGATGTTCTCGATCAGCGCCATGGCGATGGCAGCTTCGTCGGGCACTTCGCGGACCATGGCCGGGATCTTGTCCAGGCCAGCCTGCTGGGTAGCACGCCAGCGGCGCTCACCGGCGATGATCTCGTAGCGGTTGTCGCCGATCGGGCGCACCACGATCGGTTGCATCACGCCATGGTTGCGAATCGAGTGCGCAAGCTCTTCCAGCGCCTCCGGGTCCATGTCCCGGCGCGGCTGGTACTTGCCACGCTGGATCAGCTCGACCGGCAGGTGTTGCAGTTCTTTCTGGTCGATCTTCACAGCCTGCTCTTCGAGCGCGCTGACGGAAGGACCACTGAGCAGTGCATCCAACCCACGTCCGAGACCCCGTTTCTTGACGGCCATACGGATTCCTTAAGTTGTTTGTGCAGTGCGTGATTGACGGCGTTGGCGGCGGACCAGTTCCCCGGCCAGGGCCAGATACGCCAGCGCGCCGCGCGATTGCTTGTCGTAGGCCAGGGCCGGCATGCCGAAGCTCGGGGCCTCGGCCAGGCGAATGTTGCGCGGAATGACCGTGTCGTACAGCTGCGGGCCGAAGTGCTCCTTCAGCTGCGCCGAAACATCGTTGTTCAGGCTCAGCCGCGGGTCGTACATGGTCCGCAGCAGGCCCTCGATCTTCAGCTCCGGATTCAACCGGGCAGCGATGCGCTTGATGTTATCCACAAGGTCACTGAGACCTTCCAGCGCGTAATACTCGCACTGCATCGGGATGATCACGCCATCCGAGGCGACCAGGGCGTTGAGCGTCAGCATCGACAGCGACGGCGGGCAGTCGATGAGGATGTAGTCGTAGTTGTCGCGGATCGGTGCCAGGGCGTTGCGCAGGCGGCTTTCCTTGACCTGCATTTCCAGCAGCACCACTTCGGCGGCAGTCAGGTCACGGTTCGCCGGCAGCAACTGGAAACCACCGTGCTCGGAGTAATGCATGGCCTGGGCCAGGTCGCATTCCCCGATCAACAGGTCGTAGACCGAGTGCTCGAGCTCGTGCTTGTCCACACCGCTGCCCATGGTGGCGTTGCCTTGCGGATCGAGGTCGATCAGCAGCACACGACGCTTGGTTGCGGCCAGCGAGGCAGCGAGATTGATACAGGTGGTGGTCTTGCCCACACCACCCTTCTGGTTCGCGATTGCGAATACCTTAGCCATTGTTGCGTGTGTTCCCAGTCATGCCTTGCGGCGCAGTATCAGCAGATGGCGCTGGCCCTGGCAACCTGGAACGGTCAGGGCCTGCTCGCTTTCCACTGTGAAGTCTGCGGGCAATGCTACCAGTTCATCGGCAGGATGCAGCCCCTTCATTGCAAGCCATTGCGTCCCGGTGTCGCCCAGGTGGCGGGTCCAGTTGGTGAAATTTTCCATGCTGCTGAAAGCGCGGGAGATGATCCCGTTGAACGGTTGCGCCGGCTGGAAGGCCTCGACCCGGCTGTGGATAACCGTGAGGTTGTCCAGCTTGAGTTCCATTTTCACCTGGGTCAGGAAGCGCGTCTTCTTGCCGTTGGCATCCAGCACCGTCACCCGCTTGTGCGGATGCAGGATAGCCAATGGGATGCCAGGCATGCCGCCGCCACTGCCGACATCCAGCCAGTTGTCACGTTCGCTGTGGATAAACGGCATGACGCTGAGGCTGTCGAGCAGATGACGCGACACCATCTCGTCGGGGTCGCGCACGGCAGTCAGGTTGTAGGCTTTGTTCCATTTGATCAACAGGGCCAGGTAGCCGAGCAGCTTTTCGTGCTGCTCGGCGCTCAGCTCGACACCGAGCTGGCGCGCACCTGTGGACAACTCTTCAGCGTGTTGCGGGGTGACCAGGGAACTCAAGCGCTTTGCTCCAATTCGCGGCCAGCGCCGCGTTTCTTCAAGTGAATCAGCAACAGGGAAATCGCCGCCGGAGTGACGCCAGGAATGCGCGAAGCCTGGCCGAGGGTTTCCGGACGGGTCTGGCCCAGCTTGCCCTGGATTTCCTTGGACAGCCCGGAAATGCCCGAATAATCGATATCCACAGGCAGGCGGGTGTCTTCGCTGGCACGCAAGCGAGCGATTTCATCCTGCTGCCGGTCGATGTAGCCGGCGTACTTGGTGCGGATCTCGACCTGTTCGGCGACCTGTGGATCGATCGCTTCGCCGCCGGTCGCCTCGATCAGACCGGCGTAGTCGATTTCCGGGCGGGCCAGCAGGTTGAGCAGGCTGTACTCGTGGCTGAGCGGGGTACCGAACTTATCCACAATGGCCTGGCCTTGCTCGGTGTTCGGCCGTACCCAGGTCGATTTCAGGCGTTGTTCCTCACGCTCGATGCCGTCGCGCTTGGCGCAGAAGGCGGCCCAGCGCTGGTCGTCGATCAGGCCGAGTTCACGGCCCTTTTCGGTCAGACGCAGATCGGCGTTGTCTTCGCGCAGGATCAGGCGGTACTCGGCACGTGACGTGAACATGCGGTACGGCTCCTGGGTACCCAGGGTGATCAGGTCGTCCACCAGCACACCGATGTAGGCCTCGTCGCGACGCGGGCACCAGCTGTCACGGCCCTGCGCCCGCAGGGCGGCGTTGGTACCGGCCAGCAGGCCCTGGGCGCCGGCTTCTTCGTAACCGGTGGTGCCGTTGATCTGGCCAGCGAAGAACAGGCCGCCGATGACTTTGGTTTCGAGGCTGTACTTGAGGTCGCGCGGGTCGAAGTAGTCGTACTCGATGGCATAGCCCGGGCGCACGATGTGGGCGTTTTCCATACCGCGGATCGAACGCACCAGTTCCAGCTGCACGTCGAACGGCAGCGAAGTGGAAATACCGTTGGGGTACAGCTCATGGGTGTTCAGGCCTTCCGGCTCGATGAACACCTGGTGGCTTTCCTTGTCGGCGAAGCGGTGGATCTTGTCTTCGATCGACGGGCAGTAGCGCGGGCCGACCCCTTCGATCACACCCGAGTACATCGGCGACCGGTCAAGGTTCGAGGCAATGATTTCGTGGGTGCGGGCGTTGGTGTGGGTAATCCAGCAGCTCACCTGGCGCGGATGCATCTCGGCATTGCCCATGAACGACATCACCGGAATCGGTGTATCGCCTGGCTGTTCGGTCATCACCGAGAAATCCACAGAACGGCCGTCGATGCGTGGCGGCGTACCGGTTTTCAGGCGCCCGACGCGCAGCGGCAGTTCACGCATGCGGTGGGCCAGGGCGATCGAAGGCGGATCACCTGCGCGACCACCGGAATGGTTCTGCAGACCAATGTGGATAAGGCCGCCGAGGAAGGTACCGGTGGTCAATACCACCGATTCGGCGAAGAAACGCAGGCCCATCTGGGTCACCACGCCTTTGACCTGGTCCTGTTCGACGATCAGGTCGTCGCAGGACTGCTGGAATATCCACAGGTTTGGCTGGTTTTCCAGGATTTCACGCACCACTGCCTTGTAGATGGCGCGGTCGGCCTGTGCACGGGTAGCGCGTACGGCCGGGCCCTTGCGGTTGTTCAGAACGCGGAACTGGATGCCGCTCTTGTCGGTGGCCAACGCCATGGCGCCGCCGAGGGCATCGATCTCTTTGACCAGATGGCTTTTGCCAATGCCGCCGATGGCGGGGTTGCAGCTCATGTGACCGAGGGTTTCCACGTTATGGGTCAGCAGCAGGGTTTTCACACCCATGCGTGCAGACGCAAGCGCAGCCTCGGTACCGGCATGGCCGCCGCCGATGACGATCACTTCAAAACGGGAAGGGAAATCCACCACGCACCTCGTGCCTGTTTTTGCGAATAGAGAAGGTAAGCGGACAAGTATAGGGACTTCACCCCCTTTAAAGAAACCGTCTGAGCAAATTTTGACCAGTCTGTGGATGAATGGCAGACAACAGAAATCAAAGAGGAAAAATTTAAAAAAGCTTTGTTTTTATGTTTATTCTTATGCACAGCCTTATCTGTGGATAAACTCACACAGCCCATGATTCACGCTACTTCGAGAGAAATTAAACCCTGTGGCTGGAGGGCCATGAGGGCTCTGGATAACGCGATTTAGCCTGTGGATTAAATGCCTGTTTACCCACAGGGCGGTTTGTCCTCAGAAAAAAAGCCTGCTTATCAACGGAGCTGAAGGCGAGTTTTCCACAGGGCTCCTGAACGCGTTTTCAACCTCGAGCAGGAAAATCATCGAGATAGCGGCCAGTACAGACAAGGAGAAAGCGGGCGAGACCGCGAAATATCGGTACAGCTACAGAATCTCAGGCTTTGTGAGGCGTTCTTCGTGGGCAGGCCCGTTCCCACAGGCACTCCGATCGCCTGGCCACGGGCATCTGCTGTGATGAAATTCAGGGCAAAAAAAAGCCGCTCCCGAAAGAGCGGCCCTTGGCCTTGCCTGGTTGTGGATTACTTGCCGATGCAGAAACTGGAGAAGATCCGCCCTAGCAGGTCGTCAGAGCTGAATGCCCCGGTAATCTCGCCCAAGGCCTGCTGTGCCTGGCGGAGGTCTTCTGCCAACAGCTCGCCTGCCCCGGCCAGCGTCAGTTGGGCACGGCCATGCTCCAGATGCTCGCTGGCCTGACGCAAGGCATCCAGGTGGCGTCGACGAGCGCTGAAACCACTTTCGGCTGTCTGCTCATAGCCCATGCAGGCCTTCAGGTGGTCACGCAACAGTTGCAGCCCCAGGTCGTCCCCTTTGGCGCTAAGGGTTATCGTCACATGCCCGTCATCACACTGCTCAAGCGCCACCGGCTCACCACTCAGGTCGGCCTTGTTGCGGATCAGCGTGACCTTGCCCGGGTCTGGCCGCTGGTCGAGAAATTCCGGCCACAGGGCGAAGGGATCGCTGGCCTCGGGCGCGGTCGAATCCACCACCAGCAGCACTCGGTCGGCCTCGCCAATGGCTTTCAGTGCGCGTTCCACACCGATCTTTTCCACATGGTCGTCGGTGTCGCGCAGGCCAGCGGTATCGACGACATGCAGCGGCATACCGTCGATGTGGATATGTTCACGCAGGATGTCCCGGGTGGTACCGGCGATATCAGTGACGATCGCAGCTTCCCGCCCGGCCAGCTGGTTCAGCAGGCTCGATTTGCCGGCGTTCGGCCGCCCGGCGATGACCACGGTCATGCCGTCACGCAACAAGGCGCCCTGCCCGGCTTCACGTTGTACTGTGGACAACGCCAGGCGTACTGCATCGAGCATCGACAGGACGTGGCCATCAGCCAGGAAGTCGATCTCCTCCTCAGGGAAGTCGATTGCCGCCTCGACGTAAATCCGCAGGGCAATCAACGCTTCGGTCAGGGAATGCACACGCTTCGAGAATTCCCCCTGCAGCGAACGCAGGGCATTGCGCGCCGCCTGGCTTGAGCTGGCTTCGATCAGGTCAGCGATGGCTTCAGCCTGGGCCAGGTCGAGTTTGTCGTTGAGGAACGCGCGCTCGCTGAATTCGCCCGGGCGGGCCAAGCGGCAGCCAACTTGTACACAGCGCTGCAGCAACATGTCCAGGACCACCGGGCCACCATGGCCCTGCAGTTCGAGCACGTCCTCACCGGTGAACGAATTCGGCCCGGGGAAGAACAGCGCGATCCCTTCGTCTAGCACCAGCCCTTCCTCGTCGCGGAACGGGCCGTAGTGCGCATGCCGCGGAGTCAGCGTACGGCCGGTTATCAGCTGCCCGGCCTTGGCAGCCAGAGGGCCGGACAACCTGACAATACCGACACCGCCGCGGCCCTGGGCGGTGGCGATGGCAGCGATGGTTTCACGCACAATGTTCATGCTCGAAAGCCTCTACGACAAAACGACAGATAGCAAAAACGCCCCACTAGGGGGCGTTTTTATTCACAGGCTAGCGCAGTAGCCTGTCAAGCAGCAGCTTTTTTGGTGGCTGCTTCGATGCTGCGGGTGATGTACCACTGCTGCGCGATCGACAAGCAGTTGTTCACAACCCAGTACAGCACCAGACCGGCTGGGAACCACAGGAAGAAGAAGGTGAAGATGATCGGCATCATTTTCATCACCTTGGCCTGCATCGGATCCGGTGGGGTCGGGTTCAGGCGCTGCTGGATGAACATGGTGGCGCCCATGATGATCGGCAGGATGAAGAACGGATCCTTGATCGACAGGTCGGTAATCCACAGCATCCACGGGGCCTGACGCATTTCCACGCTTTCCAGCAGTACCCAGTACAGGGCCAGGAATACCGGCATCTGTACCAGGATCGGCAGGCAGCCGCCCAGCGGGTTGATCTTCTCTTTCTTGTACAGCTCCATCATCGCCTGGGACATCTTCTGGCGATCATCACCGAAGCGTTCCTTGAGCGCAGCAAGCTTCGGTGCAACGGCACGCATGCGCGCCATCGAGCGGTAGCTGGCAGCCGACAGCGGGAAGAACAGACCCTTGATGAGCATGGTCAGGACGATGATCGACCAGCCCCAGTTACCCAGCAGGCTGTGGATATGTTGCAGCAGCCAGAAGATCGGCTGGGCAATGAACCACAGGAAACCATAGTCGACGGTCAGTTCCAGGCCTGGGGACAACTCTTTCAGCTTGGACTGGATTTTCGGGCCGGCGTACAGCATCGCGCTGGTTTCAACCTTGCCGCCAGCAGGCACGCTGAGGGCCGGGCCGGTGTAGCCGATGATGTAGTTGCCTTGGCTGTCCTTGCGGGTCTGGACAACGTTGCTGTCCGACTTGGCCGGAATCCAGGCGGTCACGAAGTAGTGCTGCAGCCAGGCAACCCAACCGCCGGACACGTTTTCTTTCAAATTACCTTTGTCGATGTCCTTCATCGAGACCTTTTTGTAAGGCTCGGAAGCTGTCCACAAGGCAGCGCCCAGGTAGGTCGCAGTGCCGGTGGCAGTGCTCGACGACGGGTCGGAGCTGGCATCACGCTTGAGCTGGGCAAACATGTTGCCGTTCCAGGCCTGGCCACTCTGGTTGTCGATCAGGTAAGTGACGGTCAGGTCATACTCACCACGCTTGAAGCTGAAGCGCTTGATGTAGTTGACACCGTTGTCGCTGAACTTCAGGTCGACCACCAGTTGGTCCTGGCCATCAGCCAGCTGGTAACCCTTCTGGTCGGCAGCGTACAGCGGGCGGCCAGTTGGGCGGGCGTCCGGACCGTTGACACCGGTCAGGCCGCTTTGTGCCAGGTAGACACGCTCGCCACCGTTATCGAACAGCTGGAACGGAATCTCCGGGTGGTCCTGGCGACGTGGGAACTTCGGCAGGTTCAGCTGGACGATGTCACCACCGACCGGATCGATAGCCAGGTCCAGGACATCGGTCTTGACCCGGATCAGGTCCTTGCTGACCGCAACCGGTGCCAGTTCGGCAGCGCTGGTTTCGGCATTGGCGCTCGGCACATCGGCGCTGGCGCCGGCATTACCGGCCGGTACGCCATCCGGCAGGCCCGGGGCAACAGTGCTGGCAGCAGTATTCTGAGTCGGCAGGGCAGCCTGGCCGTAGTCCTGGTTCCACTTGAGGACCATGACGTAGGACACGATTGCCAGGGCGACGATCAGGATCGTGCGTTTAATATCCATGATTACTCGGCTATCGAAGAAGTTCGGGAGGAAGGAGCGGGAGGAACGGGATCGAAACCGCCGTCGTTCCACGGATGACAACGCCCCAGGCGACGAACGGCTAGCCACCCACCACGCCAGAGGCCGTGGTTTTCAATGGCTTCATAAGCGTAACAGGAGCAACTGGGGAAGAAACGACAGTGACTGGCCATCAGAGGACTAATGGCGTAACGGTAAAACTGGATCGGAACGAGGGCCAGTTTACGCATCTTGGCTGTCTACCCCTGCGGAATCGGCGGTAACTGCTGGAGCGGGCCGGCTGCGCGCCAGGCGTTTCCAGAGTTTGCCAAAGTGTTGGTGCAATTCCGGGTTTTCTATCTCACCCAATCCCTTGCGCGCGACGATCACGATGTCCAGCCCGGCAAGCAAATGCTGGTTCAGACGAAAGGAATCGCGCATCAAGCGCTTGAGGCGGTTGCGTTGAACGGCGAGCTTGACGCTCTTCTTTCCGATTACCAGGCCTAGGCGTGGGTGATCGAGGCCGTTCTCGCGAGCAAGGATCAGCAGGTTTTTCCCTGGAACCTTGCCGGTTGGGGAGTCGAAGACCGCTTTGAAATGCCGGGGTGTAAGCAGTCGCTTTTCCCGACTGAAGTCCTGACTCACCACCTGTGCCGAAAAATCAAATGGCCAGACGCTTACGGCCTTTGGCACGACGACGCGACAGAACAGCGCGGCCGTTCTTGGTAGCCATACGGGCACGGAAGCCGTGGGTGCGCGCGCGCTTGATGGTGCTTGGTTGGAAAGTACGTTTCATGGCGTGTTACCTGGTTTGTCGACGACGGGCCGGGATGGCCCCCTTTTTAAGAGACCGGCGATTCTAGAGAAAGCAAGCCCATAGGTCAATTTCCAACCAGCCTTTCCATATAGAGCGTGTGATGGACGGTGGCTCAATCTGGCATCACCAAGGTGCTTGATCGGACAGCGACATTGGGGACAACATGAAAAAAAAGAAGAGACATATAAAAAGCTTTTCTGAAGAACTTATAGATCTTAGGTGGATAACCTTCTGTGGATAACCTTGTGTAGCCCAGTAAAATCAATGCGTGCAGCGTTTCATAACTGTGTTTTCAACCGGTGCTGCGCTTGTTTTGTTCGTGGTCGAAAGCTGTGGATTAAATCAGTCGTTATCCACAGATGAGTTATCAACAGGGTGGCGCTCAGGGTTGTGCATAGCCCTCAAGGGCGTTTATCCACAGGGCTTATTCACACCGAGGCGAAGCCGTTTTGGTCGATAAATGGCTGTTTTGTCATGGCTCCTAACGTGTCCACATGTGGATAACTGGGCGCTCGACCGGTACAATGGCGGTTTGTTTTTGCCTCATCCGGCTTTCAAACTCAGGGGAAATCC